>JAUHZT010000119.1 GCA_030425905.1 Gammaproteobacteria bacterium
GGCTTCCTCGTTATCGGTGGTCAGGATAGTGGGTGTCGAAATGATATTGGTGTTCGCGTCGCCCTGCAGAGCGCGCAGAATAGCCGCAAAACTGACGCCATCGTCGGTAATCCGGCCAACGCCGATAGTGACGCCATCACCGATCAGGCTCGTCGGGTCCGTTGCGTCACCGCCTGCCGCGGCGCCCGCGAGTTGCACAATCCCAGAGCCGAACGCCGGAAAGTTGGTGATGGCAATCGGCTGGTTGCCGTCGCTGTCGCTGACCGCCCAGGTCACGCCAAGATCGGCGGACTTATCTTCCAGTACTTCAACAATGATGGCCTCTACCAGCACCTGTGCGCGCCGAATATCCAGCTTGTCGACGATGGCCATCAGTGAGCGCATGGTCTTGGGTGGTGCATTCACGACAATGGCGTTGGTCTGGATATCCGCCCACACGCTGACATTATCCTGCTGTGCACCGCCCGCCGCTTGCGCACCGCCGGCGCCGGACGCACCAACAATCGTTGAGACATGCTGTTGCAGTTTGGCGGCAAGTTCTTCCGCATCGGCGTAGCGCAGGTAACGCACCTGGGTGTCGCCGCCGTCTTCGAGCGGCGTGTCCAAGTGTGCGATGAGCGCCCGCAGACGCAAACGATCAGCTTTGTCGCCGCCGAGCAGAATACTGTTGGTACGCGCATCGGCGACCAGGCTCGTTGTGACCGGAGCACCGTCGGCACGCGGCTGCTGCGTCAATGCGGTCATCACACGCACGACCTCGGAGGCCGACGCATGCAGTAACGGGATCACCTCAATTTCTTCATCGCTGGCCTGATCGATGCGCCGAATGATGTTCGCCATCCGTGTCACGTTGGCGGCCCGATCTGAAATGATCAGCATGTTCGAACCCGGGTGAGCTACGAGGTGCCCGTATTGCGGAACCAGCGGGCGCAGGATCGGCACAAGTTGCGTGGCACCGACATTCCGCACCTGGATGACCTGCGTGATGATGTCGTCAGCACCGGTAGAACCGCTCGTGCCTATGGGCCCGGCATACTGACGGGCAGTGGCGTTGGGAATAATCTTGGTGATGTTCCCGGTTGTGACAGCGGCTAGCTGGTGCACATCGAGAATGGAAAGAAACGCTTCGTAAAAAGCGTCCGGCGTCATTGGCGTGGATGACAGCATGGTCACCTTGGCACCTTGAACGCGTGGATCGATGATGAACGTCCGGTTGGTGATCTCGCCAACGGCTTCGACGATTTGCCGAATATCGGCTTCCTTGTAATTCGGCGTAATCATTGCCTGCGCACCGTCTTGCGCGAGTGCACCGGCGGGCATTTGCAGCGCGATAAGCAGGGCAAGCGCGGCGAGTCGCGCACGTACAAGGATGGGTCTCAGGAGTTCATTCATTGGGTCGTTTCATCACCAAGATCGAGTTGGTCGGTTTTCAGTATGATGGTCTCGGGATTGCCATCCCGCTCAACCGTAACAGATACCTGGCTGGCGGTTCCGAGCGACTGAAAAATCTGCATTGCCTGTGTGGGATCGGAAAGCGACTGACCGTCTATGTCCTTGATCAAATCGCCGGGACGCAGACCCAGCGCTGCAAACTGCGCACGGTCGCGACCAGGGTATACGCGATAGCCCTGCTGTTCGCCATTTACAAAATACGGTGTAGGTCTAATAACATCGGCTAACCGCGAGACATTCTGCGCGACGACAGCCTGGATGCTGGCCTGGTTCTGGGCCGCGCGCTGCACCGGTTGCGAGCGTGTGTAGTTGCTTGCATTGCTCTCGGAAAACTCCCGCGGCAGGCTCAGGTTGGTCAGCGCGCCGCGCTCATTTAGTACGACACGGTCCGCGTATACCGCATGCAGCGTGACGCCGGAGGCAACCGGGTCATCGATGACATAGATTTTCTCGTCATTCGAATTATTGGCAATGATTGCAATTGAGAACTCGGGCCGGTCAGAAGCGATCGTGCCGCGCAATTTCAGTTCACGAATGCTGGTTTCTTCAAGTTGCTCAAGTTGTTCTGTGACCACCGGTGCTTCGCTTACTTTGTCTGCCTCGCCGAAAATGTGCGCGTTGGCGATGATCTCGGTATTGGTGTAGGACGTGCCGCTGCGCGCGCTGGCTGCACCTGCTGCCGGGACGACAAGCGCTGTGCTGACCGCGGGCGTGGGGATCAGCAGCCAGATGACCTTGGCAAGCTGCCAGCCGATCAGGATGACGATGATCAGGCTAACCCAGGCCGGCAGCAGCTGATTGGCAGCCGCCAGCGCACGGCTCCTGTCCCGCGTCATTAAATCTGACCAGTTGTGCTTCGTCGACATATCCCGTCCGGCTGAAATCAGCGTCCTACCTGAGTAACTAACGCAGCGGCACGATGATACGGGTTTGGCGCCCCTGCAAACAATAGCAGAGGGACAAAAAACCGTAATATTTCCAATGGTATACCGTATCAGTCGCTGTGCTCGCCGGGTATCTTCGGGCAGCTCAGCGGTAAATAGTGCGTTTTGCGGTAAGGATGGCGCGAATGGACCGATATATAATAGCGACCAATTCACTGAATCATATTGAATCCCCAACAATTGGAACTATCTAAGGCAGCATGAGCGAGAAACGTAACAAGCCCGATTTTTCACAAGACTTCGACCTGGCCGTCGAGGAAGCGCGTCCGGAGGTCAAGGAGCCATCGCGCTATCGGGTCGTTCTTCTGAACGACGACTACACACCGATGCATTTTGTAGTTGATATTCTGGCAGTGGTTTTTGGCATGCAGCGAGACCGGGCGACGCAGGTCATGTTAGAAGTACATACCAAGGGCAAGGGCGTCTGCGGTGTGTACAGTTTCGAGATCGCGGAAACTAAAGTTGCCCAGGTCATGGGGCTGGCGAAACAACACCAGCATCCTTTACTTTGCACCATGGAAGAAATGTGAACGGGAGTGGATACCGGCTATGTTAAGCAGTGAACTGGAATTTTGTTTGAACGAGGCGTTTCAGCGCGCTCGTGAGCAACGGCATGAGTTCATGACTGTTGAACACCTGTTGCTGGCGTTGCTCGATATTCCCAAAGTGCACGAGATTCTCAAGGCGTGTAACGGCAATATTCCCGAGCTGCGCCGTCAGTTGACGCAGTTTATCGAAGAGCAGACGCCGCTCATGCAGATTGACGAAGAGAACGACGTGCAGCCCACACTGGGCTTCCAGCGCGTGTTGCAACGCGCCGTGTTCCATGTGCAATCGAGCGGCAAAAAGGAAGTGACGGGGAGCAATGTCCTGGTCGCGATTTTCAGCGAAAAGCAGTCGCAGGCTGTGTATTTTCTGGGTTTGCAGGACATTACCCGCCTCGATGTCATTAATCTGATTTCGCACGGACTGCCACAGGTTCCGGGCGAAGCGACTGAAGGTGACGAGGAGCCCGCGCTGGATGGTGAAGGCGAAGCTGACGCCACCGCGCTCGATCGCTATGCCAGCAACCTGAACCAGATGGCCGTCGACGGGCGTATTGATCCGCTGATTGGCCGCGAAATTGAAATCGAGCGCACGGTGCAGATTCTGTGCCGGCGCCGCAAGAACAACCCCCTGTATGTCGGTGACGCTGGCGTGGGCAAGACAGCGCTGGCTGAAGGTCTGGCGCGCATGATCGTGGAAGAGCGGGTCCCCGAGGTATTGCTGGATGCGACCATCTACGCCCTCGACATGGGCACGCTGATTGCCGGTACGAAATACCGCGGCGACTTTGAAAAACGGCTCAAGGCGGTTATCAAGGAGGTGCAGGAAGACCCCGGCGCAATTTTGTTTATCGATGAAATTCATACGGTTATCGGTGCGGGGGCGGCGTCTGGTGGGGTAATGGACGCAAGCAACCTGATTAAACCGGTACTGGCCAGTGGCGACATTCGCTGCATCGGCTCAACCACCTATGAAGAATACCGTGGCATTTTCGAGAAGGATCACGCGCTGGCTCGCCGGTTCCAGAAGATCGACGTGCCGGAGCCGACCCTGGAGGAGACCGTTGCGATCCTGCACGGTCTGAAGTCACGCTTCGAAGAGCACCATGGCGTGAGCTACGCGGCTGGAGCGCTGGAAGCGGCGGCCGAGTTGTCCATGCGTCACATCAATGACCGACGGCTGCCGGACAAGGCGATCGACGTGATTGACGAGGCGGGCGCCAACGTACGCCTTAAACCAGCGGCCGAACGCGATGAAACCGTTACGGTCGAGATGGTTGAGAATATTGTGGCGAAGATGGCGCGAATTCCTGCCAAGAGTGTGTCCTCTTCTGACCGCAAGGCGCTGAAGAACCTCGAACGCGACCTCAAGCTGGTGATTTTCGGCCAGGACGATGCGATCACCGCGTTGTCGTCATCCATCAAGATGTCACGCAGCGGTTTGCGCGATGAGGACAAGCCTATCGGTGCCTTCCTGTTTGCCGGCCCGACCGGCGTTGGCAAAACCGAGGTTACCCGGCAACTGGCCTTGTCGATGGGCGTGGAGTTGATTCGCTTCGATATGTCCGAATACATGGAGCGGCATACGGTTTCACGCCTGATCGGTGCGCCCCCGGGGTACGTGGGTTTCGACCAGGGTGGATTGCTGACCGAGGCGGTGAACAAGAACCCGCATGCCGTGGTGCTCCTCGATGAGATCGAAAAGGCGCACCCGGAAGTGTTCAATATCCTGCTGCAGGTGATGGATCACGGCACATTGACCGACAACAACGGTCGCAAAGCGGATTTTCGCAACGTGATTCTCGTCATGACCACCAATGCCGGCGCCCAGGAAATGAGCCGGGCATCCATTGGCTTCACACACCAGGATCATTCATCCGACGGCATGAGCATCATTAACAAGACGTTCTCGCCGGAATTCCGCAATCGTCTTGACGCCATCATCCAGTTTGCCGAGCTGGATGCCGTGTCGATCAAACGGGTGGTGGACAAGCTGATTGTCGAACTCGAAGCCAAGCTGGACAGCAATAACGTTACGCTGGAACTCGACGACGCAGCGCGGACCTGGATTGCCGAGCGCGGCTATGACCCCAAGATGGGAGCGCGCCCGATGGCTCGCATTATCCAGGAGCACATCAAGCGACCATTGGCCGAGGAGCTGTTGTTTGGACGACTCGAAAATGGCGGCCATGTGCGTATAACGCTGGGCGATGACGAAACACTGGTGCTGAATGCCGAGCCAGCACTCAAGGAGCTGGAGCATCTGCACGAATAGTGTGCAGATGCTGATCGTGCGCGCATAAACCAGTTTATGCGCGCAGGCCCTGCCGGATCTGGTCGATGGCTTCGGCGTGTTCCTCGAGCGTAACCGCGGTTTCGCCGTGATCCGCGATACCAAGCCGTTGTAGCAGCGGGAACTCGCTGGCGTTCAGGTCTTCGCCGGCGACTTCGTGGTGCAGGAGAATTCTCGATGCTGAGAGCACCTCCGCCAGCGATGCTGATTCGCGCAGTTCGGGGTCCGTATCAAGCTGCGATTCCAGCGCTGTCACGAGTTCTTCGGACATGTTCCAGCTTTCGGCAATTGCCTTGGCAATGGCTGGGTGCCAGCCGGCCAGAATTTCCTCGAGTTCATCAAAGTTGACGCCCCCGTGTTCTTCGGACTTCATGAATATGTAAAGTCGGCCTATCACGCTCAACAAACCAGCGAGCAAGGCTTCGTCGGCGTTGAGTCGCGTGTACTTCTTGGCAATCACGTAACAGCGCGCCGCGAGTTCCACACTTTCAGACCAGATATCGCGAAGGACGGCTCTCGATGCATCAGACAGTCCGTTACTCAGCTCAGCCTGGCGCAACGCGAAAGCCACCGCCGAACTCTGTACCAGCTTGTTGCCGATTCGCACAACAGCCTGGCGCACGTCGACAATTTCCTTGTTCGCACGCATTGCCGCGGAATTGGCAAGTTGCAGAACACGGGCCGCCAGCCCCGGGTCCGAGCTGATAATCCGCACGATTTCATTGATATCGACTTCTTCTTTCCGGAACACCCGCTGAATACGGATAACGGAGTCGGGGAACATCGGCAGCTCGAGGTCACCCGAGTTCAGATCTGAGGCAAGCTGCTGTACGAACCCAGCAGCCGATTGCATTGCTTCGGCAGACATATGGCCAATCTCCAAATTGAAGTTGTGTCGAACTAAGTTGGTATCGGCCGTGAGTCGCCCGACTTTAGCCGGATATACGGAAAACGAGAACTCCGTTTTTTGTGGTGTTTAGCCGGCGTGGCGGATTTTGCACCGGCGGTATCGGATGGCTGAATTGCCGGGGAGAGAAGGCTGAAACCTTCGTTAACGACCGCGGTAGACGATACGGCCTTTGCTGAGGTCATAAGGGGTGAGTTCGACGGTGACTTTGTCGCCCGTCAGAATTCGAATGTAGTTCTTGCGCATTTTTCCAGAAATATGCGCAGTGACTTCGTGACCATTTTCGAGTTCAACCCGAAAAGTGGTGTTCGGAAGCGTGTCGGTGACAACGCCTTCCATTTGAATGGCTTCTTCTTTCGCCAAGGGTTTTTTGCTCCATGTGCTTTAAGGCTCGCGAATTGTGCAGAAATGAGGCGCTTATTGCAATGAAGACTCTACCGTAACGGGCTGGAAGTCCTGCACGGGTAGTTGGCCCTGGGGCCAATCGGCAAACGGCACGGCGGGATAACAGGACTCTTCGAGCTGTGTCACAAACGCCTTACGAGGCATTACTTCGGCCCCGAGGGTGAGCAGATGCTCTGAGACCACCTGGCAGTCGAACAGGCGAAAATCATGCTCAGTCAGCACCCGGCATAGCGCCATCAGGGCCAGTTTCGAGGCATTGTCGGCGTGGCTGAACATCGACTCACCAAAAAAAACCTTGCCGATGGCCATCCCGTAGCTGCCGCCAATCAGTTGTCCGTCGCGCCAGAGTTCGACCGAGTGAGCCCAGCCAGCACGGTGCATGGCACCGTAGGCGTCCATGATGTCCGTTGTGATCCAGGTCCCTTGCTCAGAACGGCGCGGACCGGCGCAGGCCGCGACAACGTCGTCAAACGCCTGGTTGAAGCTTACGGTGGCGTCGTAACTCTTGAGGTCACGGCGCAAACGGCGAGCAACCCGGTAACGCTCCGGATAAAAGACGCAGCGCGGGTCAGGGGACCACCAGAGGATGGGTTCACCCTCGTCATACCAGGGAAATATGCCGTGCTGGTAGGCATACAGAAGGCGGGCAGGTGAGAGGTCCCCACCGCCGGCCAATAGGCCGTCGGGTTCGCGCAAAGCGGTGCTGACATCGGGGAAAGCGTTTGGCGGTGCGTCGGCAGACAACCACGCGATGCGGGTATTTTCCAAGCTCAGTTTCCATCCTTGCGATAGGGGCTGTGTTCATCGACGGCCTGCATGTAGCGTTCAACATGCTGGCCTTCCTCATTGAGGTAGTCGTCAATGGCGGCAAGAAACGCTGGTTGTGCCAGCCAGTGGCAGGACCATGTGGTTGCCGGGGTAAAACCTCGACTGACCTTGTGTTCGCCCTGCGTGCCAGGTTCGAAGCGGCTGATGTTGTGCTCTATGCAGTAGTCGATGCCCTGAAAATAGCAGGTTTCAAAATGCAGGGCATTGTAGTGGCCGGTACTGCCCCAGTAGCGCCCGTACAGTGCTTCCTCGCTTACAAAAAAGACGGCGGCCGCGACGGCTTGTTCGCCGGTTTCCGCCAGCACTACAAGAATATTCTCGGGCAAGAGACGACTGATCTCGCGGAAGAACTCGCGGCGCAAATACGGCAATGAACCGCGCCGCATGAACGTGCGGCTGATCAGGTCGTAGACAGTTTCCCACAGAGGCGGCGTTAGCTCGGCGCCGCTCAGTCGGCGAAAGCGAATGCCCGCCTCGCTGACGCGGCGCCGGTCGCGCCGCGCTTTCTTGCGCTTTGCCGAACTAAACGTTGCCAGAAACTCGTCAAAATCATTGTAGTTGCGATTGCGCCAGTGGAACTGACAGTCCTTGCGCAGCAAGAACCCCGCCTGTTCCATGAGGCTCGTTTCTTCCTGCTCCGGGAACAGGATATGAACCGAGGAGCATTCGAGCTCGCCTGCAAGCGCTATCGCGGCGTCGAGCAGGATACCGGCAATTTCCGTGTCATCCGGGTTCTGGCGCAGAAGTTTGGTGCTGGTAGCGGGCGTGAAAGGCACCGTGGAGACGAGCTTCGGGTAATAGTCCAGTCCGGCCCGTTCGTAGGCCTGCGCCCAGGCCCAGTCGAACACAAATTCGCCCCAGGAATGCTGTTTTTCATAGAGCGGCAGCGCAGCCCGAATGCGGCCGTCGGCGTAGCGCGCGACGAGATGGCGCGGCTGCCAGCCCTCGGCCGGCGATACACTGCCTGTGTTCTCGGCCGCGTGCAGGAATTCGTAACGCAGAAACGGATAGCGGGAACCGGCAACGCTATTCCAGTCGTCGGCGCCAATTTCGCTGATTGAGTCGTGTACCGTAATCCGCATCAGGGAGGACGGTATCAGGCGGCGGCGTTGCTTGTCCCGTCGTGCGCCGCGCCGGAACCGGCGTCCAGCGCATCGAGATACTTTTCGGCATCGAGTGCGGCCATACAACCGGTGCCGGCCGACGTGATGGCTTGACGATACACCTGGTCCATGACATCGCCGGCGGCAAAGACGCCGGGCACACTCGTGGCTGTTGCGTCGCCCTCTATGCCGGACTTGACCGTGATGTAGCCGTTCTTCATGTCTAGCTGATCGGTGAACAGCGATGTATTCGGGCTGTGGCCGATGGCAATGAAGACACCATCCACCGTTAGGTCGGTTGTTGTGCCGTCTTTGGTGCTCGCAATGCGTAAACCGGTTACACCGCTGTCGTCGCCAAGTACTTCATCGACGTTGTGGTCCCAGTGTAATTCGATCTTGCCTTCGCGGACCTTCTCAAACAGGTGGTCCTGCATGATTTTCTCGGCACGCAGCTCGTCACGCCGATGGATGAGGCTGACTTTGGATGCGATATTGCTCAGATACAGCGCTTCTTCTACGGCTGTATTGCCTCCGCCGACCACTGCGACCGGTTTGCCACGGTAAAAGAATCCGTCACAGGTAGCACAGGCTGACACCCCGCGGCCCTTGAACGCTTCCTCCGATGGCAGCCCCAGATATTTGGCGGTGGCACCGGTGGTAATGATCAGTGCGTCGCAGGTATAGCTGCCATAGTCGCCTTCGAGGCGCAACGGGCGCACCGACAAGTCAGCCGTATGTATATGATCGTTAACGATTTCTGTGTTAAAACGCTGTGCATGACGCAGCATCCGTTCCATCAGGGCAGGGCCTTGCAGCCCCTCAACGTCGCCGGGCCAGTTGTCGACATCGGTGGTTGTCATGAGCTGGCCACCCTGTTCCATGCCAGTGACCATGACGGGCTTGAGGTTGGCGCGCGCCGCGTAGACGGCAGCGGCATAGCCTGCGGGGCCGGAGCCCAGGATGAGGACCCGGCAATGCTTGATGTTGCTCATGTATACTTGCGTCCTTGTTCGCTTGGGGCGACATGTTAATCGCTTGGCCCGTTAATACGACTCTTTGAGTAAAATTCAAGGCTGTCGGCGGGGAGCGAGTGCTCAAGTCGCGTAGTTTAAGGAAAAGCAGTCAGCGTCGCCATGGCAAAAGCAAGAAAAGCCGCACAACCGGAATCCGCTATTTCAGCACAGGTACATCGCGCCTTGCGTGAGGGTGCGCTGTACGTATTTGGTGCATTAGCGGCGATCCTCTGGTTCGCACTCTTCACTTACGACCCGGCGGACCCAGGGTTCAGCCAGGCGACCAGTTCGTCTGAAGTGCAGAACGGCATCGGCCGGGTTGGCGCGCTGATCGCCGATATGCTGTTCAACACCTTCGGTCGTCCTGCCTACCTGTTCACGCTAATGGTTTTCTACGTTGGCTGGATGCTGTATCGCGAGCAGAAGACGCAGACCGAACTGACCAAGATGGACTTTATTCTGCGCGGCAGCGGTTTTCTTGCCACGCTGGTCACGAGTTGTGCGTTGTCAACGCTGCACTTCTCGCCGATAGGCTTTAACGAAACAGCGGGCGGTATTGTCGGGCAAGTCGTCGGCTTCAGTCTGCAGTCGGTGATGAAATTGCTGGGCGCGAGTGCGTTGCTGTTCGTCCTGTGGGTCGCGTCTATTTCACTGTTTCTCGGCTTCTCGTGGATCAGCGTTATGGACCGGG
>JAUHZT010000008.1 GCA_030425905.1 Gammaproteobacteria bacterium
TTAGCGCCTGGCAGACGAAGAACGAGATACTGACGCAAACGGATTTTCCGCTGCGAGCGCTCGTCATCGGCGTCGCAAAAGAACAGCGTCTCGCATTGAAAGCCGGCCAGATACAGCTCAGGCTCGACGTTGAGGACATCATAGTGAACGCCGACCGTGACAAGATTCGGACCGTTCTCGACAATTTGCTGTCGAATGCGATCAAGTTCACCCCGAAGGGCGGATTTGTGACCATTCGCGCCCACCGGGCAGTATCGAGTTTTGTTATCGAGTTCGCAGACACTGGCCCCGGAATCCCCGAGGATGAGAGTCCAAGGATTTTCGATGCGTTTTTCCAGGGCCGGCGGGAACAGGGTGGACAAGTGGCCGGCACAGGGATAGGCCTGTCGGTAGTCATGGAGTGCATTCAGGCCCATGATGGGTCGGTTATGCTGGTGAACGACAATGAATTTTCGGGCGCACATTTTCGCGTCGAAATACCGCAACAACGCGCTTTACACACTGAGAAAATTGCAGCTAATGCCTAGTATCAGCAAACGAACATGCCAGATTGCCGCGACGGTTGGCGCCGTGCTGGTGCTGTCTGCGTGCGGTACGACGGCAAGCTGGCTCGACCGTGTCGGGCCGCGATCTGATCGAAGCGCTGAGCCGGTGAATACCGGCGCTCCCAGCGCCGACGAGTACCTGCGCGAGCTGGACCTGCTGGCAACCGGTGACCCGGCAACCCAGATCGAGATATACGCCGATGCCGAGTCGCGTTCCACGCTCACGCCCGACCCGTCCACAAACCTGCGTTTTGCACTCGTGCTTGCCACCCCGGGGCACAGCGAAATGAACTTGCAGCAGGCGCAAAGCATGCTTCGCGAACTGCTGACGCAGACAGCGCTGATGACGCCGTCCGAGGTCGCGCTCGCGCATATCTACCTGAACTCTGTCGAGGAACGGCTGGTACTGGAATCCGAGGCCCGGCGACTGCGCGAGAACTCCAGTGATTCACGGCAGAACCGCACTGCCGAACAGGCGCTCAACCAGCGGCTGGCTGCCGTGGAGGCCGAAAACCGGCGGCTGCGCTCGCAACTGGCCGAAGCGGAGGAAAAACTGGAAGCAATTACATCGATCGAACGCTCGATTCGCGAACAGGGCCAGTAAGCACCCTCACCGTCGCCATTCCGCGACAAGTGCTTATTTCTGAAAGGATTACCTTGCCCCGGCCCGGTCTTCGCACTACCCTTGCAGTTCATTCGCTACGCGCACAAGCTAGTTATTCATGGCCGCAAAATCCATTGGAAAAATTCTCCTGGTCGATGACGACCCGGGCCTGCTCCGACTTCTGTCTATTCGACTGCGTGCCGAAGGCTACGAAGTGGACGCCGTCGACAGCGCCCAGAATGCGCTGGCAAGACTGCCGCGCTTCGCACCTGACCTCGTAATTACCGACCTGCGCATGGACAAGATGGATGGCATTGGCCTCCTGAAAGAATTGCAGACACGTTCGCCCGGCTTGCGCGTCGTGATCATCACCGCCCATGGCACGATTCCGGACGCAGTAACCGCAACGCAGAGCGGTGCCTTTGGTTTTCTCACGAAACCCATCGACAAAGATGAGTTGATGGAGACCGTCGAAAAAGCGCTGCGGGTGTCCGGCTCTGCCAATATCGACGAAGACTGGGCTTCCGGCATTATCACGCGTAACCAGGGCATGAAGGAAGTGCTGAACCAGGCCAAGATGGTCGCCGCTACCGATGCGCGAGTGCTGATCACGGGTGAATCCGGTACAGGCAAGGAACTACTGGCGCGTGCCATCCACAATGCGAGCCCGCGCAAGAATGAAGCCTTTGTTGCCATCAATTGCAG
Source organism: Gammaproteobacteria bacterium (assembly GCA_030425905.1). GTDB lineage: Bacteria > Pseudomonadota > Gammaproteobacteria > Steroidobacterales > Woeseiaceae > UBA1847. The sequence continues at coordinate 1,855 of JAUHZT010000008.1, forward strand.
CGCCATGGCAGAAAACCTGCTTGAGTCGGAATTGTTCGGTCATGAAAAAGGCGCGTTCACCGGCGCTACCCGCAGCCACAACGGCCTGTTCCAGTCGGCTGAAGGCGGCACCCTGCTGCTCGATGAAATTGGCGACATGCCCATGCGACTGCAGGTCAAGCTGCTGCGGGTTCTGCAGGAAAACCAGGTGCGCCCGGTCGGCAGTACCGATGCTGTCGAAGTCGATGTCCGTGTGATCTCGGCAACGCACCGCGATTTGCAGGACCTCATGAAGCACGGCGGATTCCGCGAAGACCTGTATTACCGCCTGAACGTCGTGAACATCAAGTTGCCCACGCTCGACGAACGGCGCGAGGATATCCCGCTGCTGGTTGCACATTTCCTGCAGGTGATTGCGCGTGAAGCCGACCAGGAGCGCAAGGTCTACGCACCCGAAGCCGTTGAAATGCTCGTGACCGCTGAATGGCCCGGCAATATCCGGCAACTGTCAAACGTGGTGCGGCAGAACGTTGCCTTGTCCCGCTCGCCGGTTATCAGTGCCGAACTGGTGCAACAAAGCCTTGGCGAACACGCCGGCAAATTGCTGTCATTTACCGATGCGCGAGATGAGTTTACCCGCAACTACCTTTCACAAATCCTGCAGATTACGCAGGGCAATGTCAGCCAGGCGGCGCGACTCGCAAAGAGAAACCGCACCGACTTTTACAAACTCCTGTCGCGGCACGACCTGAACCCGGACCAGTTCAAATCTCGCTAGTGGCTTTTTTCGAATAACCTTCGGCTGACAGATCGTACTTGTTCAGCAAGTCGTACAAAGTTGGCCGGGTAATGCCGAGCAGTTCCGCTGCTTTGGAAATATTTCCGTAGCTCCGCGTTAGCGCGACCCGAATCGCCTTTGACTCGGCACGCTGCCGCACTTCACGCAAATTCAGCGTTTCAACGTTGTCTTCGCCCGGAGACAAGCCAAGATCCTGCGCTGTTACCAGTTTGCCGTCTGCCATGATTACGGCACCCTTGATCTTGTTTTCCAGTTCCCGCACGTTGCCCGGCCACGAGTAGGCCTCGATGGCACTAATTGCATCGTCGCTGAAGCCACTCAGCGCCCGTTTCTGTTTCTCGCAATACTTTTGCAACAGCGTCCTTGCAAGTATCAATCGCCCTTCTTCGCGATCCCGAAACGGCGGGATGTTGATAGTGATTTCGGCAATTCGATAGTAGAGATCTTCGCGGAACAGGTTCTCGGCAATGATGTGCTCGGGCTTTTGATTGGTTGCGCACACGACTCGCACGTCGACCGCAATTTCCTGCCGGCCGCCGACGCGCTCGATGACGCGCTCCTGCAGGAATCGCAACAGCTTCGCCTGTAGCGACATTGGCATGTCACCGATTTCGTCGAGAAACAGGGTGCCACCGTTTGCTACTTCTACCTTGCCGATCGTTTGTTTGTGCGCGCCGGTGAACGAGCCTTTCTCATGACCAAAAAGCTCGGACTCGAGCAAATTCTCCGGGATAGCGGCGCAGTTGATCGCAACAAAATTGCCCTGCGCTCTCGGGCTCAACCTGTGCAATGCTCTCGCGAGCAATTCCTTACCCGTGCCAGACTCACCAAGAAGCAGTGTTGTTACATCAGTCGGCGCCACTTTTTCGATCATCTTGCACACCGACAACATGGCTTCACTCGCCGCGACAATGCCGTCGAGTGGCGATTCATTCACCTGGTATTGCAGCCGCCGATTCTCGGCTTCGAGTTCGTATATATTGAACGCGCGATCGACGAGCAACTTGAGCGTGTCGGTGTCGACCGGTTTTTCGTAGAAATCGTAGGCACCAAGGCCAATTGCTGACAGCGCATTCTCCTGGTCGCCGTTACCCGTCACCACAATGACCTTGGTATACGGTGCCAGCCGCAGCGTTTCGGTCAGTGTCGCAAGGCCCTCCTCCACACCTTCCGGATGTGGCGGCAGACCGAGATCCTGCAACACGACGGTTGGCTCATGCCGGCGCAGTTCCGTGATCGCTGATTCGCGATCAACCGCCGTGCAAACGTCGTAGTCTTCAAAACACCACTTCAATTGGCTTAGCAGACCGGGGTCGTCTTCAACTATTAGCAGCTTGCGGCTGGGTTCACTCATCGTCTATCGCTCGTTACGTTGCAAAAAAGGTCGCGTGAATTGAAGTGCAATGGTGCCATGAGTGCGCCAGCGAATGCAGGGTTTGGATCACATTCGAACCCGGCACTCGGTCGCAAAATTACGCGGCGCTTTAAAGCGTTCGTGCAGAAGCCACGATACCGCCATCCACCGGTATTACCGCGCCGCTGACATACGCGCCCGCGCGCGACGCAAGGAAGATAGCTGTACCGGCCATATCGGACGGCTCGCCAATGCGTCCGAGCGGCACGCCGGCGCGAATCTCGTCGCCCCGCGTATTCAGCGTATGTGCCATCATCTTGCTCGGGAACGGGCCTGGGGCTATCGCATTGGCTGTGATGTGACGCGCTGCCAGGTGTGCGGACAAGGTCCGCGTGAGATGGTGCACGGCCGCCTTGCTTGCGCCGTACGAATACGTCGGCATTCGATTGACGTTCAAGCCGTCGATGGACCCAACGTTGATGATCCGCGCGGGATCGCGCTCGCTGGCCGCCGCCTCCAGCAGCGGCAACAAAGCCTGGGTCAGGAAAAACGGGCCTTTGACGTTGATGTCCATCACCTTGTCCCAGCCCGACTCCGGGAATTCTTCGATGGGTGCACCCCAGGTCGCACCGGCGTTATTGACGAGGATATCGAGCTTTGGCTCACGTTCAGCGATGGCATTGGCAAGCTGTTCGATTCCTGCCCTGGTCGAAAGGTCGGCCGGGAGAGAGATACAGCTGCCAAGCGACGCCAGCCGGGCTGCCGTCGCATCGCATGCCTCGGCTTTGCGCGCGGATATATAGGTTTTGACGCCGTTGGCGACAAAGCCCTCGGCGATCATTTCCCCGATACCGCGTGAGCCCCCCGTCACCAGCGCCACTTTGCCCGAGACATCAAACAACTTGTTCATACCGCTCCTCACTATCGCATTGCTATCAGAACGAGGGGATCCGGATCTTTTTCACCGGACGCGCCGGGCATCTTAGCGTGAAATGCCGGCGCTCCCCTACTTCTGCTGCTGGACAGGAATTTGACGTAATCGTATTGACAATCATTCTCATTTGCAGTTGAATTAGCCCAGACCTGCGAACAAGGGCCCGAGAATGTACGTTTGTATCTGCAATGCCATCACTGAAGACGAGATTCGCGCCGTCGCTCAATCCGGCGTCCGGGACCTTTGGACCCTGCAGAAAGAACTGGGGGTTGCTGCCGGTTGCGGTACCTGCAAAGAATCCGCCATGCAGGTTCTGAAGGAGGCTGAACAGCCGCATGCGACCCGCATGCCCGCAGAGCCGCGCATGTACAGCCCCTCCGCGGCCTGAGATAACAGCACTGGAAAGACAAAAAAAAGCCCCGCACAAGCGGGGCTTTTTTGTTTATAGGAATTACCGCGGTTTGAACTAGCGTCTGCGCAATTTCCGACGACCGATAACGATCAGCAATAGACCACCACCCAGTAACACCAGCGTACCCGGCTCTGGAACGCTGACGTGTCCGTCACCGTTATCGTCGGGTTTCGGGTTGTCATGATCATCAATGCAGAAAATATCGCCCAGGTGGCTTAGCAGCGCATGCACTAACGAACCGAGGTCAGCGCCATTGCCGCCGAACCAGTCGCCAAGTTTCTTGCCGTTGTCGTTTTTCTGCTGGCCAGGGCCAAAGTCAAACAGTGAAGCGAGCCCGGCCAGGCCATTCGCATGCCCGCCCGACTTCGTGCCAACCTCCAGGAATTTGGCAAACAGGTCGTTCTTGTCGATCTGGCCCGACTGCCCGCCTTTACCAGACCACGCGTCCAGCCAGTTGCCATTCTTGTTCGAATGCTTGTCGCCCGTTGCGCAGGCTCCGCGTGCTGCGGCGCCATTTTCGTCGCAATCAATCCGGTCCGCATTCGCGGGGCCGGCAAGCGCAAGTGATAATGCGACTATGGTTGAGAATTGGATCCAGTGTGTTTTTTTCATTAGCTAAGTCTTAGTTTCTCGTTTCAGAACGAATTTCCGATGCCGGCACGGACGCCTAGATCTTTAGAGCTTTGCGCCGACGCATGCCAAGCAACAACAAGCCGCCACCTAGCAGGGCCAGTGTGCCGGGTTCGGGTACAGAGGTCGTACCGCCTTCTCCACGACCCCAAAGCCGGATGTTCGAGAAGCCGCCGCCTGTACCACTGATATAGTCATAAACCAGGTTGCCCATTGTCTCGCCGGGAGTGATCAGCCATGCGAAATGGTCTGGTCCGCTCGTGTTGGCATTACCATGCCCAACATGAATAGTAATCACAGCCTCAGAGAACGTATTCCAGAATTCGGCCCCGATACCCCAATCGAGATCAAAGTCACCGCCGCCCCACATTCCGGAATTAAAAGAGACGGACAGAAAATCGTCAGCATCGTCGGCACTGCCAGAATTGCCTGCAATATGCCCTGCATCGGACCATTCATCACCAGTCCAATAATCTTGCAGATCGTCGTCGTTCGGATTGCCGTTGCCCGTGTTGCAGGCCTCAGCCTCGGATAGAGTAGCGAGGATGTAGTCGTCGTCGCCACAGGTGATTTCGTCTGCGCCAGCCTGCGCCGCGAAGCCGAGCGTCAGAATCAAGCCGAATGCCGTTATTTTGTTTGTTGCTTTCATATATTTATTTTCTCGCCCAAGCATGGGATCAAATTGAAGTTACTGCCAAGGTCTAATGCAACAGCCATGCCACCATTATTTTTTATAACAAGAACAGTTACTTGCCATTTTGGCAGGATATTCTGTTGTACAGCCTGTAAGTTTCTTCGACATTTTGTTTGCAGTGTTGTCGTTATGTTTAATTGGTGTCGGCTGAGTTGACAGGAATTACTATGTAAAAACCCTAACTAATTGTTTTTAAATGATTTAGTGATCTGGCACAGATGTTGCTTAGATACTGATAGCTCAATAACCGACGGACGCGTGACGGCCCCGAGCTAAGAGGCCTGGCGCATTGATTCAAGGACGCTATGAAAGTGAACATCAAGTCAAAGTTAATCGCAGGCATTGTCGCCTCGACATTTATTTCCTTATCGGCACTGGCCGATCCGATCATCGTTGAAATTGAAGGCGGTGAGGCTCCCGATACACTCGGCGGTTTTACGCTGACACCGTTCGACGAGCCGACAGCTACTGATTGTGCAACCTCAACGGCATCACCCCTGGGTGGCGAAGTTGAGTTCCAGAATCAAAGCAACGACCCGATGTGCATGAACGTTAAAGACCCGAACTGGTGGGAGTGGGATCACGGCAACGTATTCACCACCGGCGAGAACTGGATCGAACTGGTCCTGCCCGCGAACACCAACGCATTCGTCTTCTGGGTTGGCGGCAACATGGGCGGCACCGGCTGGATCGAAGCTTACGACAACAACGACGGCTTTAGCGGTCGTGTTAACTTCGGCGGCAACACGGATATCGATTTTGGTCCGGGCAATTCACCGGGCTTCGGTGTTTACTCGAGCAATTGCTCGGCTATTTCCCGCATCATTATTGAACCGTTCGACTGGGGCACCGGCCACTTCTCAACCAGCCAGGGTGAGTGCGCATCGGTTCCGGAACCGGCTCCCATTACCCTGCTGGGTCTTGGATTGCTGGGCCTCGCGGTAAGCCGTCGCCTGCAACGTAAAGCGGTAAAGGTTTCATCCTGAGTTTGCTCTTGCGGCGCGAGTCGCAACAGAAACTTTGACCGATCAGAATAGCCGCACCTCGCAAGGGGCGCGGCTATTTTTTTATTCCTCCCGTATCCGCAGTCGGCTACCTGCTCGTACATCGTTTACCTGGCTTTGCGCACCGGACGGCCAGTCGACGCTGACCCGGTCAACGCGGGAGCAAGCTCCCAGCCCAAAGCTCAGACGCTGCGGCCCCTGGCTGAGATAGCCGGACCCCGAGACGTGGGTACGCCGTTGCACCCGGTCACCGCATTGCACCTCGACGACCGCGCCCACCCCGTCACGATTGCTCCTCTGCCCTTCCAGCTCCAGCTCGAGAAACTGGCCGACACCCTCAAGCTCGTTCCAGTAGACAAGCAATTTCGGATCATTGCGGCTCGCGACAACCAGGTCTTGTCGACCGTCGCCATCGAAATCAGCCGCGACAACACTGCGGCTATCCAGCACGAGGTCGGTGCCCGTGGTTGCGGCAACATCCCGAAATACGCCATCTCCAAAGTTCTGGAACAAGCGGTTTCGTTCATAGCCGGCGAAGGAATACGACTCCTGCTGCAGCAAATAGGAAAAGTAACCGGTCGCATAGGAGACAGGAGGCACCCCGGTACTGATAGGTGCCAGTAAGTGGCGCCAGAATACCGGGTCGGTGTCTTGCCGGCGCAAATTCGAGTACATGCCATTGGTAACGTAAATATCGAGATCCGCGTCGTTGTCGTAGTCGAATAAGACGCTACCCCAGGCCCACTTCGCATCGCTGATTGCAGGTGACTCAACTTCCTGAAAGCCGCGGCCCGTTGCCACGAGCAAGGTATTGCCTTTCGCGAACCGACGCAGCTTGTCGCGGGCCGCATCATCGTCTGGAAAGTCGTCGCTGGCTGCGAGCCTTTTGCCCGCATGACTTATCATGTTGGATACGTAAAGGTCTTCGTGGCCGTCGCCGTTGAGGTCCCCCAGACTTACCGCCATGCCGTTTCCGTAATCGCTGCCGCCGGCCGTTGCTGTAACCTCCTCAAACCTTGCATCGCCCATATTGCGGAACAACTGATTGGGCCCATAGTCGTTGACCACGTACAGATCCTGGTCGCCATCGTCGTCATAGTCGAACGACAAAGCCGCAAAACTCCAGCGATCGTTGCCGTCATCGAGACCAGCCTCGACGGTCGTCATTCGGAACTGTCCGCTGCCACTATTCAGGAACAACTGGTTCTTGAAACCGCGATGGCTGTTAAAGTAATCAAGCACTGGACTGCTTGCGAGGTCGCCGTAGTTGGCAACATAAAAGTCCAGCAAGCCATCGTTGTTGTAATCAGCAACCGTTGCGCCCGTCAGGCCGGTTGTCGACATGCGGTCAAAATGCGATGCCGATGACACGTCGTTAAACTTGCCATCGCGATACTCCAGCAGGTACAGGCGCCGCGCTGTCAGAAGAAGCGCATCCTGATCGCCATCATTATCCCAGTCGAAGAAATAGCCACTGCGCGCCTCGCGAACATTCGCTATGCCAGTTATCTCGCTGACGTTCGTGAAGGTCCGGCCGCCGTCATTTCTGTAAAGCGTCGCCGGGCCGAATTTCACTGGCGCAAACACGTCGAGGTCGCCGTCACTGTCAAAATCAACGACGCTTACGCCCTCGGCAAAGTAATCAACATAGGCGGTCAGAGGAACATCCGGAACGGCGGCCGGCTCACTCAGCGTTTGCATTTTGAAAAGTGTCGGCGAACGCAGCGATTCCATGCTCTTGACGTCAATTTCCTGAATTCGCCAATGCGCGTCCCCGGCTTCTTTTATAACTTCGATGCTCATATGGCCCTGGTCTTCATAGCCGATCTTGCCCGCCTTGCTCGAAGCGTGCGTACCGGTGAGCCGAAAAGGCATCTCGAGGCGCAAGCGGCGTCCGTCATCGAGTGCCGTAATACTGTCGACAAACTGCTCGGTGCGAATCACCTGTCCGTACTGCTGCAGGCATTTCTTCCAGGAGTCAACGAACGCATTTCGATCCAGCCGCGGTTCGTCGCTCAGCTGCCAGCGCGACCAGGTCAGGGACCCGGCTTCTTCGTTCAGGAGACTTGAGCTCTGCAACTCGGTGCCGCGAAAATTTTCGGCAAACAACGATTCCGTTTGGTCGGCGACAAACTCGCGGCCATGCAGAGCGCCAAAGAACAACGTGAGCATTGGTTCAAGCTCGCGCAATAGTATTTCGCTGGGCCACTGTAGCTGATCGACCTGCCCTGCCCTTGTGCGCCATTCAAGTTGTTTGTCGTTGGGGTAGCTACGGCGTGAGTTGGCCGCAAACGCATCGAACAGGGTTTCCACCGCCAGGGCATCACTATTGCCCGGCGGCTCGCTGTGGGCGGCTACAGGCGCTATCGCCGTCAGTACCGCCGTGCCTAGTGCCAGCCTTTTGCGCAAGCCTTCAGACACCGGACTTATGTAAGGTCGCAGTCGCATTTGTTGTATTGAGAATCCTGCTCAACTCTCGCATTATTGCAGCATGTTAACCGATTGCGCCGTGCCCGATCCAAGACACGTGCTGCTGGCGTTGGCCCTGGCTATGTCGACGCAAGCGGCAGGAGCCGATCTGCGGCCTTTGCAGGATAACGACTACTACTACGCCGGGCAGCCGGATACCCGGCAGGTAGAACTGGGACGTTTCCTGTTCTATGACAAGCTTCTGAGCGGCAATCGCAACATTTCCTGCGCTACCTGCCACCATCCGGCACATAACACGGGTGATGGATTGCAATTGTCATTGGGGGAAGGCGGTGCAGGCCTCGGTGACCAGCGCAGCGCGGGCTTGGGTACCAGTGCCGCGGTCATGCGCGTTGGTCGCAATGCGCAACCTCTCTTTAACCTCGGCGCACGCCAATTCAGCGTGCTGTTTCACGATGGTCGCGTTGAACTCGACCCTGCCAACCAAGAACGCATGCTCACGCCGGTCGGTACAGGGCTCCCGAACGGCCTCGATAACCTGTTGGCCGCACAGGCGTTATTCCCTGTGCTGGCGATTGACGAAATGGCGGGGCATCGTGGCCGCAATGACATCGCCGATGCGGTCAATGTTGAAGACCCGTTCGCAGCCTGGCGCATCATTGAAGCGCGTATTCGCTCGATACCGGAGTATGTTGAACTCATGGTGGATGCCTACCCGCACATCAATACAGCGGAAGATATCGACATAGTGGCTGTCGCCAACGCAATCGCCGCCTTTACCACTGTCGAATGGCGCGCCGACAATAGCCGTTTCGATGCCTATCTGCGCGGCGACTCTGGAGCGTTGAATGCTGAAGAACGCCGCGGCATGACATTATTTTACGGCGCTGCGGGTTGCGCCGATTGTCACGCCGGAGTCCTGCAGTCGGACATGCAGTTCCACGCCATTGCCATGCCGCAGATCGGTCCTGGCAAGGGCCACGGTTTCGATGGCCGCGAAGACTTCGGACGGGAGAACGTCACGGGTAATCCGGCGGATCGCTACCGCTTCCGGACGCCCTCTCTACGCAACGTTGAGCACAGCGGACCCTGGGGCCATAGCGGCGCCTACAATTCGCTCCGCGAGGTGGTGCAGCATCACCTGGACCCTGTCAGCTCTTTGCACAATTATGCCGTACCCGAGAATATCGCCCCTGCCCGGCCTGATCTGATCGCCAAAGATTTTCTTGTGCAGAACAATCCTTTGCGCCGCGAGGCCATTGCCAGCAGGAACGAACTCGACAGCCAGTCACTTGACGAAGCCGATCTGGATGCATTGCTGGCCTTTCTGCGCGCCCTGACAGACGAGGACAGCCTGGCGACGGCCGGCGGGGTGCCAGCGCGAGTGCCGAGCGGTCTGCCAGTAGAAGACTAGGCAGACAGACCTGCCTGCTGAATATCACAGGCCGAAATCAGTGCCTATGGCGTCCAAAGCAATGTGAGTACCAGGTTCCGTCCCGGTTCATTCACACCGGAACCATGAATTCGGTAGTCCTCATCAAAGACATTTTCAACGGCGGCGGACAGCGAGAGAGCCTCGCTTACCTGCCAGCCACTGCGCAATCCGAATACGGCAAACGCAGGCGTACCGCCCGGCGGAATTCGATCGGTGTCACCTGCGTCACGCGTCGACAGCCGGTCTTGCTTGTCTGACCAGGCAACCCGCGCCTCCACCCACCAGCGCGCAGTCTCAGGATTCCAGCGCAAACCCGCGAGCGCGGTTAGCGGCATCAAGCGGTCAATGGGTTCACGCACGCGTTCAGGAGAGGATGTCGGATACGTATCGACCTCGCCGTCCATCCACGTGAGATTACCGAAAACCGACCACTCTGCACTAATCAGGTAGCGTGTCTGAAACTCGGCGCCGCGTACAAAGCCATCGCCGGAATTTCGTTTGGTAATTTCAACCAAACCACCCACATCACGGCCGGTCGGTGTGCGAATAACCATGTCCTTGATGTCCGTATAGTACGCCGCAATCTGGGTGCTCCAGCGGTCGCCATCGTGTTTGAGACCAAACTCGTAGGTCAGAAATTCTTCAGACTCAAGGCTGGATACCGGGATCTCGAACTCGTTGCTGCGCGCCGTATCAAAGCGCGTCAGGTCGGAGAGATTGGGCGCCCGGAATCCTTGCGAGACACCGCCAAACAAAGTGCTTTGCCCCGCCGTGTCCAGGCGGTGGTTGAATCGCGCACTCAGCGTTGTCGCACTCCAGTCGTCCTTGATCTGTATCGGCAACCCTGTATCCGGGTCCTGGACGACCCTTGCATCGGCCTCAGTCTCTGTAAATCGCAGGCCCAGCGTAACGTCAGTTCGCGCACCGAACTCGAATTGGTCCTGCACAAACGCTGCCGCCGTCAGGTATGTCGCATCGTCGGCGACCGGCCCCTGGATACTGATGCTGCGCAACGAGCCATCAGCATTGTAGTCTCGCCGGTAGGAATCGACATCGTCGTGATAAAACTCGGCCCCCATCGTCAAAGCGCCCACGCGACTGGGTACCGTCATTTGGGCGAACAATCCGGTGGTTCCGATGCTGGTTCCCTGTATGTCCGTCCTCAAATTGGCGCGGAGACGATTACGTTCCTCACTCTGGTCGTGGTAGGAAAGACTGACGATCAGTTCTTCCATCCAGCCCGTCAGGTCTGTTGCGTGGTATTGCAGGTAGCTGAGCGTGCGGTCCTGCGACAGCGAACGGCGTAACTCGTCGCCCGTCGTTGTCCCTTCCCACGAGGTGCCAAATACAGTCTTGTGCACGCGCCAGGCATCGTCCTGATTCACACTCTGTACCGCCAAACGTAGTTGCTGATTCTCGCTAATATCAAAGTGCAGCTTGAATTCGTAATCGCGTTCATCGTAGCCGGTCATCGGTTGTGTACCAAGTTCCTTACCGCCTTCCAGGTCGCCAAAGTCTTTCACTGACACCGCCGCCATGACATCGAAGCGATCGCCGGCATAACCGACTTCCGGGCGCAGGACCCACGAGTTTTCGGCCGATGCTGCACGCGCGTACATACGCCAGTGCATCCCCTCGTTCCAGCGGCCATCGCGGTAGCTACGGCTGATCGCATTCACAGTACCGCCAATAGCGTCGCTGCCGTACAGGACAGAGGTTGGCCCTTTGACCAACTCTAGCCGGTGTGCACTTAGAGCATCGACTGTATTCCAGTATTGATTCGGACCTTCACGAAACGTGGAATTATTGAGCCGAATGCCATCGATGAGAAACAGTGTACGCAGGCCAGTGAAGCCGCGAATGAATGGCGAACCCTGACCGTGTGCTGTCTTTTGGATCATTACGCCCGGCAAATCACGCAGCGCATCGGGTACCGTTCTGACCTGCCGCTCTACCTGTAACTCCTGCATATCACGCACGTTAATCATGTACGGCTGGCTTAAGGCGTTCTCGGCACGGCGTGATGCCGTCACAACAATTTCTTCAATATCGTAGCTTGCTGCGTTTGCATGGGCTGCAGACACAACAAACCCGCACAAGCCATTAACAGCAAGCGCTCCCACGACACTCGTGCATCGCGCCAATCTCAGTTTGTTTTTCATTATTATTCTCTGGGTTCTATTGGTTTGCTGGCTTCCCCACGTTTGTCTTGCTGGTTTAAAGAAACACTGACTGTCACCGTGGCCCCTACAGGCGGCAGCAGCACCCCGTTTCCGGTGATCGAGCCGTACTTGCCGACGCCGATCCCCGAATGATGATCAATGATGGCGAACGGGTCGTGCACGAAGCTGATCACAGAACCGATCGTCTCCGCCATGAATTGTCCGTTCGCTTCTGTAACCGACCCGGTATACACCCACTCGTCGCTCGTAATGGGCTTGCGGTCGAACATCAATGCCTCGCTGGCCGTGATCGACACTGAGCGGAATTCATCTGACCAGTCGATACGTATATCGACGGCAGGCCCCTCGGCCGGGCGCTCATCGAACTGGTAGCGAGGCTTGACGCTGCGCGCGTCATCAAGACCAATCAGGATACTCGCCAGCTGGAACTGGGTTGCGGTGGCGTCAAGCTCCAGCAAGCTCTCGTACTCTTTCGCGCCACCTCTTGCGACCGCAAAATATTCAAGTGGGTCGGTTGTATGTGCAACGCGCGCCGGCAGCGAGAATCGCCGCGCCGCTTTGTCGACAATGACGTTTCCAATCCTGAACTTCTCATTACCCAGTTTTTCAATACCGAGTTCTGCGTTGGGCGGCGGCTGTACCTTGGGCGATTCTGCCATCGCCGGCTGCACGCCTGCCAGCCACGACAACAAGAGGGTAGCCGCGAACACCTTGCCACTCATGGTTTAATACCTGTCACGACGCGATGCGGCATTGGCGGCGGAAACGCACAGGTCGTTACATCCTCCAAACCACTTGCCTCCATCCACGCGCTGACGTCGGCATCCGCATGTACGCAACCGTCGTCGGCGGTGAGCATCATCGTAATGCCAAACAAGGCCGAGAACTCAGGCGTCGTGCCATCGGCGTCGGCGAAAACATCGTTGACAATCACTATCCCACCCGGCTCCAGGCAGTTTGTGGCTTTTTCGATAAGTCGCTGACAATTTTCCGCGCTTTCGCGGTGGAACATGCCCGACATCAACACGGCGTCATAGCCTGAACCAAACTCAGTCTCGTGATAGTTGCCACGAATCATGGAAACGCGATCATCAGCAGCCGTAGCCTTGAGTATCTCTTCGGCCACATCCGCGACGCCCGGTAGCTCCAGCACTTCGGCCTGCAAACCTCCGTAGCGCGCTGTCAGCATCGCTGAAAACGTGCCGGGCCCGCCACCTACGTCGAGCAACTTCTTGCGTCCACTCAGGTCGACGACGTCCGGCAACGCGCGTCCGATCGCCATCGCCCGGTCGTGCATGCTGTAGACAAAATGCCGCGTCTGTTCCTTGTTGTTGCCAAGGTAGGTGGTTGCCGCCTTCGCTGGTTGCCCACTGCGCAGCGCCTGCTCCAGGTCACCCCAGGTTGCATAAATGTCGTCCATGAAACTCATGGAGTTTTGCATGGAAGCGGGACTGTTCGTTGTCAGGAAGACTTCGCTGACGCGCGCATTTGAGAAAAGCCCGTCACTCTTTTCGCACAGGCCGAGCCCGACACAGGCGTTCAGAAAAAGACCTGTCATGCGTGGGTCAAGTGACATCTTTTCGGCGATGTCGGATGCCCTCAGTGGCCCGCTGGAAAGCACATCGAACAAGCCCAGCCTGTTGGCCGTTAAGAGTGTCTGCGAGCCCCAGTACGCCGTACTCAGGGAGATCAGCTTGCTGGGGTCTATCGGCGGCAACGACATACTTGCTGGTTTACTGGCCATTGCTTACCTGCCCTTCGGTCTGCCGATCCATATCGCACTCAAGCTGCATGTAGGCGCAGCGGTTGCACATAAAGCCGTCCCAGACACTGAGTTCGTGCTGGCGCCGGATATCGCGGTAGCTAAGCGCGAGATGTTCAAAATAGCTGCGTAGCCGACTTTGGTAATCTGATCGGTCTTTGCCACCCGTGGGGTAATACAAGGAATAAATGGGGATGATTCCACGTGAGCATAAATCCTGCACGCCTTGCACAGCCAGATCGGCGGCCTCCTCCCATTCCATGTCGTACTCCGGCTCCAGTTCGATGCCCGCAACCATTGCAGAGTAGACCCGCCCGCGGCCCCAGAGCTCAACCGCTCTTTCCAGGGATTTAATCCAGCGATCATAGCCCACGTAGTTGTTCTTGCCGGGGCAAACGCGCGCAAACAATGCCTCGGACCACACCTCCAGATTGAAGCAAACAGCATCCACAAGTTGCTCATCATAGAACTGCTGCAGGATTTCATCGGGGAGTGCGCCGGAGCCGAGCGTGACGCTGATCTTACCGGGGTTGTTCGCCTGTACCGCGCGTGCGAGTTGCAGGAAGCGCTGACCTTCCTGTTCGTAGTCGGTCAGAGAGCCACCCACAAGATAGATATGATTGATCTCGGTTTCGCCGGTGACCGCATCCATCGCCTCGTGCATGCGCTTTATCGTCAATTCAGGTATCGCTACTTGTCCCGCGACCTGCCCGAGGTGTGCCGTGCGCTTGTCCGGCGCCCCGTAAGAGCAAAACGTGCAGCGCATCGACTTGCCGTCGACCTTGTTCAGGAAGTACTCACAGCCCGGTGCAACATTGATGACCATCATGTCGCCATGCGTGCTTACGCCAGCCTGCGCAATAGGAAAGCCATCGCTCGTCTGTTGTTGCAACCAGTCGTGCAGTGGTTCAAAACGGATCGCGACCGGATCATCGCGCCGCTCATCATGCACCAGCTTGTAACCCTCTTGCCGGTTGCCAACTACCGACCAGGGAGAGTCACCGTTGCCAAGTACACGAATCAGTGTATCGTCCTCGGTGTTGATCAGGTAAGGAATGCTGGCCTTGCCGGTTCCGGTAGGATCGTGTTCTCCTGCCTTGAATCGGTAAGGAAAATAGTTGGGGAGCGAATGTTCCGCTGCGGCACCAAGCGCATCACTATAGCGAATACCCTCAAACATGACGGTAGTCTTTAATGCCGGCGAGCCGGCTAGTTTTGCCATTGGCATTTTAGTCAGTCCCTGCTATTTATTATTTGTAATGGGACGAGGATCAGAATGAACAAGACACTCTATCGACCTCTCGTCGCAATTATAATCGCTCTTGCTGTTCCTATCATTCCTTTTGCCATAATTGGTGAAATACCTGGCGAAAGGTGGTTGTCTGCAAATGACGATAATGCACTGTTGTTCGCACTCAGCGGTGCGAGCCTGTTAGCACTTGATATCGTCCTGCCGTTCCCGTCCAGCATCATCGGCACACTGCTCGGAGCGCGTCTTGGTCTTGGCCCCGGTCTCCTGACCGTTTGGTGTGGCCTGATGACGGGCCACATTGTGGGTTACTCGCTCGGCCGACTAAGCCTTGCGCGCCTGCACGCCGAGTTACCCGCACGCCCGACCTTGTTGCTCGTATTCCTGAGTCGACCCGTGCCCATCCTGGCCGAAGCCATGGCGATTGCATCAGGCGCCACAGCCCTTTCTTTCTCGCACTACCTGCTGGCATGCACCCTTGGCAACGCCATCTATGCCGCCGTGCTCGTGGCAACCGGCGCTGCTTTGCTGCCCGGAGAGTGGTTCATGGTAGGTCTATTGCTTCCGATGTTGCTCCCTGTCCTGGCCTGGTTAGTCTGGCGCATGAGCCAACGGATGAGCACATCCACCGACGGGACTGACCGACACTAAACTCTATTGCCCTGCTGCGCCTCGTGACATCTCACCTGACGGGCTCAGATACAGAACGTCGACACCTGCGATGCTGCCACCAACCTCCAAGCGCACCGCTCTGCCTGCGTCCAGCTCGCGCTCCATTAGCTGCGCCGCTTGCCGAGGTCCCTCGACGACAGTGCGGTTAACCTTCGTAATATTCGTATAGGACTGCAGACCAACCGCCGCATTTACTGATTGTCCCACAGTCATTCTCTGCGCCACGCCCGACTCTGCATGTGCCGTTCCCGTAGCCTCGGGCGGGGGTACACCGCGAGGTCTTGAGCCCGTGATACTGGCGAGATTCTCTTTCACGTCTTCAAAATCCACAGTCAGGGTGGCATTGCCATCCGTTACTTGCATTTCGCCCGCCTTGATACTGGCCGAAACATCAGCGAGCAGCGTCGGCCTGCCTTGTAAAGGCAGAAAAATATCTTTACCGCCTTGCAAGAAGTGCAGATGGACGCCGTCGGGATTAATACTTGTTATCCGGTAGGTTTCGAGCAAATCTCCCGGCCTGTACAGACCTTGCGTATCGTCAGACTTTTCGATGACCGCAAGCTGCTTGTCGCTCGTGTAGATTATGCCGGCGACTCGGTATCGCAAATTACCGTCGAAGGCACTGGCTGAAACGCTGGCACAAGCCAGCAGCAAACAGACCAGAAATCTACCGCTCGATAATCTTGTCATGTAAACCTTCCTTTTGGCGCAGTCTAACCAAGCCGCTGAATCGAGCACTGCCCGCATTGTGCAAAAAAAAGCGCGGGCCCATCAATAGGATGAACCCGCGCCCTGTTTTCTCAGCTATGAGCGAACACGCTTACCGGCGTCGAACTCTGCCAGTAGGCGTTCCCTCAACGGTATCGCTGACACAGACTTCCCCACCCGCGGCGTTGACGCCGACAACGCGGTAGTAGTAGGTCACTCCGTTCGTCAGTCCATCATCAAGGTAGGTTGCGTACGTAGTCTGGTGATTAGCCGCGATAACCGAGAAGCCACTATCCGGTCCGTCGGTGCTACGCAAGATGTTGTAGCTAACGACGCCTTGTACCGGATCCCATACGAGCTGATTCTTTTTCTCCTTGGATCGTACAGATACTTCACTGCATTCGACTTCTTCTGCACAGAATGCATCGTCCGCCGGCAGAACCTGCACGGTCGTAAAGTCAGAGTTCGATAGATCAGGTGACTCGGCTGCGGGGAACGCAGCGGCCGTATTGTCCGTTACGCGCAGGCCAAGTTCGTAGGTACCCAGTGCTGTGTACGTTGTAGAGGGCGACACCCCACTCAGGTCATCGAATACGAGATCACCGTTCAAGTCCCAGTTATACGCCGTAATTGTATCGAACGGCGGTGAACCAGACTGGCTTAGCCCTTCGTCGACGTCAAAGGAGGCAGAACCGTCAAACGTAATCGGCTCGTTGATGCAGGCAAGGTACGGTCCACCAGCATCTGCCGTTGGCGCATGCGGCGGCACGGTAATTTGCACAATTACCACGTCAGTATCGCTATTCGCCGGGCTGGCATTGTCGGTCACCCGCAAGACGACCGGATAACTGCCCAGGTCCGCAAATGAAACGGTCGCGTTAACACCCGTGACATCAAACGTGCCGTCGTTGTCGAGGTCCCACTCGTACTGCACGAGTGAGCGTGACGGGTCCTGGTGGAACGAGTCGCTGCCATCGAGCGTTATGTCCTGATTGATAGCGCCCGGGTTCGGAGCTGCAACGGCACGCGCAACCGGGCCGGCCTGGAACAGGGTCTGCGTAAGAATCTGGATACACCAGGGCGTATTGTGATCATCTTGATTCGATCCGTGGCTGTTGCCTGGTCGATCGGTGCACCCGCCAATATTGGTACCGGAAGGAATGACGTAGTCCACAATGGTCCGCGCCAAACCGTCGGTTGGGTCGTTGTACCAGTCTAATGGTGCCGGGCCGCCCGCCGCACATCCGGGGTTCGGGCCGCAACCAACACCGCCGTCTGCTGCACCCACTTCGGTACCAATAATAACTACGGGCTCAGGTTTGGCCGTGCGCACACCTTTAACAAAGTTGAACATGCCGTAATAGTAGTTCTTGAAATTGTTTCCGGTCGCCGGGTTATTCCAGTTGCGGCGGAACAAATTTTCGGCACGAATCCAGCGTTCGTCCGGCGTATCGGCCGTTGTGGCGTCAATGCCGTTCATCGACATCTGCACAAGCGCAGCACCCGTCGTGCTGTAAGGACCCCACAAGGCACCTGTGCTCGTATAGCCGTGGATACCGTCAACGTCGCTGACGTCACTCTCATTATCCGAGAATTCAAGGCTCGTGATATTTCGATCCTTGACCCACTGCGGCACGGTCGCACCGAAGATATCTTCCGCCGCCGACAGGCCAATGCCGGCCCAGCCATTGGTGGAATTGTCGTTAGCACCGCTCGAGTTATTGAATGCGCTGTATTGCCAGCCACCATGAACAGCGTTGTCGGACTGAGCCATCGCATACCAGTCGACCATGTCCTGAATAATGTCGCCATAGGTCTCACCAACAACGCTGGCGGGACCCGTCGTTGCAACGGCGTTTGGCGTGCCGGATGCGATGATTGCGTCCATGATCATGCCGCCCTGGTAGGGTGCATCACGAAAATTATCCAGGACGTAAATGCCGATCCCGTTGCCATTGGTATCAGGGTCGTCATCGCGTCCTGCAGGCACTGTCTGCGGAACAAGGTCTTGCGTCGCGAGGTGCGAAATGACGTACCTCAGGCCGCGCGCCACGGTCTCTGTGTAGGGGCTGTCGGCCGGGCCATCCTCACGATAACCGTTTGCTTCGAAGGCGTTTACGCTGGCCGCGGACACGGTTGTTGCCGCCTGGCCGTTTGTTTGCGGGTAGTCCCAGCGCGACATCGGGATATCGCCGTTCGCTGCACCCAGCGCGGTTCCGTCGAACGGAAACTGATTACGGTGCATATGCCAGAGACCTTCGTCGACGGCTGTATTAACCTCAACCGGCAACGTTTCGGCACGGCAAACCATCCGGTAAGTATCCGTTAACTCATCCACACCGTTGGTGACCGTTATTTGTGCATTGAAAACATCGTCGGGTGAACAGTTGTAGGTATGCTCGGTCCAGATTGCGTACGAAGGCGTATAGCCAGGATCATCAAGCTGGGCAGTTGATGATGGTAGTTCATCGACGTCGCCGTAGATCACAGCACTGCCGTCGCCCGGATTCCATTCCCAGCTGGCACCTGCGCAAAAATCATCGCTGCACGCCGCTTTCAGGGTTGTGGGCTTTCCGGAAATAATGTCATGCCGACGCAGCCGGTCAAAAGGATCAAGGGGAACCGCATTAACCTGCGTCGATGCGCCAAATTCGCAAGCATCGCCGACGTTGTCGCTATTGTCGTCTTCCTGACCCGCGTTCGCGATGAATGGACAGTTGTCCAGGTCATCGTCGACACCGTCGTTGTCATTGTCGAGGTCATCACAGTCAAGAATGCCATCATCGTCCCGATCGGGGCCTGCCACCAATTGCAACGGGCCGGCATAGCGCTGATAACCTGCCTGGCAAGCATACGTGTCGTTCGGGTCGCCGATCAGGTTAATCCGCTTGGTACCGCTCGCGCTTACGATCTCCAGTCCCAGGGAACCGATCAGCAAGTTTTGATTGCTTGGATCAAAATCCACGCTCAACGTGTTCCCGCAGCTCTGCGTGTCAATGTTTGCAAGCTCGGCCGCATTATCGAAAACGTGATCGATAATCGTGTTACCACAGGTGCAGCCCTGAGTTGATGGCACGTCGGGCGACAGCGTTTGACCGTCGATTGTTACGGTCAGGCTGGTTGCACCCGCACCGCCGGCCGTGCAATCGGCATGTGCGCTTATCAGCCTGATGCTGCTTACGTCCTGTGCCGTTGCAGTACCGGCACCCAAGCCAAGCATCAGGCCACCGAGTATTAGCAGCGTCGTTTTAAATGTGTGCGCTCTGTTCATCCTGTTAAACCCCTTTGGAACGGGTGATCAGCGCCCCACACGCTATAAACACCGCCCACTCTGAAATTGCGTTGTCGGCTTATGTCAAACAAGCCGTCCAAAGCATCCGTGCTTTACTTTTTTGATTCCTGGAAAAAGAAAAAGGCGAACACCGATTGGTGCTCGCCTTTGATAGCTCTAGCTCAAGCGCTGCCTGCGACGACGCGATGCAGCAAGTCCAAGCAGGCCCGCACCCAGCAGCAGTAACGTGCCGGGTTCCGGCACACCCGCTGGCTCATCACCGCGGATTTCGAGCGTGCTTGAAAAGTAGTAGCCATACTGGCTGTCAGGATCAACATGGTTCAGCCAGAAGCCGCTGCCCGGCTGGTTCTCGGACAGGAAGAAGCTGATAACGGCCGTTTCGCCGTCTTCAAGCGAAAAATCCCAGCCGAGCCCCATTGACACGTCGTCTTCGAGGCCGCTCGGTACGCCGTTGGAATTGTCAAACGTGCTGTCGAAGAAATTGTCGACGATATCGCCGAAGAAGTAACCCGGCTCATCAATCTCCCAACTCTGGCCACCGGCCGGCGCGCCACCGGAAACGCCAAACTCATTGAAATAAGTATTGGTATCTTCGTCGATCTCATAGTCGACAAACATTGAAACCAGGTAGTCACCGACACCGGTGAGCATAACAATAACACTGCCAAAGCCACTCGCAGCGATATTGTCATCAATATCGGGGGACGTTGGGTCTCCCTCCAGGCAACCTGCCTCGCCGACGCTGAACGTGTCGCCGTTGATGTTGACGCAGGTCTCGTATTGCCCGATCTCGTCTGCCTGAACCCCGGTAGCGAATGCCAGTGCGAGGATTGCCAGTAAGCTTCTTATTTTCATTATGTGCCACTCCTAGTATTCGTCGACCGCTTGCAATTCCCCATAGCGGCCCCGCTCCCGCGGGCGACTTCTTCCTTTTAAGGCAAGCCAATCTGCCCTTAAAGACTGTTTTTTTTGGTTCTGCTACCGGTAAAGCAAGATCCATGCCATCGCAGGTATATTGCCCCGTACAGCGGCTACGGGCTCCAACCGCGGCTTTGCCGTAGCGGAAAACCCGCGCCCGGAGGCCCATTGTGTAAAAAAAGTTGACGTTTACCTGCTCATTCAAGAAAAAACAGTCCGAATCGGACAAATTCAAACCGTGCTCGACTGATCCGATTCCTGCCGCGCCACGACCAGCAATTAAATAACTTCCGGTTAATTAATAAGTTGGATACACTTTGTTAGTCATTGGTGAATATCTACCGCGGCTGGCAACGTGTCGAGGAATGCCGAAATCATGTACAAAAAACTGACACGGCCGAGCAAACCCCTGGTAGAATGTATAATTTTTAGACAGACTAACAGCCTCTACCTGCGACTCTTTGTGCCACTGGCCGGCATTCTGCTGTTCGCCATGCTCAGCGCCTGGGCTATTTCCCTGCACTTCATGACCCGCGTCATGCAGGACAAACTGGATGCCCGGCTCGCCACCGCCACCGCCACCCTTAGCGAAGGCGCCTTCCCGCTCAGCTCAGACCTTATCGGCCGTCTTGGAGGCTTGCTCGATGCCGACGTTGTGTTGCTGTCGGCGGCCGGGACCGTGGGTGCATCCACAGGCTCAGCCGAGCTCAACGAAGCGCTGTCGGGCGCAGCAATTGCGTTTCCTGGCGACGACAGTGCCCGACTGATTTTTCTGGATACCGCGGCGGGACGCTGGCGCGCGGCGGTCCGCAAATTGCCCGCCGGACGCGATGACCGGTTTCAGTTTGTGAGCGCTGCGGCCTCGATGGAACCGACCAGTAGCGCGGTCCGCGAGGCGGCATTGTCACTGGCGGGCGCCATGCTTATCGCCGCACTCCTGTCCGCCGGGCTCGCCAGTATTTTCGTGCGTAGCATTACCCGCCCCGTCGAAGACCTTGCACAGATGGCCAATCGCATTTCTGACGGCCAGCGGGACGTCTCGGCCGCGATCAACGAACGCAATGAAATTGGCGTACTGGCCAGCGCTTTCAACGACATGGCCGGTCGGCTCGCGGTCTTCGAACAGGACTTATCGGAGACGAGCCGGATGTCCGGCCTTGGGGATCTCGCGGCACGCATGGCGCATGAAATTCGTAATCCGATGACAGCCATAAAAATGCAGCTGCAAATGCTCGAAGAGCGCATCGCCGGCCCGGACCAGAAACGCATCCGGACCGTGCTCGACGAATTCCGCCGTCTTGAGCTGATTGTTGACAGCTCGCTCACACTCGGCGGTGCCGCAACGGTCAACCCGGCACCAACCCGGATTGCAGCGACCATCAACGAAGTTGCGGAACTGCTCCGACCGTCACTTGCCCACCGCAACATCGAGCTGGAAACGCACATTGAAACGCTGCCCGTAGTGGCAATCGACGCAGACCGCATCAAGCAGGTGCTGCTCAACCTCGTCAACAATGCGGCCGATGAGCTCAGTGCAGGCGGGTGCATCTCAATTTCCGCCTCTGCCGGTGACGACGCGCACTTGCACATCAGTATCGCCGACTCGGGTCCCGGCTTGCAGGGTACAGAATCTGTGTCGAGCAAGCCGCTGGGACTGGGACTCGGCCTCAAGATCAGCCGGGAGATCGTCGAGCGCCACGGTGGCGAATTGCGGCACAATAGCAGCCACGAGCTCGGTGGTGCAGAATTCACGATTCGCCTGCCCCTGGCAAACGAGACCAACCGCTAATAAGGAAAGGTTCAAGCATGGCCCTGGTGCTGGTAGCTGACGACGAACAAGGAATATGCGAGGCCTTCGCCACGCTGCTGGACGACGAAGGACACAAGTCTGTCGTTGCTTCAAGCGGCCCCGAAGCTGTGCGCCTGGTGCGCGAAAAGCGTCCTGCCCTCGCGTTTCTCGACGTGCGCATGCCGGGTGGCGATGGAATTGCAGCGCTGGCCGAAATTCGGCAACTCGCGCCGGACATGCCGGTTGTTGTAATGACGGCATTTGGCAGCCTCGACACAGCACGGCGCGCGATGGAACTCGGCGCCTACGACTACCTCGGAAAGCCTGTAGAACTGAAGCAGGTACGCGACCTGGTTGCGCGCGCCCTGCACCGGCCGAAGACCACCCGAACGGAATCCGTCGAGTCAACATTGGCAGACAGGCCGGTTCTCATTGGCCAAAGCGCCGCCATGCAGGAGCTGTTCAAGCAGATCGTACTGCTGACCGGTAACGACCTGTCCATTTTGATCATCGGCGAAAGCGGCGTCGGCAAGGAGCTTGTCGCCCATGCAATTCATGACAATAGCCGTCGTGCCGCCGAGCCCTTCATCGCTGTGAATTGTGCGGCGATTCCAGATTCATTGATAGAAGCCGAACTGTTTGGCGCTGAAGCGGGTGCTTACACAGACTCCAAAGCCTCTCGCATTGGTCGCTTTGAAGCGGCTGGCAACGGCACCTTGTTTCTGGACGAAATTTCGGAGCTGCCCTATCACTTGCAGGGAACCCTGCTCAGGGTATTGCAAGAGCGTACGTTTGAGCGCCTCGGCAGCGTCAAGCCTATCGAATTCAAGGGCCGGCTGATTACCGCGAGCAATCGCGACCTTGACCACGCGATTGCGGCAGGCCATTTTCGCGAAGACCTCTACCACCGTCTGCATCTAGCGACCGTGCCGGTGCCGCCATTGCGCGAACGGCAGGACGATATCGAGCCACTGGTGCAGCATTTTGTTTCCCAGGCAAGCCGGGAAATGTCCAAACCTGTCGATAGCGTTGAATCAGAAGTGATCGACAAGCTTAAGGATTTCACGTGGCCCGGCAATGTGCGGGAACTGGAAAACTGTATCAAACGCACCGTACTGGCGGCGCGTGGCAAGACCATCACGGTGCACGATCTCGAGCTCCCCAAGCCCAATCAGCGTGAGCGACGTCGCGCACCGAACCTCGAGCAAACGCTGCGCATGCAAGCCAATGACATGATCAGGAACCCTGAAAAATTCGGCGGCGAAGGCGAGCTCTATCAGTGCCTCGTCGACAATGCGAGTTACGAGATAATCAGGGCGGCTCTCGACTCGACCAACGGCAACCAGGTCGCCGCCGCAAAGCTGCTCGGTATTAATCGATCCACCTTGCGCAAGAAACTCGCCGAAGCCGAGGGCAGCCAGCCCACGTAAGAGTTGCTCACATTTCCCCCAGCAACTGTACAAAGTGCCGGCAGCGTCGCCAACCGCCCTTGCCTCGAACAAACGG
Organism: Gammaproteobacteria bacterium; assembly: GCA_030425905.1. Classification (GTDB taxonomy): domain Bacteria; phylum Pseudomonadota; class Gammaproteobacteria; order Steroidobacterales; family Woeseiaceae; genus UBA1847. The sequence continues at coordinate 25,605 of JAUHZT010000008.1, forward strand.
CTGCTTCATAAGTCATTGATACATTGTGCTTTATTCGGCGGCCCCCAGATGGCACGAATCCTGCTCCTGTAATGACTGGCAGTTGCCAATATTTTGCACATGACCGATCTGGGTACCCCACAATTTCCCTGTCGGTAGCACGCGGACTCCGGCCCCTTGTGATTCCGTGTTGGCAGCTTCCGGGCAGCGTCCGAACTGGATGCCGGACTGGCGTGCTCCGCAGGGAGCACGCCAGCCCTTGTCCGCAATAAAGCCGATACGCTAAGAAAAATAGTCGGTTGCCACGGGGTATAGGCATGGTGCACACGAACTTGATAAGAGAAAGCAACGCCGGACGCAGCTTGCAGATGCTTGCAGTGCTTCGCCTGATGTTGATGCTAGCGGTGATCGTCGCGGTGCGGATGCTCGTGCCCATTGATAATTCGCCCGCGCAAGCACCTCTTTCAATTCTCCTCGAGTCTTCGGCTGCGATTGTGGCGCTGCTCCTCTTCGCGCCCGAGCAGCGAACGCTACTGGCTTACGTGCCCTGGTGTGTCGCAGTGATCGCGCTATTGTTGCTGGTTTACGCAATTGATCCACGTGTACCACTGCTCATGGGGCGCATCGGTCCGCTGCTGCTCGTAGTCCTTACGATGGCTTTGACAGTGGCAGCTCTGACGCTTTATCTCGCGCCAAAAAGCGTCGCCAGCCTGTTCATCTTTCTCGCGCTGGCCCCCGTCTGGGCTGGTCCGGTCCTTGAAGCACTCAATAATCCGGCGTGGCTGAATCGATTGGTTGTCGGCGCAAGCCCGCTGACCGCGATGGCGGTCGCTCTTGATGCTGACTACCTGCGGAGCCCCTGGTTTTACGAGCACAGTGCAATTGCTTCAATGCGCTACGTGTACCCCGACATGACTACAGTACTGGCAGTCCTGGCGCTGCTGCCTGTAAGCGTGCTGCTACATCAATACAACAAACAACAACCAAAACGTGAACTTACTGGAGACGTTTCGTCATGAGAACAGGAAAACTTCGAGTCTGGCTTCTTTGCATACTGCTTGCCGGTGGCAATGCCGCGGCCGCGGAAGAGGCAAGCATGGATGCCGAGTTGCGTGAGAAAGCGCAGCGCGCAGTGGATTCCGGCCTGCACTACCTCAGGAATAATCAGGCTGACAATGGCAGCTGGTCTGAATCCGTTGGCATCACCGCGCTTGGGCTTCGTGCGTTCCTCGAGAGTCACCGAGGGTATGGCGAGCGCGACGGCGCATTTATCACACGACCTATCAACTACCTGCTGGAGCATGTCAATTCCGACGGGTCAATCAGCGAAACCAATCAGAATCGCAACTACAACACGGCCGTGAGTCTCACGGCGCTCGCCGCAACCGGCAATGATAAATACGCCGAGGTGATTGAGAACGGCCAGAAGTTCCTGCTTGGACTGCAGATCGACGAAGGCGACGGTTATGAAAGTGACCATGCTTACTACGGTGGCATCGGCTACGGCGGCGATGAACGGCCCGACCTGTCAAATATCCACATGGCCCTTGAGGGCCTCAAAGCCACGGCAACCGACCCTGACGACCCGGTTTGGGACAAGGCCCTGATGTTTGTAAGCCGGTCGCAGAATCGCAGCGAAAGTAATGACCAGGAATGGGCTGCTGACGATGGCGGCTTCACCTACATGCCTGGCTACAGCCCGCACAAAGGCACGGCATCCTACGGCGGCATGACCGCTGCCGGACTGCTCAGCCTGCTGTTCGCCGGTGCTGACAAAGACGACCCACGGGTGGTCGCCGCGTATGACTGGATTCGAAACAACTACACGCTGGACGAGAACCCTGGAGCAACCGACGGTATTCAGGGCCTTTACTACTACTACAACGTGTTCGCCAAGAGCTTAAGCGCCTATGATGCGCCGCTGATGGTTGACGGCAACGGCGTCGCCCACAACTGGCGCAATGATATCGCAAGCAAACTTATCAGCCTGCAAAACAAGGATGGCTCGTGGGTTAACCCCGACTCGCCGCGCTGGTGGGAGGGTAATGCGATGCTGGTGACTGCGTGGAGTGTGATCGCGCTTAACTCGGCACTCAAACAATAAGACGTCGATGGCTCGAAGCAGTAAAACCTGGCGCGCCCTGCTTCTGCTAATCGGATGCGCCGCCGCGTCCGGTTCCGCCACCGCCAGTTACTTTGCCGAATCGGCGACGCAACACCTGCAGGATGACTCCATCGAGCACACACGCTCGCTGGAGTCGCCCCTGCACGACAAACCCGTAGTACTCGTCGGTAAGCATGCATCCGCGGCCCTGCGACACGCAGCCAATACCGTCACTGTCGCAGCGGCCGAACTGCCTGAGTTCAGTGGCATATGGCAGCATGCGGGCGCATTGGCAATAGACGGCGATGAACTCGCTGCACTTGGCAAGCCACAGCTTCAAGCCTTACTCGATTACGTTGGCAATTGCGGCCGGGTGTTGTTTTTCGATCTGAGCGATCAGATCGCCGATACGTTGCGACAACAAGCCGCGTGTTCGGCGCAGGCTTTGCGCTTTCTGCCTGCAACAAGTGTCCACCCGCTTGATGCCCAGCTTGAGATCACGCAACTGTTGAATGTTGCGACACCTGCGTTGCCGGACGCCGCTGCGCTGCACAGGCTATCGTCGTCGGGTCGCAGCGGTATCGCCTATGTCAGCGTGTTGCTTGGCGGTTTCACCTTGCTGTTCGCTCTGTTTTCAGCCTTCCCCGTTACGCGAGTGACGGCACTGCTAGCCTGCCCGCTCACCGCGGCGCTCGTCCTGCTAACAGGCGGTAGCCGGCAGTTTGAGGAAACCATTGCATGGGCCGAAACAAAGAACGGCGAGAGCGTTGCACGCTTTGTTGCGCAGCAAAGCATTCATGCGGCGAAACGCGGTTCCCAGACTCTACAGCCGGGCGCGCTTTCATCTGCGCCTGATCGTATCGCTGGCGAGAACGTGAGCATTGACTGGGATACGGAACCTAGTGCGCGCAGGCTGGACTGGCAAGCCACTCTGTTTCAGCCGCTGACTATTACAGCGCACGGCAGCTTTCCGGTTACAAACTTGCTGCGCGCACAAATTAGCAATGACAAGGTGATTGTTTGCAACCGAGGATCATTGCCATCTCCCGAGGCGTTCCTGCATTGGCAAGGACAAACCTACAAAGTACCGTCCCTCGCGCCTGCGCAGCAATGGCGTGCTGAAGCGGACGACTTCTTGGGTTCGTTTACAGCGCCGTTGCGGCTGCTGTCTGCAAGAACCTCTAGCGGAGTCGCGGCGATCCTTTACCGCGTTCCGTCGGCAAGCGGCGCCCCGGACTCAGCCACCGTCTGGCTGACACGTTTCGAATACCCACCAGTGGAGTCGGCCCCGTGCGAAGCGTGACAGCGTTTTCCAACCAGCTGGCACTTGGTACCAGCCTCGCGCTGATTGCGCTGGCTACCTGGTGGCTCGGCATGCTGAGTGTCCAGTCGATGCATGGTTTTGCTGACTTGCCTGTCATCAGCAAGCAAGCTGTTGGTGTCCTGCTACTGACGCAATGGCTAATCATTGGCTTGTTGGCGCCTTCCGCCGCCCTGTCCGACCGCCCCCTGAAAAATGGGCAAGCCGCGGTCGCCGCTTTTGCCCCATTGCCGGTCTTGATCGTGCCGTTTTGGCCCTTGCTGGTCTTGTGCTGGATGAGCACCGATCTCGCCACTGTCCCGTTGTTGATGTCGCAAGCCGCTGCCCTGATTCTGGCCGTGGTGTTAATCGCGCTTTTTCATCGGCTTTCACGGCACGTGACCGAGCAAGCGTCGCGGGTACTGTTTGGCAACGCATTCGGCGCGCTGGTCGCGGCGCTACTTTGGTCCCAAAGAACGCTGCTGCACACCTGGTTTATCGAATGAGCGCAGACTCCGCCACCGCATTTCTCAGGCGCGTACGCCGGCGACTCTGGCTCGAGCGCGGTCTGCAGCAGCTTGCAATGGCGCTGGGCCTCGGTGCTGCATGCATGTTGCTAATGGCGATTGCAGACGTTGCCGGCATTTTAGTGTCCGCCAGGTTTATCGCAGCCACGACCGTCACGATTGTATTCGCACTCTCGTTGAAAGCCCTGTTGCGGCGCCCCACTCTCGCCGAATCGGCACGGCGCGCGGACCGCGCATTTGGCAGTAAGTCACTGTTCACGACGGCTTATGACATCGAACGATCCGGTCAAACGGCTACGCGCAGTGGTGCGCTTGTAGCGCGGCGTGCTGCACAGCTGGTCGCTCGTGACGGCTCGCAGAGACTGCCTGGTCTCTGGTCGGCGCCACCCCTCAACCAGTTTGCGCTGTCTATGCTGCCGGCGTTTCTGGCCAGCGCATTGCTCGTATACACAACAGGCGCAAGAGTACCTGCCGCACCAGACAATGAACCCGCTGCTTTGGCAGCCGACCGGCAAACCGCCACTGCCCCGGAAGTAGAAAACCTGCAAGCCTCTATCCGCCGCGATCGCGCAACGGCAGCGCTTGCCGACGGTGCTGTAAGAACTACCCGTACGACCACTCAGTCCCCGGCTGCAGACACCGCCTCCAACCTGGCTGTAACCGAACCCGATCCGGAAACCGCCGATCCTGCAGCACCCAGGGTTCGTGCGCCCGGTACGGGCGATGGTGACGAAGCGGGAAATGCAAGCAATGGCCCTGCAACCGCTATCGCGCAGCGCGACGTAATTCTTCAACAAACGCAATCCGTTGAAATTGCGCGCGAGGGACTCGCTATCGCGGGCCGCCGCGCTGCGGCACCGGCATTCGATTCGCAGAACGGCGTTACGAGCACGGCATTCGCGGCACCGACAGCAGCCGCAGCACCACCATCGGTTACCGGATGGTCTTCGTTGAGTACAGCGCAAAGTGCCTTTGCGCGCAATTACCTGCATGCGCGGAATAAACAGGGAGAGGATAAGGATGAATGATTTTGCCGTCGAACTTGACGCAGTCTGCGATGACATCGCAAGAGTTCGACAAGCACTGGCGGGCGTGATTGTTGGGCAGGACGCGCTACTGGAGCAGTTGCTTATCGCGATGTTCGCGCGCGGTCATGTATTGATCGAGGGCCTGCCAGGACTTGGTAAAACACACTTGTGTAAAGCCGTGGCACGCATCCTTGGCGTGCAACTCGGCCGCATCCAGTGCACGCCTGACCTGCTGCCCTCCGACGTCACCGGCAGTGAAGTGCTCACCTCCGGCCCAGCCGCTGGTACCAATTCGATGCTCGAGTTCAGGCCGGGCCCCGTGTTCGCAAACCTGGCGCTGGTGGATGAAATCAACCGCGCGACTCCCCGCACCCAATCTGCGTTGCTCGAGGCCATGCAGGAGCAACAGGTGACGCATGCTGGTACCAGTTATCCATTGCCTGGTCCGTTCTGGGTTGTTGCTACGCAAAATCCGATCGAACTTGAAGGCACGTTCCCGTTACCGGAAGCACAGCTCGACCGCTTTCTCTTCAAGCTTGATGTTGCCTACCCGTCGGCTGACTGTCTCGAGTCCTTGCTGCAGACAACGCTGGACGGTGAACCCGCGGACAATGTCGCTCCCCTGCTTGATGCCCAACGCGTCCTTGCCATCATCGACAGCACTCAAGAGGTACTCGTCTCCGCACCCGTCAGGCAAAGTGCGATCGACCTGGTACTCAGTACCCAACCCGGTGTCGGCAAAGGCGCTGCCGTGCAGCATATTCGATACGGCGCAAGCCCGCGCGCATTGCAGGGGCTGGTACGCGCAGCTCGCGTGGTTGCCCTGTTTGACGGGCGTCCGCAAGTCGACTTCGAAGACCTGGCCGCCGTCGCAAAGCCGGTCCTGTCCCATCGTTTACTGCTCAAGACTGTGAGCGAGCTTGACGGTGTCACAGTTGAAAATGTCGTTGATCAGCTACTGAAGGACTGGCAGTCGGCCTTTCGCGACTGATGGCAACGCACGCTATGGTTGATGAGGTTCGGCTACGGCGCTTCGCGCGACTTGCAGCGCCGCTTCTGCGCTCGTCAACACAACAAGGTTTTGGCCTGCAGGTCGCACAGGGCAAGGCCGGCACTGGTCTCGAGTTTCTCGATCTGCGTGCCTACGCGACAGGCGAAGATGCCAGGCACATCGATTGGCGACAAAGCCAGCTGCGTAACCAGTTGCTGATGCGCAGCTATCGCGACGAAACCGCAAGCGATTGGACGATCTGTGTCGATGGCAGTGCATCGATGCAAGATGAACAAAAATGGCAGCGAGTTTGCGAACTCGCCGTTGCGCTTGCCTACCTGTTGCTGCACGTTGGCCACCGCGTCAGTTTCATTGTCTTTGCCGAACGGATCGTTGCCCGAATCGCAGCAGGCAGAGGCCAGCGTCAGTTTGCAGCGATCTCCCACGAACTACAGAACTACTTGCCACCGGCCAGCGGCGGAGGCTCGCTGCCTGGTCTGTGTGCACCGTTACTGCACGGTCGTCAGGATGTATTCCTGCTAAGTGACTTCCTGCGCGCGGACTTGATGCGCGAAGACCTGCTGCAACTTTGCGCGCACAGCAAATCACTTGCTGCACTGCAGGTTCTCGCAAGGGATGAAGTTGTTCTGGCGCGGCGTGGCTCGAGCTTGCTGACAGATACCGAGTCCGGTGAACGCTTGCGCCTCGATCTCGACAGCCGGGCGGTTCAATCAGCATCCGCTGCGCTTGCGGCACACAATGCGGCCTTACAGCGTGTAATGCAGTCTCTCAATATCCACTTCAGTGCTCCGCGCAGTGGCGGCTCGTGGGAGCAGACGCTAATGGCACATTTCGGTCACCGCTAATGTTCGGTCTGCTCGAAGCCTGGTGGCTGCTGGGACTCGCCCTGATCCCGTTAGTTTGGTGGCTGCATCGCTGGCAGGCACCCCTCGGTCAGGTCCGGGTAAGCGCACTCTTTCTGTGGCAGGGTATTGGCAGTTCCGAAACACACGGCCGCGAGCGCCGGTCACCGGATCCAGCCTGGCTGCGCCGGGCCGTGATCGTGGCGCTGATTGTCGCCGCACTTGCTCAGCCCTGGTGGAGCGGGCAAGACAGGCATGTCACTGTCTGGATCGATGATGGGCCAAGCATGTACACGCTTGAGAACCGACAGTCGCGACTACAGGACGGTCTGGATAAATTACAGCCGCTGCTTGCCAAGCACAGCGCCGAAAAATTTCTCCTGCGATCAGTGCATGATCCTGCACGGCAATCCACCCTCACGGCGTCCGGCACCGTCGATGCGGGTATCTGGGAGGAACCGGCGGGCGGATCGCTGGTATTCAGGCCGGCAATGCTGTCGAGCGATAGCGAACATTGGCTCCTGAGCGACGGCGCATCTGCAAGTACCCGGCGCTGGGCGAGTCGCGCGCCGTTTAGTCGTGTCATAAGTATTGGCACGCGTACCGAAAACGCGGCTATTACCCGTCTTGCAGTAAGGCGCGACGCGCAGTTTGCCGGACGGCTCGCCGTACTTGTGGATGTGGCCAATCGCGGTACCGTAAGCACGCGCCGGGAATTACGTGTCGGGCCTTCGCCCGGTGCCGAACAGGTATTCAACATCGAACTTGCCGCCGGCGAATTGCAGCAAATAGAACTGACACTGGATACGCCGCACGAGACCTTGCATGCACGGCTTCTACCAAACGATGCGCTCATCATCGATGATGAAATCAGCCTGGATCTCGACCGGCTGTTGCCGATCACCGCGGCCATAGATCCCGCCTGTCCAGCCGCGCTGGACGCAGCGCTGCAGGCTCACCCCGGATTGCGGACAGGCAGTAACGGGCAAGCGCTGCTCGCCATCCGGTGCTCGGATGCGATGCGCGGCGACATACCGCAAATTCTGTTTCATCCCGGCCCGGCTGAGCTCCTGACATCAGCGCCGGTCGCGCTGCCGCGCGCGCAGCCACTGCAAGACCTGTACCTGCAAGCAGAGTGGATTCAGGCTCGCTCCTGGCCGCGGCCGCCGGCGATCAACGACGCAGTGCTATTGCGGAATGACGCTGGGCCGCTGATCCTGCAGCGCGCCAGCACTGACACGCTTGAATCGGTTATCGATCCGGGCTTTAGGCCGCTGACGGAGCAGCCAGCGTTTCCCGTGTTACTCGCAGGTATGATTAACACGGTGCTGCAGCGCGACGTACTGGACCCGGTGCTGACCGTGCAACGAGATCCTGCCGATACGGACATTATCCCTCGCGTTATCGGCACGCAAGGCGGCCAGCAGGCTGCACTACGGCTAAACCGTTTCGGAGTGATGGACTGGCTGGTGGCACTTGCGCTTCTGTTGCTTATGCTTGATGCAGCCAGACTGATTCAGGCAGCCCGAGGCACTGGACATGCTTGATCGTCGCCCACTGTCTGGCATGCTTGCAGGACGCATTCTGGCCGGCGTATTGCTTCTTGCGGCCTTGTTGCAGACCGATGCACAGAACGACACGCTGCCGGTGCACATTTACCCGGACGATAGCGCATCGACACTTGCCGAGCAGCTTGAAGACGCGATGTGGCGCTCCGCTGATGCCCGTCACTCTGCCATTGTCATCCATTCTGACGGTTACTGGCCCTCCCCGGCGCGTGCGTCGATCGAATCTGCCCGTGCTGCCGGCGCACCTGTTTTCTGGCACGCGCTTGCGCGCGAGGAAGCGGGTACACCGGTCATTGCAGTGCACATGCCGGATGTTGCTCGCCCGGGTCAGCGGGTCAGTATCGGCATTGAAGTTGCCGAACTGCCTGAACGCCCGCTGCAAGCGATGATCTTCCAGGAACATCGCTTGCTCGTCAGCGCCAGCCTGGTCGCACCCGAAACTTTTCTCGAACTGCTAGTCGATCGCGATTTTGCACTCTCGCTGGACCTCGAGATCGCAACCGCAGACGCTGGCGAAGTCATTTTGCCGAGACAACCGATTGGCGTAATCAATGTACTTGCTGCGCCACGGCTCCTGCTGCTTGCGTCGGGTGCCAGCGCGCTCGGAACCAGCCTGAGCCACGGCGGTTGGCCAGTGACAATTATTTCGCCCGCGGAGTTCCCGGCCTATTCCGCGGCGCTCGGCAGCTATCGGGCATTGATTCTTGACGACGTTGCCTGGCACGCGCTGCCAGCAACGCAATGGCAGCGGGTAGCGAACGCAGTTCGTGACGAAGGACTGGGCCTGATTGTGAGCGGCGGTCCCAACTCATTTGCGCTGGGAGGTTACCGGGCAACGGAACTGGAATCGCTCCTGCCACTGGTGTCAGAACCGCCCGAACGTGAACCTGCCGCGGCCGTGGCGCTGCTGCTTGACGTGTCGGGCAGTATGAACCGCGAGCCGATGAGCCGACTTAGTATCGCGCGCAGTGCCGCACTGGCAGCCGTCCAGTCGCTGCGCCCGAAAGACCAGGTTGGCTTGTACTCGTTCGATGCAGACGCGCGACGCCTGCTGCCCTTGGCCGCACGCAGCGACCACGCGGCCGCCGTTGCCGAGGCCTGGCCCGATGCGGCAGGCGGCGGTACACGTGTCGCAGCCGCACTGGAGCTGGCGGTTGCCGACTTGAATGATCTGGCAACCGCGCAACAACTGGTGTTTCTGGTTACCGACGGGATGTTGAGTGACGCCGATATCGACGCTATGTCCGCGCAAATTGCGGACACCCCAGTTCAGTTGGTCGCACTCATCATTGCCGATGGCCAGCGCGAACTTCCGCTCAAGAAACTTTCGGATTCGCAGCAGATTCGCCTGTTGCCAGTTGCTGACGTCGCGCAACTGCCGGTGCTGATGCAGGGAGAACTCGAGACGCTCGGGCCAGCGCTGGTGCAACAGCGCACACAACCGGTGCGAGTCGGCTGGGCATCTGCATTTGACGATGGCCATTGGCCTGCTTTGACTGCCTATACGCAAACGCGCGCCCGCCCGGCCGCACACATCAAATTGCAGGCACAGAATGGCGACCCGTTGCTTGCCCAGTGGTCGGTTGGGGCCGCAAGCGTGGTTGCCCTGCCTGGGGGCTTGGGTGGCTGGGCACAGGAATGGCTCACATGGGAGCACTGGCCATTATTTGTCGCCGACCTGGTCTCATCGGTGGCCAGCGCTGACACGCGTGGGCTATCAGTACTGCGCCAAAGCTCCAATCAGACATTGCTCGTCGAAACGCGCGATGCAGTCACCGGTCAACCAAACGCGCGCTTGGCGCGTCCCGGTGAACCCGTCCTCAACCTCGTACCGGAGCTCGTTGCGCCGCGCCGCTATGCACTTTCGCTTCCGCAATCGAGCCCTGGCCCGGCCGCATTGCTTTGGAACAATGAAGTTACTGCCGCCCGTCACGAATTCTTCCTCTCACCCACCTCCGCGGAAATCATAGACGGTGGATCGCTTGCAAGCGCCCTGCTACGTGATGGACTGGTCCAGGAATGGCAAGGTGCGACCAACAAAACAGCCATTACAGCATCTGGAGCGCAGTCATGGCTGGCCGCTATGGCACTGTTTACACTGTTGGCTACGATCGCGCTGGAACGTCTACCCTTTCGCAGACCTCATGCTCAGAAGCGGTAGCGCACTGCCAGGCGTGCGCGGCGGCTGGCTGCTGGGAAACCAATCGCTTCTGCATAATTTTCATCAAGCAGGTTATCAACAGACAGTTGTACATTAAGTGACTTGCCGGCCAGCCAGGTGAGCGCCGTGTCGAGCCGGTTGTACCCGTCAAGCATCAGGCCACCCGTTGGGATTGAGGAATCAAACGTCTCACCCTGCAGCATCCAGCTCGCGTGCCAGCGCCAGGCTCTGTTGATATCCCAAAGCATCGACACGCTACCGCGCCAGTCGGGCCGCTGCCGCAATGGCGTATCCGAATCTTTTACATCGAGGTCCAGGTACATGGCTTCGGCGGACAGGTGCAAAGCATCGCTAAGTTGATAATCAAGCTGCAGTTCCGCGCCCTGTGCCGTTACTTCTGTTCGGTTCACATTCGTAAACAGGTCGAAGTCGAAATCGATAAGGTCCTCGAAGACGCTGCGGTACAGGGTCAGCGTCAGCGCCATGCGGTCATTGACGTGCTGCGTGATACCAATGTCCGCGCTGTCGCTTCGTTCAGACTTGAGGTCGGGATTGCCAACCAGGGGATTTGCCAGCGCGTAAAAGCTCGGCAACTTAAAGCCTTCCCCCCAGTTTGCCCGCAGGATACTGCGACCGCCGTTGAACTCGAACAGGCCACCCAGCTTGGCTGTCGTTTCTCCGCTTTCGCCGTCAGGATCGTCGTTCCGGAGGCTGGCGAGTAACGTGACGGACTGCACCGGGTGATAACGCACCTCGGCAAACACACCGGTTACGTTGCGGTCGATCTCAAACATTGTCGGAATTGAGAAGCCGGGTGCAAAATCGACGTAACCATCAGAACTGCCTTGCTCGTCGTAATAGTCCACGCCAAAGGTCGCACGAAAATTACTGCTGATATCGGCCACTACATTGGCAGACATACTTGAGCGATCCAGGCTGGAGTCAGCACCGTTCGGCGGCACGCCGTCGCGGACGCCTGGCGCAACGCCCGGCGATGCGTAGGAGTCATCATGATCGTACTGATTCGCTGTAACGTTCAGCGTCCAGTTCGACGCCAGCGGGAAAGAACCTGCTGCCCCAAAACTCACATCTTCAGATGACTTCACGTCGAGCAACCGCATAACGGCGAGCTCAGCACCACCGCTGTCTTCCGGAAAAGATGTGCCGGCGTTGTCCGAATATCGGCCAAAGACTCGCAATGACCAACCGTCTTCGGCTCCGAATATCAGCTTGCCGCTTACCGATTCGCTCGTATAGGTGTTTCCTTCAGTAATGTCGCCATCATCGACGCTTGCAGCACGTAACGAGAATCCACCGCCCGCACCGATCGGGCCGGCGATATCGATTGCATAGCGCTCAAACCCTTCTTCGCCAATTTCGGCATTCAAGCCAACGCCCAGGGTTTCCGCACGACCTTTGGAGATGATATTGACGACACCACTTAGCGCGTCGGATCCGTAGATCGCGGATTGGGGCCCACGCACAATTTCAATGCGTTCGATGTCCTGCATGTTCAGGGTGGAGAAATCGAAAGACCCTCCGCGAGTATTGTTCGGATCGTTTACGCGGACGCCGTCAAGCATGACCATCGTGAAATTGGGCTCGCCGCCGCGAACGAAGAGGTTCGCGACTCCGCCACGCCCTCCAGGCTGGGACACCATGATGCCGGGTGAGTTGCGTAGCAAGTCGAGAACATTCGAATGGTTCTGGGCCTCTATTTGACTGCGACCAATCACGTTCGTGGAGTTTGACAATTCGGTGAGCTGGTCGGAGACACGCGAACCGGTCACGACGATTACATCAGCCGGATCGTCGGTTTCGTTGGCCATCGTCAGCGTCGGCAAAAAGGCAAGGGATGCAGCGAAAAAGCCACAAGCCGCCATGCCAGAACAAGTGCTCTTGTTTGTTTTTGTTGTCATGCGCATTCCTGATTGCGTTGCGGCCAGGCGCGCTACGGCCGCTAAGTGAATAAGAAAAATGCAAACCCCGTGCCACTTCGTGGCTTGCGCACAAACCCTTGTATAAGCGCTATCTTGCCCGGCATGTACGAACCACGAACAAAATAGTGGCTATTTTTTCGACACCTGCCGGGCATATATTGTGCAAATTCCCGACAGCCAGATAGCCAGTGTTATGCTGCTATGCCTGCGTCCCACTGACATTAGCGCTTGCGCACCCTTCTGTGGACGCTAAGATGTCTCGTTACCCCTGACGATCCTGCGCGGAGAAAGACATGAAAGGCGACAAAACGGTCATACAGCACCTCAACAAGGTACTCAAAAACGAATTGACCGCAATCAACCAGTACTTTTTGCATTCGCGAATGTTCAAAGACTGGGGATTCACAAAGCTTGGCGACTACGAATACCACGAGTCGATCGACGAAATGAAACATGCGGATCAGCTTATCGAGCGCATACTTTTCCTGGAGGGGCTGCCGAATTTGCAGGAACTCGGCAAGCTGCGTATTGGCGAGAATGTACCCGAAGCGCTGCAATGCGATCTCGCGATGGAAATGGATGCGATCCCTGATCTTCGCGAAGCGATCGCTTACTGCGAAAGCATCAAAGACTACGTGAGCCGTGATGTCTTCGAGAGCATTCTGGAATCAGAAGAAGAGCACGTAGACTGGCTGGAAACCCAGCTGGACCTTATCGGTAATATTGGCGTACAGAACTTCCTGCAGTCCCAGACCTGATTAGCCTGTAAGCATTTTCAAGACAAAAAAAAGCCCGCAGTTGCGGGCATTTTTCGTTTCTATTGAACAAACTTGTTCAGGCGCTTGCATGCCCCTGGGTTCTGCGACGACGCGAAACCGCCAGCATCAGCAACCCAAGTCCCAGCAATGCCATGGTGCCAGGTTCTGGCACACTCGGTGTCGACGTCAGACCTGCGAGCGAATACTCGTTACCGCTGCGACCGTCGCTACCAAAGATCAGCTGATAGATTTCATAGGCACCACCGAAGGCCACCCAATACTCACCGTTAGCCGAAGCCTCAGTCATGTGGAAGTCGAAACGCCCAAGAAACGCGTTACCGGCGAGGAATACATCCACCCAGCCACTCTCGCCGTCGCCACCATCGGGTGCCTGAAACAGGTCCGTCAGGAAGAAACCGTCGATCAAGCCGTGGCTGTCATAGTAGCCGTCTGCCAGAGTGATACTCAGGAGTTCGTCACCGTCAATTTCGTCGTTGTCGGCACCACCACGAATTCCGAGGCCATCGACGTTGTCGTGGTAAAGACCATCGTTGGAATTCTGCGCTGTAGCCGTCACTCCGTCCACGGTGAAAGAATCACTGTGGTCCGCGGCATCCCAGTCACTGCCGCGAAAATCGACGGCGATAATCGGGTCTGCGAACACGTTGCCGAACGCGAACAACAGGCTCGCGAGGCAAATAATCCGGGATTTGATCATTAAGTTTTACATCCTTGTTATTACAAAAAGGTCGAAGATATCCATTAAACATATTCTTCAGACATAATGTAGCAAGTTGCATGCCAATCTATAAGTCATTGATTTTATACAGCTACCTATTTTTGGCATGTGAGGATTGTATGTTATCCCGACAGTTGGAGAGCAAATACTGCCTTTTACGCCGCGGCGACGGTACTTCAGCAACTTGAGCGGCCCTGGCCTACACTCTGATTCTTTGACGATGATCACCACGCCCTTGGCGGGGCTGTGGCAGGAAAGAATTTGCTGAAATTGGGGGTCGTATCGCGAAATTACCCGCCTGTTCAAGGCGGAATGTCGCGGCACGCTTGTGGTTTTGTACAGGAAGTCGCAAAGCGTGCGGATGTAGATCTGTTTGTACCCCCCTCTCGCGGCCACCCGCAGCCTGGAGCGAGGGTGCACGAGACACTGAGCAATAACGTGTCAGATAATATCGACATTGTGCGCAGCAGCGACGTTGATGTCTGGTTAGGCTTGAGTGCCATCTATGCACCGCTTGCACAGCACACTTCGGCACCTTTCGTTCTCTACTTTCATGGCAACGATTTTCTGCATCCGGTAATTGATCCGGACCGGCATCTTGAAGCGCGGCTGTCGCGGGTACCCGGTCTCTGGCGGTTTCGGAAAGCGCTGACCAGCCCGCTGCTAAAGCAAATTGTAAAGCGACGGCAGGCGGTAATTGACAATGCCCTGCCGGCAGTCCAATTAGTACTCTTTAACAGTGTCTATACCCGCGAAATCGCAAGAAAACTATACGATTTTGGTCGGACCCCGCTTGAAGTTCTGTACCCGGGTTGTGATCAGCAGTTCTTCCAGGCGCGGACTGCACGCGGCGATGGAGTACTCCGCATCCTCACTGTATCGTCACTCGCAAGCAGCGCCAGGCGCAAGAACATCGATGCAGTTCTGGAAGCCCTTGCACTCATAAAGGGCGAGCGTTTGCTACAGTATACCGTCGTTGGCAGCGGTGATGATCTCGACCGTCTGCGAAGAAAAGTCCAGGCGCTGAGGCTGACAGATTGCGTTCGGTTTCTTGGCAAAGTCAACGATCAGGTCCTTCTGCACGAGTACGCCAGCAACGATATGTTTGTACTGACGCCACGTGCGAGCCAGCGTGACGTAGAGGGTTTCGGCATGGTTTACATCGAAGCCAACGCAGCTGGAATGCCTGTTATCGGTAGTGACCAGGGCGGCGCCGTCGATGCAATTGTTGCCGGCCAGACGGGCCTTGTCATTGCTGAATCAACACCGACGCAGGTTGCAGCCGCGATCACACAATTGGCTCAACACCCGCAAACCTTGTCCGAAGCTACCATTCGCGCGCACGCCGAGCGCTTCAGGTGGACAAGAATTGCCGAACAGTTTGAATATTTTCTTCACCTGCACCTGCACTTGCACTAATGCGCTTGGGCGCAAATATTTACGGCTTACGGGCGAACCGCGCCTTATGTAACACCGACAATTACAGAAGTATGACGGCGAATATATTAATATGCGTCCAAACTAGCTGAGAAAAGCGAGACTACATTGCAGGGCAAACTCAACATCAATCCGCGGAAAGTAGCAGGCATCATGCTCGTTCTCGTGATCATTCTTGAACTTCTGCACCTCGTGTCGATGTACCTGCAGATGAACTTTGATTTTGGCGACCGTGTCCGCGGTGAGTTCTTCAGAAAAGTCGTCATGTTGTTTGACATGAACTCAGAACAAAGTGTGCCAGCTTTCTATTCCTCAACAGCGCTGTTGTTTGCATCCTGTATCGCCCTGTTTATCGCCTGGTTGAAGCGCTCAGCCGCCCAGTCGCAGGTGTGGTACTGGTACGGCATCAGCTTTTTCCTGGTGTTTATGGCGCTCGACGAATCGGCATCTATCCACGAGATGTTTGATCAACCGGCCAAGACAGCCTTCAACGCGACAGGTTACCTTTCGTATGCGTGGATCATCCCTTACGGCATGCTGACATTAGTGGTTGCCCTTATTTATCTACGGTTCCTGCTGTCGCTGCCGCGTCGTACGCAGATAATGTTTGTTTCCGCCGCGACCGTTTTTGTCACCGGCGCGATTGGCATGGAGTCCATTGGCGGCAAGATCTTTTACCAGGAACTGAACAAGACCAACAAGCCGTTCCTGATCGTGCAATCAGTCGAAGAGATCCTGGAAAAACTGGGGGTCATAATCGCGATCTACGCAATGCTCGACTATCTCGCCCGAAATTTACTACCCGTCGATCTGAAAGTCAGAAGCCCGGCAAGCGCCTGACCAAGGACCTGTACTACGCGCTGAAGCACGAGCCTGCGCGTTTCACCCTCGCGTCGGCACGGGCCCGGCCATGGGGTAAACCGACGCCACGGCGCACCCAGGCACACGCCAGCTCGATGCTTGTGAAATTAACACTGTGAATTTTTGACTGTGAAGTTTTAGACAAATTTCAGGGTAGCATCCTCCTCAACGTCGAAGGCCGCAGCCGTTGCTGCAGCCGAACGTGTCAGCCAAGGAGCCCTCATGTCGAATTACCTGAATGATATAAACCACGCAGCCGGCGTTGTCGCCAGTCACGGTAACGCCTGGCATTCCATTGACCCCGAGTACGTCGCACGAATGAAAGCGCAGAATCGCTTTCAGACCGGACTCGATATCGCCCGCTACACGGCGAAAATCATGCGCGACGACATGGCGCGTTACGATGCGGATCCGTCTTTGTATACCCAGTCGCTCGGCTGCTGGCACGGTTTTATCGGCCAGCAGAAAATGATCGCGATCAAGAAACACTTCAACAGCATGGATCGGCGTTACCTGTATTTGTCCGGCTGGATGGTCGCCGCTCTTCGGTCTGAATTCGGACCACTGCCAGACCAGTCCATGCATGAGAAAACCTCAGTTCCTGCATTGATCGAAGAGCTTTACACCTTCCTGCGTCAGGCCGATGCCCGTGAACTGGGTGGCCTGTTCCGCGACCTGGATGCTGCACGCGCTGATGGAGACGCACTGCGGGAACAGGCTGCCAAGAACAGCATCGACAATTTCCAAACGCATATCGTGCCGATCATCGCCGATATCGATGCCGGCTTTGGCAATGAGGAAGCCACTTACCTGCTGGCAAAGAAGATGATCGAAGCCGGCGCGTGCTGCATCCAGATCGAGAACCAGGTATCTGATGAGAAACAATGTGGCCACCAGGATGGCAAGGTAACGGTGCCGCACGACGACTTTCTGGCGAAAATTAGAGCGGTTCGCTATGCCTTCATGGAGCTGGGAGTAGACGACGGCGTCATCGTCGCACGAACCGACTCCCTCGGTGCCGGCCTGACCAAGCAAATTGCCGTAACAAAAGAACCGGGTGATCTCGGCGATTTGTATAACTCGTTTCTGGATGTCGAAGACGTATCGCCAGAAGACCTGAACAATGGAGACGTTGTACTTAATCGTGCCGGAAAGCTCGTGAGGCCCAAGCGCCTGCCAAGCAACCTTTTTCAGTTTCGTAGTGGTACGGGCGAGGATCGCTGTGTCCTTGACTGCATTACGTCCCTGCAAAACGGTGCCGACCTGCTCTGGATAGAAACCGAGAAACCGCACATCGGCCAGATCGGTGGCATGGTAAAGCGAATCCGTGAACGTATCCCGAATGCCAAGCTGGTTTACAACAACAGCCCGTCATTCAACTGGACGCTGAATTTCCGCCAGCAGGTGTTCGACGACTGGAAGGCTGAAGGCAAGGATGTCTCTGCTTACCATCGGGATCAGCTGATGAGCGCCGACTATGATGACAGCGAACTATCGGCCGCGGCTGACGAGCGTATTCGTACCTTCCAGGCTGATGCCGCAAGGCATGCCGGTGTATTCCATCACCTGATTACATTGCCCACATACCACACCGCGGCACTCTCAACCGACGAACTCGCCAGGGAGTATTTCGGCGACAGTGGCATGCTCGGCTATGTACTCGGTGTCCAGCGCAAGGAAATCCGCCGTGGTATTGCCTGCGTTAAACATCAGAACATGTCTGGATCGGACATTGGCGATGATCACAAAGAGTACTTTTCGGGTTCTGCGGCACTTAAGGCCTCCGGCGAAGGTAACACCATGAATCAGTTTTCCTGATCCGGAGCAGAATTTTGCAAACTCATGGGGCGAAGCGATTCGCCCCATTTTTTTGCAATCTCACACACGCAATTTGGCAACCCGTTTAAATTCCCGGCCGCAGACCCCCATTTTCCATGGGTTCCACGGATACTTACGGCTTTTTTCGCCCTTTTTTCATGTCATTGATTCCTGTGTGTTTGTAACGTCGGAAGCGTGCAGTGGCAGCCTGGCCGCTGCGTCAAGAGGAGCTACCGATGAACAAGACAAGCCACCTGGTCACCCTCATGCTGAGCATGATTATTTTGTCCGCCCTGTCCATAACCGACGCACAAGCAAACGGGTACTGGCGATGCGCTACAGAGCCCGCACAAAACTTCTGGGAGGAGCAAATTAACCAGAAGTCCTTTACCGGAAAAGGAACGCTGTGCATTACACCTCATGGCCTTTGGTCTTCGTTGAAAGTACGCGGTCTAACACGAAACAATGCCTACACTGTCTGGTGGGTATACATTGACAAGCCCGAATCCTGCGTTAACTTCCCACTGCCCGAAGGCTTCGAACTTGCCGACGGCAGCACAATACCGTTTGCCGAACCCTCGGGCTATGCGGGAGGCTGTGGACTGGCAGATTTCTTTACGCTGGACCCGAGCGGTGAGTTCGTAAACCCGCTGGTAACCTACGGGAGAATGGATAGCACCGTTGCAGGTCGTCACGGCAAAGTTCGTTTCTATGGAGAATTGCGATCCTTTACGCCGTCGCCCGGATCGCAGGTCTGGATGTTCATTTTCGGCCACGGCCCCGCAAAGCAGGATGACAAGCGCGAACTGGCGCGGCAACTGCTAACGCCTGAGGACCCGCTCTCTGGCGCCCCACATCTCGGGATTGAAGGTCGGGGCTTTGGCTACCCGGCCGGCGTTGTCGTATTCGATATCCCCTGATCGAATCGAGCAGTTCCTGCAAAGATATGGCGGAAGCCGGTCCGTTTCAGCACAGGGCCGGCATTCCACCAGCATTGCGTCGGCCTGCTATTTGTCGACATGAGAAGCTTCGACCCCAAAAACACGCTGAAAAAATGCTATAAGTTCCTGTACGCATCGGCATTGGGCGATGTCGTCTTGATGCAGGGAACTATGTCGACACCTCCCCCGCAATACAACAAGTATACGTTCGGCGCCTTCACGCTGGACACACGACGTGGCACTCTCGAAAAAAATGGCGAACAGCTCAAGATTCGCGCTCAATCATTTCAGGTACCCGCATTTCTGCTAAGCCGTCACGGCATCCTTACCAGCAAGGAAGAGCTGCATGCAGAAATCTGGGGGAAAAAGATTGTTTCAGACGACTCACTGACCCATTGCCTGCTCGACATCAGGAAGTGCATCGAGGATGTTAACAAGGACATTATTCGAACCGTCCCGCGCCGTGGCTATATCTTTGAGGCAGCTTGCGAACAGGAAGCGCTGCCCGCGGACAATGATGAAGCACCAGTCACAACACCTCGCAAGCAACGGAAGACGTGGCTAACAGCAGCTATTGTCAGCGTTACAGCCGCCTGCATACTGATATACGCCTTTAAAGGTCCAGATCCGGTCATTGTGCCCGGTAATACAATCGCTGTGCTGCCATTTGC
>JAUHZT010000009.1 GCA_030425905.1 Gammaproteobacteria bacterium
TTAAGACCGCCATGGAATTGAAGTCTG
This sequence comes from Gammaproteobacteria bacterium, assembly GCA_030425905.1. GTDB lineage: Bacteria > Pseudomonadota > Gammaproteobacteria > Steroidobacterales > Woeseiaceae > UBA1847. The sequence continues at coordinate 28 of JAUHZT010000009.1, forward strand.
CATAGCGAATTTCAGCGGCGGGCACCAGGGTTCTTGCCGTATCCCACTTCACCAACAGCCGATCGACAACATCCTGGTAGGCGACGGAGTCCTCGGTGTAGCTACCGTATTTGGTATGCCCTGAGCCGCGCGTAAAGTAGGAGCCTTTCGGGTGCACGCCGGGCAGGGTTCGATACGGAATACCGTCACCGTCTACGTCGAGGTAGCGATAAAACTTGTCCATCGACTCGAGCTCTGCCGCACTCAGCACCTTGCCTCGATCCGGTTCGTAACTTTCGTCCCATTCGAACTCGGGAATCATCCAGTCATTCATGCCGATATCCAGATCTGACAACACCAACACCGGGGTTTGCAGGCGTTCAGCGAGATCGAAAGACGCAACCGCCATGTGGAAACACTCGCCCGGATCGGCCGGAAACAACAGAACATGTTTCGTGTCGCCGTGCGATGCATAAGCGCAACTGAGAATATCGGACTGCTGGGTACGCGTTGGCATCCCTGTCGATGGGCCCGTGCGCTGCACGTCGAACACGACCGCAGGTATCTCCGCATAGTAGGCAAGCCCGAGGAACTCACTCATCAGGGAAATACCGGGGCCACTTGTCGGCGTGAACGCGCGCGCGCCAATCCAGTTTGCGCCCAGCACCATGCCAATCGCCGCCAGCTCGTCCTCAGCCTGCATCACGCAATAGGTATGCTTGCCGGTCTCAGGGTCTTTTCTATACTTGCGGCAAAACGCGTGGAACGCATCCATCAGCGAAGTGGACGGCGTTATCGGATACCAGGCGCCCACTGTCGCACCGGCATACATGCACCCAAGGCCCGCGGCTGTGTTGCCGTCGATAATGATATGGCCACTGGTTTTGTCGATCGCCTCTACTTTCTTCGGCAATGGACAGACAAAGTTCTCGGTCGCGTAGTCATAGCCAAGCCGTATCGCCTGCATGTTTGAATCGATCAGGTGCGCCTTGTCCGCGAAAGTCTCTTCCAGCAGCCCGGTAATTATCTTGAGATCGATGTCGAGCAACGCCGCAATAACTCCGACGTAGGCGATATTCTTCATCAGAATACGTGCCCGGGCGCCGTCAAATGTCTCATTGCACATGCGTGACAAGGGCACGCCAAGCACCTTGATGTCCTCACGATCGAGCAGCTTGCTACGCGGCCAGGTCGAATCGTAAATCAACCAACCGCCAGGACTTACCTCGGCCATGTCCTGCGTGTAGGTTTGTGCATTCATGGCGACCATGAGATCGAGACGGTCCGCGCGCGCCTGGTAGCCATCGCCGGTCACGCGAATTTCGTACCAGGTTGGCAATCCCTGAATATTGGACGGAAAGTAATTCTTGCCAACGACGGGAATACCCATCCTGAAGATGGCTTTGCGCAGCAGGCCGTTGGCACTGGCCGAGCCGGTGCCATTGACAGTTGCGATCTTGATTACGACGTCATTGACGGATGCCACTTGTTTTCCCTCAGGCCGCACTGCTTTTGTTCGCCGGCATCGCAAAGGTTTCATCGCTGGCGGTCGGCAAATGCAGGGTGGATTTCTGCATATCCCACGCGCCGGTCGGACAACGTTCTGCGCACAAGCTGCAATGCACACAGAGGTCTTCGTCTTTCACCATCACGCGCGCCGTTTGCGGAAGTGCGGCCGACACATACAGCGCTTGGTCGGTATTCTCGGCCGGTGCGGAAAGACGCGTACGCAGGTCCGCCTCGTCACCATTCACGGTAATCGTCAGGCAATTAACAGGGCAGATGTCGATACACGCGTCGCACTCAATACACAGATCCGCCGTAAACACGGTCTGAATATCACAGTTCAGACAGCGCTCGACTTCCTTGATGGTCTGCTCGGCGGAAAAACCAAGTTCCACCTCGATATCGATATTCTTGAATCGGTTCTTTAGATCAACATGTGGCATCAACCGGCGTGAAGCGGCCTCGTAATCGTTAGAGTAGCTCCACTCGTGCATGCCCATTTTCTGGCTTGAAAGGTTCATGCCTGGCGGCAAGCGATCGTTAAGATCCTGGCCATGGCAATAGCGATGTATTGAAATTGCCGCCTCATGGCCGTGAGCAACAGCCCAGATAATATTAAGCGGGCCAAACGCCGCATCGCCACCGAAGAACACGCCTTCGCGCGATGACATCATCGTGGTCTTGTCGACAACCGGGCAATCCCACTCGTCAAACTCGATACCAATATCCCGTTCAATCCACGGGAACGCGTTGTCCTGACCGATGGCAAGAATCACGTCGTCACAGGGTATGATTACTTCGTCAACCGCCGTGCCACGGTCAATTCGGCCATTGTCATCAACGACATATTCCATCACGTCGAATTTCATGCCGGTCAGCTTGCCGTTCTCCACGACGAATTCTTTTGGCGAGTGATTGACGACGATCTCGACCTGCTCTTCTTCGGCGTCCTCCAGTTCCCAATCGGATGCCTTGAAGAAGCCACGCGGTTTACGCGCCATCACCTTGACGTCCTTCGCTCCCAGCCGGAGTGACGTACGGCAGCAATCCATCGCGGTATTGCCCACACCGATAATCAGGACTTTCTCACCGATCGATTCGATATGCTCAAAAGCGACCGATTCCAGCCAGTCGATACCGATATGAATATTCTTCGTATCGTAACGGCCCGGAATCTCTAGATTCTTGCCCCGCGGTGCGCCGGTGCCAACAAACACGGCGTCAAATTCCTTGCTGTCCACAAGATCACGCAGGCTTTCGATCGGGTGCCCCAGTTTCAGGTCCACACCCATGTCCGTGATGTAACCGATTTCTTCGTCCAGCACGCTGGGCGGTAGCCTGAAGCGTGGGATATTCGTGCGCATCAGCCCACCCGTGGTGGTCAACGCCTCGAAGATGGTGACATCGTAGCCAAGTGGGCAGAGGTCATTGGCGACGCTAAGCGAGGCACAACCCGCACCGATCAGTGCAACTTTCTTGCCGTTCTTTACCTCGGGCGCCTGCGGCAGACGCGCCGTAATGTCTTCCCTGTGATCAGCAGCAACCCGTTTCAGGCGACAAATGGCGACCGGCTTTTCTTCGACGCGCCCACGCCGACAAGCCGGCTCGCAGGGACGGTCGCACACTCGGCCAAGAATGCCCGGGAAAATATTGGATTTGCGGTTTTCGATGTACGCATCGCCAAAACGGCCCTGCGCGATGAGTCGAATGTATTCGGGTACATCGGTGTGGGCCGGACAGGCCCATTGGCAATCGACTACTTTGTGAAAGTAATCGGGATTGGAAGTATCAGTCGGCTTCATTTATTCACCGCAGCAGGCTCCGCCGATGCGGTTCATCCCTTGTTGGGCGCTAGCATAACGGGATCGGCCGGAAAGTAAACAGTTGGCCGCACTTATGCGCTTTAGTGATGACATGAGCGCCGCTCGAGCAGGCCGTCAGCGCGCCCGGCTAAACTCCAGGGGCTGGCCGGCAATTGCACCGGTGAGCCGACCTCCCTCGTACACTATGTTGCCGTTGACGATGGTCGTATCGATACTGGATGAGAAGCGATGCCCGGTGAATGGCGACCACTGGCACTTACTGAGAAGATTCTTGTCAGTCACCTCATAAGAGGTGTCCGGATCGACAAGGACGAGGTCCGCATACCAGCCTTCGCGCACATAGCCGCGCTCGCCAACACCGAAAATGTCGGCGGGCGCGTGACAGGCTTTCTCGACCAGCAACTCGTGGCTAATGGACCCGGCGGCTGCAAGATCGAACAGCGTCAGCAGCGCATGCTGGACAAGCGGCAGCCCCGCTGGGGCCTTGAAGTAATGCCGCGCTTTTTCCTCAGCCGTATGGGGCGCGTGGTCAGTCGCGATGACATCAATGCGGCCCGAATTGAGAGCGGCCAACAGCGCTTCACGGTCTTCCCGGCGCTTGATGGCCGGATTGCACTTGATGGCGGCGCCAAGTTCAGCGTAACGCGAATCATCAAACCACAGGTGATGGACACAGACTTCCGCCGTGATGCGTTTTTCGCCGCGCGGCGCGGCGGAAAACAAGTCCATCTCGATCGCCGTTGTCAGGTGCAGCACATGCAGCAGGGCATCGTGGCGCGTTGCAAGGTCAACGGCCATGGTGGAGGACTTGAGGCAGGCCTCGGCCGAACGGATATTCGGGTGTTCGCTGAAGGGAACGTCGTCACCGTAGCGCTCTTTCGCCGCGGCCTCGTTCGCCCAGATCATCGGGGAATCTTCACAATGCGTCAGCACGATGACGGGCGCGTGCGCAAAAATCTGTTCGAGTGTTGCCGGGTCGTCCACAAGCATGTCACCCGTCGACGCACCCATGAATGCTTTGATGCCAGCACCCTCACCTACCTGCAAGGCTTTGATTTCTTCAATGTTCTGGTTGGTAGCCCCGAGGTAGAAGCCATAGTTTGAGGTGCACCGGCCACGCGCCAGCTCGTACTTGTCGGCCAGCGCAGTTCGGGTCACCGTCAGCGGATTAACGTTCGGCATGTCCATGAAACTGGTGATGCCCCCAGCGGCCGCTGCCGCCGATTCAGTAGCGAGGTCGCCTTTGTGTGTCATCCCCGGTTCGCGAAAATGCACCTGGTCATCGATCATGCCTGGCATCAGGTATTTGCCTGCCGCATCAATAATTTGCGCGTCGTGCGGTGCGCTGATACCAGACCCTATCTGCGCGATCCGTTCGCCGTGCACTAACACATCGACCTCGCGAATAGCACCTTCGTTGATGAGTCGCGCATTGTTGATCAGTAGTTTTTTCATTCGCCCGGGTGTCGCGTCGGCAATGGCCGTGAGCTTCATTATGAGATTGTCGCCCGATAATTGCCATGTTGTGCGCTGACCAGCAACAGGGGCCGGCCACTCTGACGTATCGTATTCTGGTCGTGCGCAATGCTGACGATCGTTATGTCGAGTTGTGCCATGTTGCCAAGTACCCGGTTCTGCATTCGTTCGTCCAGCTGATTACACGCCTCATCAAGCAGCAGGATGCGCGGCCGCCGATACAGGGCCCGGGCGAGAAATAGTCGCTGAACCTGGCCGCCGGACAGCCGTGCGCCGCCGTCCTGTACCGGTGTTTCGAATTTCATCGGCAGCGCCAGGATATCCTCCCAAATGCATGCCAGCCCTGTCACCTCGCGCAGCAGGGACATGTCGGGCGATGAGGAAAAGCCGCAGATATTATCGGCGATGGAACCCGAGAACAGCGTATCCGCCTGGCGCACGACGCTGAGTTGCGCTCGCAGTGCCTGCTGGTCCCATAGTGCGGCATCCAGCCCACTGAAGTTGACCGTCCCGCGCGCGGGGCACAACTCAGTCGCCAGCAGCCGCAAGAGCGTGCTCTTGCCAACCCCGGACGGACCGCAGACCACAACTTTCTCGCCCGCCTCTATCTCACAGCTAAAGGCCTCGAAGACTGTGTCGCCGCCGCTATAGGCATAGGTCAGGTCATGGCAGGACACACAGCCATCAAGCGGCTCACGAAACGCGGCCGGCCCGGCACGTGGTTCCGGTGCTTCGACGAACAGGTCGGCAACCCGGTCGAGATGTGATCGCAGCAGGTACATCTCGCGCGCCGCTGCCAGCAAATTGACGACGGCGGCACCCAGACGCCCGCGCAAACTGACGAACGCAAACAGCACTCCCAGCGTAATGCTCTTGTTCGCAACCGATGCGATGCCAATGAACAGGAAAGCCAACTGATCGGCGGCACCGACGATACCGTGCCAGACCGCCGTGACGATGGCGAGACGGCCCTGCTCAGCGCGCGCATTAGTAGCCCTTGCAAAGGCCTGTCGCCAGTGATCTTTGCGGACAAGCCCGAGATCCAGTGTCCGCACCGAGGCAATTGCCCGCAAGGACTCGATGAGCGATTGCTTTGCCTCTGCACTTGCCACGACCGCGTCGAGGTTGCGGGCTCGTGTTTTCGGCAACAGCACGGCTTGCGCAACGATCAGCAAGCCCAGCGCGAGTAACGACAATGCGGCCAGAATCGGACTGTAGAAAACCATCAATGCCAGTGTCATCAGCACCGTTACCAGCTGCACCAGTGCATTGAGGGCGGTTTCAGTCAGCACGCCCTGAATAGGTTGCAGTGAATCAATACGGGACAATGTATCGGCCGCCGAGCGTCGCTCGAGCACTTGCACGGGCAAACTCAAGACATGCCGCACAGCCGCAGTTGCCGTGTCGATAGACATCCTGATGCCGGTATAGAGCACGAATTTTCGACGCAGTGTATCGAGCAGCAGCATTGCGAGCATGATGACTGCAATGCCTGCAATTGCTTTGCCAAGCCAGGCGAGATTTCGCCCAAGGACAATCTCATCGATCAGAAGCTGGGTCGCCACCGGCACAGCCAGGCCAAGCAGCTGCGTTGTGAACAACAGGACGAGCATGGCAAGGAGGTAGCGACCGAGCCCTTTGAAGGCCGATAGCATTCGACCCAGCGTCAACGACTGTCGGCCATCCACAGGCGTGAAGTCGGCGCGCCGTGAAAATTCGACGGCAACGCCCGTAAATGCACGCGCAACAGCTTTGCGGCGCAAGCGTCGCCGCCCCGTCGCCGGATCGCATATCTCGAACCAGCGCCTGCCCGCCGCCGCAAGGACCACGAAGTGCTTGAACTCCCAATGGAGAATGGCCGGCAACTCAAGCTGATCCAGCTCTTCAAGCGCGACACGCAACGGACGCGCCTCCAGGTCAAGCGCATCTGCCATTGCGAGCACACTGGCAAGAGTCGGTTGCGCATGCCGCGCGCCATGCGTGCGCCGCAGGCAGGCGAGATCTACATTGTGACCGTGATAGCGCGCCACCATCGTCAGCGCGGCCAGACCACACTCGGTCGTCTCTACCTGGCGCACCAGTTCAATTCGGGCTGCCATGTCAGGCCGCGGAGTACCCTGAACGCAACAGCCAGCCAAGCAAGGTCCAGCGGTTGGTTACTACGTCGGCGCGAAAGGTGGCACCGGCCGTCAATGCACTTGAGAACTCTGCAGCCGTATTGGCGAGTCCAGCGCGAATCTCGATAACAGCACCCTGCAAACTCATCGGCAATTCAAGGTTCTCGGCCTGCAAGGGTACGGCCGAGACTTCGTACACGGTGGCCGACAGGGTTCCGTAGAGCTGGTAGGGAAACGCCCGCAATTGCAGTTCGATGCCCTGGCCGGGCGAAATACGCCCGGCGTCATCGGCACTTATATATAGAAAAGCCTGCAAATCGGTGCCCGGCCGGAACAGGCTCATGAGCGGCTGCCCCGCCGTTACAGCGGTACCGTCCTGCACCAGCAGTCCTGCGACCTGCCCGGCACCGGGTGCCGACACAATTGTCTTTAGCTGCTCATCAAGCAGGACCAGTTCGCGACCAATACGCTCGCGTGCCTGACGGGAACGCTGCTCTGTTGCACGCATCGAATCGACGCTACGTTGCAGTTCGTACTCGAGTTGCGTGCGCTCTTCCTGCAAAACGAACACCCTTTGCGCGGCAGCGTGCATGGCGGACTCCGCCTGCATAGCCTGCGAGACCTGTTGGTCAACGTCCTGCATCGATACCACCGCGTCGCCGGCCAGCAATGTCAGGCGCTCCGTTTGACGCTGCTCGAGGCGAAGTTGTTTCTCTCGCGTCTCGAGTTCGAGGTCGGCCGCTCGTTGCTTCTTGCGCAGCAGGTCTATACGCGCCTGCAATGCGATTTGCTGGTCCCTGGCCATGCCTTGTTCGCTTGCCAGCACATCCTCGACAAGCTGCAGTTCGCGGCGCAGAGAACTGGCGCGCTTCTCAACGGCTGACTGACGGTCCGCGGCTGGGCGTTGCTCACCGATCTCGAGCAGAACGGACCCGCTGCCAACCTGTTGACCTTCGCTGGCGCGCAGTCGACTGATTACGCCAGCCCGCGGTGCGCGTACCGTGAGAATACGATCGGCGGGTAACAAGACGCCTGCCGCGACGATGCGTTCAGGCACCTCGATGGTTATCACGGCAATGCATAGCAAGACGCAAGCCAATAGTGCGATGAAAACCACCGGCAATGCACCCGGCGCCTGTGCCACCTGCACTTCGCCGAGCCAACGATGCGCCGCTGCATCGACAGCCTGGCGACGAAACAGTTTCAGATGCAATGAGCGATTGGGCATCCGTGCATCGAACCATGCCAGCGCTGCGCGAGCAGTTTGCTAAACACTGGCAATTACTAAATTTTGCGAGTCGTTACCGGGTATGCGATAACCCTAGCCCGGCTGCTCGCCTGCAATGCGGCAGCCGGCTCCACGGAGGCCACTTGTTTGCACATTCTCTGCCTGCAGCCGCGACGAGGCTGGCAGTTTCACTCGTGCCGGCCTTTTAGACGAAGACACTGAATTGAACACCGACAGGACGACGAAATAATGGATCAGGACGACTACATCAGCAGGATTAACGACGCACAAGTCTATGACGTCGCATCCCGGACACCGCTTGAACTCGCGCACTCACTGTCGCGCCGGCTCGGTAACCGCATTCTGCTGAAGCGAGAAGACCTGCAACCGATTTTCTCGTTCAAGCTGCGCGGCGCCTACAACAAAATTGCATCGTTGTCCGACCAGGAACTTGCCGCGGGCGTCATTTGCAGCTCAGCCGGAAATCACGCGCAGGGCGTAGCGCTTGCCGCCCGCAAGCGCGGCACCCGGGCCGTGATCGTCATGCCGATCACGACACCGAAGATCAAGGTTGATGCCGTCCGGGCACTGGGTGGCGAAGTTATTCTGCACGGCGACAATTACGACGCGGCATTTGCACATGCAAAGAAACTCGAAGAAGAGCAGGCCCTCGTGTTCATTCATCCGTTTGATGACCCGTATGTCATTGCGGGGCAGGGAACGATAGGCAAGGAAATCCTCGAGCAAGCCGAACAGCAAAAAGAACAGCCGATCGATGCCGTCTTCGTGCCCATCGGCGGTGGCGGCCTGGTCGCCGGGATCGCGGCTTATATCAAAGCGCTAAACCCGGAGATCCGGGTTATCGGTGTGGAGCCGGTAGACTCGGCCGGCATGTCCGCGTCGTTGGCGGCGGGCCAGCCCATTACGCTTGAGCGCGTCGGTATCTTTGCCGACGGCGTTGCTGTGCGGCGGGTTGGCGACGAGACCTTTCGGCTTTGCCAGAAATACGTGGACGAAGTGATCACGGTGGACACTGACCAGGCCTGTGCGGCAATCCGCGATATTTTCGAAGATACTCGTTCAATCGTCGAACCGGCTGGCGGCCTCGCCGTGGCAGGCGCGAAGAAATACATCGCCAGGCATGAGTGCAGGGGCAAGACTTTTGTTACTTTAAATTGCGGCGCGAACGTCAATTTCGATCGCTTGCGCCACATCGCCGAGCGCGCGGCCGTCGGCGAACAACAGGAAATGCTACTCGCCGCCGAGATCCCCGAAACACCGGGCAGTTTTCGCCTTTTTTGTGATTCCATCGGGCGGCGCAGTATTACCGAATTCAACTACCGTTACAGCGACGATAAGAAGGCGCACATTTTCGTTGGCGTGCAACTAAACCGCGGTCTGGCCGAACGGCAGGAAATTCTTGATCGCATCGAAGCCAAAGGTTATCCGGTCGTAGATCTCAGCGACGATGAGATGGCGAAATTGCACGTACGGCATATGGTCGGTGGCCGCGCGCCGAAAGTCGCGAATGAACGGCTGTTCCGTTTTGAGTTTCCTGAACGCCCGGGTGCGCTGCTCGACTTCCTGCTCGCGATCGGCACGGACTGGAATATCAGTCTGTTCCATTACCGTAACCACGGCTCGGATTACGGGCGGATATTAGCGGGCATTGACGTTGCACCCGAAGATGCCGACAAACTGGAAACCCACCTCAGGGACCTCGGCTACGCTCACTGGGAAGAAAGCGAAAACCCGGCCTACACAATGTTCCTCGCCTGAGGAACGAATGTTGCAGTCGCAACTTCATAACAGGCATATAGGCCGCTCTTATTCTTTTTTGATTGCAACCAATCAGCGACCCGGCGCATCAAAGAAATAACACGAACACGGCAAGGCCATGAATTCTGGTTGCAAGAAGCGCGTCGATGCGATCAACACGGCAGTCGGTAGCGCCATCGGCAACCTGCGAGGTTAACGCAACAAACTGAAAATCCCTTATGCTGTTTGTTACGTAGCGACTGGGCGGTGACTTTTGTCACCGCCTTTTTTTTACCACATCTCGCGCAGCTTCGATGCCACGTCGATCCTGGTGCTCGAATGCGAGCGCAATTGTTTTCCTTCGCTCGCCTTGCGGCCACGAAAGCCCGGCTTCATCGTCGCCAACAACCGGTCTGTCAGGAACCGGCTGCGCGCACCGTAAACGTGTTTGTCACCGTCCCTGCGTTGCTGGGTGACATGAAACCGCAGTGGCGCCAGCAGGGACAATGAATACCGGGCACGCGTCATCGCGACATACATCAGTCGCCGCTCCTCTTCGAGCAACTCGGATTTCCCGCTGGCAAACTCCGAAGGAAAACTTCCGTCAGTAACATTAAGAAGAAAAACGGCATCCCATTCCTGCCCTTTGGCCGAATGCACAGTGGACAGGATCAGGTAATCTTCATCCAGCGAGGGATCGCCAGCCTGATCGCCCGACGCCGCCGGCGGATCGAGTGTCAGTTCAGTCAGAAAGCGTTCACGCGTAGCGTAGCGTCCGGCGATCTGTTCCAGTTGTTGCAGATCCGCTTCACGCGTTTCCACACTGTCATACAGTCGTTCGAGTTGCGGTTGATACCATTTCCTTACCGCGCTTATCTGTGCCTGCCAGCCTGCATCCGCGAGTTCCGCTGCGGCCAGGGAAGTCATTAAAGCGGCAAACTCCGGCCATGCACCGGCTGCTGCAGCTGGCGGCGTGAAACCCAGCAGTGAGGCGAAGTTGTAATCGTTGGCGGCCAGGGCTGCAAAACACTTTTGTGCCGTTGCCGGCCCCATTCCCTGCAGCAGTTTGAGGACCCGGAACGCCGCGACCTCGTTCTTCGGATTCTCGGCCCACTTCAGTATTGAGAGCAGGTCTTTTACGTGCGCCGCCTCCAGAAACTTCAGGCCGCCGTACTTAACGTACGGAATGTCCCGCCGTATCAATTCAAGCTCAAGCCGGTCGCTATGGTGTGAACTGCGAAACAGCACCGCCTGCTCCTTGAGCTGCATGCCATTCTCGCGATTCGCAAGTACGGACTCGACCACGAATTCCGCCTCGGCATCCTCGTCTTCGACGCTCACGTAATCCGGCTTGGCACCGTCCTTCTGGGTCGAGTACAGGTTCTTTTTGTACTGGCGCTCACTTTCGGCGATCAGGCAGTTCGCGCTGTCGAGTATGGGTTGCGTCGATCGGTAGTTTTGCTCCAGCGTGATGACCCTGGCCGACGGCATAAACTGATCCGGAAAACCCAGGATATTCTCAACATCGGCTGCCCGAAAAGAATAAATTGACTGCGCGTCATCACCAACGACCGTAATCCCATCGCCCTCGGGTTTGAGCGCCCTGATAATGTCCGACTGGACACGATTGGTGTCCTGGTACTCATCGACAAGCACATGGTCAAACCAGGCGCCAATCTCTGCCGCAAACTCGGCCTCCGCTACCAGGTGGCTCCAGTAGAGCAGCAAGTCATCATAGTCGAGTGCCTGCACCTGCTGCTTGCGGAGTACGTAATGACGAAACAGCTCTTTTAGCTCCGGCTCCCAGTCCACGCACCATGGATAGTGCAGATCAAGCGTATTTCGCAGGCCAGCCTGCGTATTCACAACTCTTGAATAGAGCGCGAGGCACGTGTCCTTCTTTGGAAAACGCCGTGCTTTACGGCTTAAACCGAGTTCGTGCCGGACAACGTCCATAAGATCGGCGGCATCACCTCTGTCGAGTACCGAAAAGCCAGGGTCCAGGGCAAGGTTGTGGGCGAAGCGCCGCAACAGGCGATTCGCGATCGAATGAAAAGTACCGGACCAGGTCAGCTTGCAACCCGGGCGGATTGCGTCACGCTCCTTGAGCGTCTCACGTACGATCGTTTCGACGCGTCGCGTCATTTCCTGGGCCGCGCGCCGGGTAAAGGTCAGTAACAGGATGCGCTCCGGATCGACGCCTTCGACGATCATATGTGCCACCCGGTGCGCCAGGGTCATCGTTTTGCCGGTGCCCGCCCCCGCGATCACAAGCAAGGGTCCGGCACGAAATCCCGCGTCGCCGTCCCGGCAACCGTAGGTCGCCGCCTGCCGCTGCGCAGGGTTCAGGCGTACCAGGTAGTCCTCGGCGCCGTTGTTGGCGCCCGCTTCTGCTGTCACTGGCTGCACGCTGCACACCTTCCATCCGGAGAAAGATCTGTATTTTTATACAGTACTGGATGAATTTACAAGGCTCTAGCGAGGAATGTTGTAATCAGGTCGGCGAGCTCGGCCGGGGCATCGAAATGCAGCCTGTGGCCCGCGCCGTCGATCAGCGACCGGCTGGCATTCGGGAATGGCAAACCGGCGAGCGCCGCATCCGCCGAGCCACCCATGCGCTGCACAATATCGCTGTCAGACCCCGCCACCAGCAATACCGGAGCGCGCACCGCGCGCCAGCAGGCTTCCGCTTCTTCGCGCCGGTACAGGACCGGATTGGGCAAACGGTGCAGCGGATCGGCGCGCAGCACTACCTCTGTCCCCTGCTGGACCCCCCAGCAACGCGCCACAAACTCGGCCCTGGCCCTGGAAAGACGCGGATTGCGGCTCTCGATCCGTGCCGCGAGTGCTGCGAAATCCGGATAGCGGCTGAACGCACTGCCTGTGCGAATAGCGCTGAGCCACTGACGATAGCGCTCCGGGGCCTCGGCGGGTTGCGCATCCGGCAGGCCAAAACCTTCCATATTGATGAAGGCGCTAACGCGTGAAGGCATTGCACCGGCGTACAGACCCGCTACGTTGGCGCCCATGCTGTGCGCCACCAGCGGCACGGCCGCGTCCGGGCTATAGATCGCCAGCAACCGGTCCAGGTCAGCCAGGTAGTCCGCAAACCAGTAGCCAGCGACGGACCCTTGCGAGTCGCCGAAACCACGCCAGTCAGGCGCGATTATGCGCCAGTCTGAACGCAGTTCATCGACGACGAACTGGAACGTTGCACCGGTATCGGCCCAACCGTGCAGATAGACCAGAATCGGCGCCGCCGGATCACCCCATTCCCGAACGTTGTAGTTAACTCCACGGATTGCATGTCGCGTCGTACGCGCGTGGGTGCGGGGCCGATAGATGCTGCTTTGCTGCATAGGGAAAGACCTGAACGGATCCGGCATGCAAAAAGAGATTGTATAGCTTCAGTTTGCAAACGCATGCCGCAATCGCAAATAGTCTTGCGCAGGCAGTACGCTTTGCGTCAGCCGTCGCGCCAATCGCGGCGATCACTGGCATTCGACGGCAGGCTAAATGCGCGGTAACCTTCGTCGACCCGATTGCAGGTGGATTGTGTGAGTAAGGAGATTTTGATTGTCGGTGCCGGCCACGCGGCTGGCCAGATTGTAACCACGCTCAAACAACAAAAGTTTTCTGGCCAGATTGTCCTTGTCGGAGATGAGCCATACCTCCCTTATCAACGACCGCCACTGTCCAAGAAATTTCTTGCCGGCGAAGTGCCGGCCGAGCGTTTACACGTCAAAGCGGAGTCTTTCTATGACGATCCGCAGATCGATGTTCGACTCAGTACGCGGGTCACCGCGCTAGACCGTGCGGCCCGGGTTGCGACGACCGATAGCGGGGGCACGATTCACTACGACACAGCGATACTTGCGACCGGCTCACGCGTGCGCAAGCTCCCGGGCCACGAGACCTTGCCTGGCGGCATCCACTACCTGCGCACCATTGACGACGTGCTCGCCATTCAGACAGATCTTGCAGCGAACGCAAGACTGGTGATTATCGGCGCCGGCTACATTGGCCTTGAAGTAGCTGCTGTCGCTCGGTCACTCGGCCTCGATGTCACGGTTGTCGAGATGGCTGATCGGGTTATGAGTCGCGTCGTATCACCGGAGATATCGTCGTTTTACCAGCAGGAGCATGAACGACACGGCGTGCAGTTCAATCTGTCCACAGGTTTGCAGGACTTTCTGCTCAATGAGCAGGGCACCCGGGTTACCGGCGTGCTTACCGACAATGGTGAAACCATCCCGGCTGAGCTGGTCATTGTCGGGGTTGGCATCGTGCCCAATACCGAACTGGCGCAACAGGCAGGCCTTGAAGTAGACAACGGCGTTGTTGTGGACGAGTACTGTCGAAGCAGCGATGCGTCAATTTTTGCGGTGGGCGACTGTGCTTCTCACCCCAGCGAGATCTACGGGCGCCAGTTGCGCCTCGAGTCCGTCCACAATGCGCTGGAACAGGCGAAGACCGCCGCAGCCAATGCCTGTGGCAAGTCTGTTACCTATTCGCAGGTACCCTGGTTCTGGTCAGACCAATACGACCTTAAGCTACAGATTGCCGGACTTTCCGAGGGCTACGACAGTGTCGTTCTGCGCGGCGATCCCGCTGAGCGCTCTTTCTCTTGCCTGTACATGAGAAAAGGCAAACTGGTTGCGATCGATGCGATCAATGCGCCGCGCGATTTTCTGCAGGCGAAGCCCCTGATCGCTGCCGGCACCAAGGTCGATGCCGGATCCCTGGCGGACAGCTCCGTGCCGCTTAAGGACTTTCTATAGTTGCCGCTGCCTGATCCTGCGGGTCGGAACCAGCGACAACGCTGGTTCTTGGATCTGGCAGCTCGATAACGAGCCTTCCCTCAACAGCGACCGGCCCCAGGTCCGCCGAGTAGGCTTTCGCCGACACCATCTCAATCGCTTCTGCATCAACCCCGAGAAAGGCCCCGCTACCACCAAAGACCGCGGCCATGCCGAGCGCACCCGGACCGACACTCATGGTTCCATGCCAGTTGCCTTTCCAGTTATCGCCCGCGCTCAGATGGGCAGGCACGACAATATCGCGCAAATAGCTCCAGTAATTCTCAGTCTGCTCAACCAGCATGGTGCCTTGCGTTGGCAAAACGACGTGCCATACCGAGTTAACCAGCGCTTCTCCGTTCAACAGCCGCGTCGATTCGGAGCGGGATGAAAACTTGATACCAAAGCCAGCTGGATTACCGCGCGCATCATAAAACTCTGTCACCAGCGCTTCGGACTGCCGAATGGGCTCTTCCCATAACTCGGATATTTTCTTCGGCTGCGGCTCGACAAGCGCATCACCATTATTGGTGTAAATAATTGCATCAGCCGCTACGGCCGAGTAGTTCAGATTGATCTGCGCACGCTGGCTGACCGAGAGCGGGGATACGGATTCCGTGCGCAAGGGATTGTAGTACAGCAATCCGGCTGCCAGCAGTATGCCGCTGAGTACGCCGAGCACGAGGACGACAAGGAATCTCATTCGAACACCTCGTCGCCAACACTGCCGTCCGGCGCGGCCTGTGTCGCTGCAATATACGTTGTCAGCAATTCAATTTTTCCATCCGCCAGGCCCTCATCGGCCGAGTCGCTCGCTATCCATCGTTCACTCATTACACCCACCAGTTCTTCAAACTCACGGGTTCCGGTGCGTATGTCGCCCGAACGACGGCCTTCGTCAGCAGCCGGATCAAGCGTTACGAACAGCGAGCCTCGCGCCGGTAAATGCAATACCCATTCGACAACATCGCCTAGTGACTCATTCTGGATCGCCACGCGGCTGGCGACGCCAATAACCGCGTCATTTGCATTTCGAAGTTTGAAAATTTCGGCGCGCGTACCTTCCATCAGGGCGTGCTCAGGCCACAGCATGCCGGCAGGCAGTGGCTCACTTTGCCCTTGTGCGCCAAGCATAATTCGATCAGCCGGGATGTTGACGTAAAAGGCTTCCGAGTTTCCGCCATTTGGCGAAATCGAAATGATCGAGATTTCACGACTCAAGTCGACGGCTGGCACAAAGTGCAGCGCTGTAAAAACAGCCGCGACGCCGAGTATGATTCCGGTTATAAAGGTCTTGATCACGCGATTCTCTGCAGGCACCGTAAGGTCGGACAACCATTGCAAGTCTAGTTAAATTGCAATTACCGGCCCAACGCTGCGTGCCAAATTGTGACAGAGCGCACAACTCTGACTCTGATTCACAAAGGAAAACCCGATCAGCGAGAGGTTTTTGATGAAACAGGTGCAAAACGGACCCATCTGCCTGTGGTCCGGACCGCGTAATGTATCCACGGCATTGATGTACAGCATGGCCGAACTTGACGGTATTCGCGTCATTGACGAACCACTCTATGGCCACTACCTCACCGTCACCGGCGCCGATCACCCCGGCCGGGATGAAGTCATTGCGAGCATGAATTGTGACGCCGAAGCCATCATGGCCGATTTGCTGGCACAACAACGTGCAAAACCGAAACCACGCCTGTTTCTAAAACACATGGCACATCACCTGGTAGATCTCGATCTCGACTTTCTACAGCAGACGGTCAACGTGATGCTGATACGTGATCCTCGCGAAATGCTGCCGTCGCTCAGTATTCAGCTACCGCATGCCGCGCTGGCTGACACGGGCTTGAAACGACAGTGGGAACTGTTCGAGTGGCTGCAAGCACAGGGGCAGTCGCCCATCGTTCTCGACTCCAGGGAGCTGCTGTTAAATCCGGCCCACGTACTCAAGGTCTTTTGCCGTGCGACGGCGTTAAGCTACTCACCGCAAATGTTGAGCTGGGATGCGGGCGCACGAACCGAAGACGGCGTGTGGGCCAAGTACTGGTACCACGCCGTTCACAAAAGTACCGGTTTTGCGCCGTATCAGCGCAAGCAGGGTTTCCCCGAACGACTGCTGCCGTTGCTACAGGAATGCCAGCCGTGGTACGAGAAACTTTATTCACATGCCATTCGAAGCACCTGAGTTGCCAGAATCTGACAGGAGACTCGCTTGACCAAGGTTGACAAAAGAAACGCTGACATTCTGGTTGGCATCAACAATACGATCGTGCCACGCAACGAAGCGCGCGTGTCCGTGTTCGACAGCGCAGTGCAAGGTGGCGATGCCGTCTGGGAGGGACTGCGCGTTTATCGTGGTCGTATCGCTGCTTTCGAACAACACCTTAAGCGCCTGCAAAACTCAGCCAAGACGCTTGCTTTTGCGGACGTGCCATCGAGCGAGACCATCGCGCAGGCCGTTTTTCGCACGCTGGAGGCAAATGCCATGCGTGATGACGTGCATATCCGCCTGACCCTCACGCGTGGCGAAAAAATTACGTCGGGAATGAATCCAAAATTAAACCAGTCTGGTTGCACACTCATTGTACTTGCAGAGTGGAAACCCTCGGTCTATTCCGACGCCGGCATACGCGTTATCACCGCATCAACGCGCCGCAACACGCCTGAATGCCTCGACTCCAAAATTCACCACAACAACCTGCTGAATAATATTCTTGCTTCCATCGAAGCAAATGTGGCCGGTGTGGACAGCGCTATCATGCTCGACGTGCATGGATTCGTTTCGGAAACCAACGATACCAATCTGTTCCTGGTGCACGACGGTGTCGTCCTTACGCCGCATGCGGATAGCTGCCTGCCCGGGCTGACGCGGCGCATGATTCTGGACATATGCCGGGCCGAGGGAATACCTGCCGAGGAAAGAAACCTGTCGCTCACCGAGCTCTACACTGCCGATGAGGTGTTTACCTCGGGAACTATGGGTGAATTGACACCGATTCTCGAAGCCGATGGACGGTGTATAGGCGCATTGAAAAATGCAACGGTTGGTCCGCTGACCCAAAAATTGCAGAAGCTGCACCGAGACTACGCCTTCGCAACGGGTACGCCGCTGCCATTCTGAGACCCGGCCATGAAGCGTCCTGATTACAGGTAAAGCGACTAATCGGCTGCGAAATACTGTTGCAGGTACTCGTCGAAGCTTACTGAATCCGTTGCCTCAATCTCGGCTTGTGCGGCAAGCGAGCGGCTTGCCTCCTCCTCCAACTGCTGGAGACGCTCTTGCGGCAACGGCGTGATCGAACGAAAGTACTGGCGGTGACTCTCGGCAGCCGCCATGGCAAAGTCAAAGAAACTGGTTTTCGAAGTGCGTAACTCCTGCAGTACCCGCGCCGACGGGGTCAATTCCGGTTCCGCCAGCAAACTGCGCATTTCGGACAATGCCTGTGCATGCGCCTCACCGCCGTCGGCATGATCGAGCAAGTCGGCAACCTCTGCGACGCGCTGAAGAATATCACCAGCCCATTCCTGCAGTAGCACGGGCACGCCGTTATTGCTCAGCTGTAAGCCCGGCTCCCGTCCACGTTTCGCAGTCAATGCCTGATTCTGTTTGGTTTCTTCAAACTGCTGCGAGTCCAGTGGCGGACTGTCTTCGAGCACGCAGTAAACCAGGAACGCCTCGATAAAGCGCATTGCATTCTGGTTGATGCCGCACGGGTCGAATACATTGATATCCAGAGAACGGATTTCGACATATTCAACGCCACCGCGCCGGAGCGCCATTGTCGGTCGCTCGCCCGAATTCGCAACGCGTTTGGGGCGCACCGGACTGTAGTATTCGTTCTCAATCTGCAACTGATTGGCGTTGAGCTGCCGGTAAACGCCATCGACTTTTACGCCAATTTTCTCGTAGGCCGGTTCCGGCGTCGATATCGCAGCGGACAGGTCGCGTATGTAGTCGCTGACACTGTTAAAGCAGATCTTGATGCGCGACTGACTCTGGCTGCTATAGCCGAGGTCACTCATTCGCAGTGATGTACCAAACGGCTCGTACCAGCTCGAGTTGTTAAGCGTCGGCATGTCAAGCTGCCGTGTACCCATAAAAGACTTGCACAATGCCGGTGATGCGCCGAACAGGTACAACAGAATCCAGCCGTAACGACGAAAGTTCCTCACCAGCCCCATATACTGGTCGGATCGAAAATCTTCTTCACTGCGTGCGTCGCCGAGCAAGTCGCGATAGAACTCCCAGAACCCCACCGGCAGCGAGTAGTTAAAATGGATACCCGCAATAGTCTGCATATGCCGGCCATAGCGATAGCCTAGACCGCGCCGATAAACGGTTTTCATCTTGCCTACATTGGAGGTGCCATAGCGCGCCAGGGGGATTTCATCGTCGGCTGGTATGCGGCACGGCATGCTCGCTGGCCACAGTAGCTCATCGTCCAGATTGCGGTAAGTAAACTGATGTATATCGCAAAGCGTCCGTAACGCCTCCCAGGTGTGCGTGTAGGCCGGCGTGACAAATTCAAGCAAGGCTTCGGAGAAGTCCGTGGTGATGTACTGATTCGTTAACGCGGAACCGAGCCCGCGCGGATGTTCGCGAGTTGAAAGCAGACCCCTGGTATCGACGCGCAGGCATTCTTTTTCAATACCCTTGCGGCCACCTGCCAGTACTTTGGCAAGATCTGAGCGTTCAGCGCCCGCCAGGGCGCGCATGTGTTTCTTGTATGGAGTGTTCACCGAGACCTTTTACCATAAGAACCGTCCCGAAGTCCGCGTAAGGTCACTGACATTATCGGCAAACTCTGGTTACTATGCCTGCTTGCCTGCGATTCAAACCGGAGCTACCTGCACCATGAACGAAACCCGATCAAGACGACTGCGCGACAAGTCCAGCGGACCGGCCACCCTGGTAAGTGAAGGCTGCAAGATAACAGGGGTTGTGAGCGGACGCGGAGACTTTCACCTGTCAGGAACAATCGAAGGCGACTGCGAACTTGAAGGCACTGTAACCATTGCCAAAGACGGCCACTGGAAGGGAACAATCAAGGCAGGAAACGTCATCGTTGCGGGCCAGGTCGAGGGCGACATTGTCGGTCACGGCCGCGTCGAGATTACCAATACGGCCCGCATCAGTGGAACCGTAACAGGCGAGGCAATCGCCGTTGCCGAAGGCGCTGTGGTTGAAGGTGTCATGAAGACCAGCGGGCCCGCGAAACCCACTGAATTCGTCGAAAAACGGGCCAACGACTGACCCCGGTGCGCTAGTGTTACCATATACGGCATAAACAGTGTAGCCTTGCGTCGGGGGAGCGGTGTTACACTGAGGACACGGCGCATGGCACCTTTGCGGGTCGCAGTGGGTCCAAATAATAATGAGAAATTGCTTGCGGGCTGGAGATTGTCGCAACTGGCGACTCCGCAAAGCCCGACAGGACTCGACGGCAAATGACTGGCAGTAAAATTCCGCGATACCTACTCTTTGGCAGCGTCCTCGGCGTCGCGGTCACAATCATTATGCTGTCGATGTTTTACGGGCAGTACCATCTGCTGGCGCGCAGCGTTATCGCGGACAGCTCCGCCGATCATGATGCATTCCTGCAACGGAATATGGAACGCCAGGCACAGGCGGACATGCAGCACATCGCCTACTGGTTTACGCGTCGCATCGCGGCCAGCGACGCGCCAACCGTACAAGAGACACTTGATTCACTCCTGCTCGATCACGAATACCTGAGCGGCATCCAATATACAGACGTAAACGGGGCGAACCTGCAGGCGGGTCACTGGCCTTCCCGTTCCGATGAGACAGACCAGACCTGGCAGGACGAGTATCTCGTCGCATCAGCGCCGGTGCCAGACCAGTCCGGCAGTGCTGTGAGTGGCGCTTTCAGTCTTGCCGCTCTGCAAGCAGAATCGGCCGCCTTTACCAGCCAGCTTGAGCAGAACGAACTGGACCGACGACGCGTCAGTTACCTCTGGATCGGACTTGGCACCTTTGCAACCTTAATGGCATGCGCTGGAATTGTTGCATTGATCGCCCGTGATCAGACCCGACGAATCCGCGACCTAAAATACCAGGCACAGAAACTTCGCGATGCCGATTTTGGCGAGCCAATAGCCGAACGACGCGGCGACGAACTGGGTGCGTTAGCGGCCGTGTTTAACGAAATGCGCGACGAGTTGCGATCCACAACCATCAGTCGCGATTACCTCGACAATGTCTTATCCAGCATGAATGATGCAATCATCATCACGACCCATGAGGGCAAGATCAAGCGCATCAACAAGGCAACCACGCACTTGCTGGGTTACGACGAGAGCGAACTGGAAGATACCTCGATCGACTATATCGTCGACACGAAGAAGAGCGCTGCGCTGGCCAATGACTCGACCGCGGGCTTGCCAAAAGATGCGTTTTTTGAAAGCAAATTCGGCGAGTCTATTCCAGTCTCTTATACCTGCTCTATTCTCGAAGGCACTGAATCGGAACCGGGCGATCGGATCTACGCTGCGCAAAACACTACCGAGCGGCGGCGCGCGGAACAGCGTATCCGCTATCTCGCGCGCATTGATGCGTTGACCAAAATCCCGAATCGGATGCAGTTCCAGCATTTGCTACAGCGTGGCATTGCTCGGGCGCGGCGCAGCAGCCGGTCCCTCTGCCTCTTTTACATCGACGTCGATCATTTCAAGGAAATTAACGATACCTTTGGCCACCTGGCTGGCGATACAACGCTGGAAACCGTAGCCGAACGGCTCACGTCCGTGCTCCCACCCCGATCAATAATCGGACGGCTGGCCGGCGATGAGTTTGCGGTAATTGTTGACGGTGCAAGGTCTGATGCTGCCGGCAAGGCCGAAACGGACAAGCTCGCAAAAACCTTGCTCGCAAAGCTTGCTGATCCGTTTTTCGTGCAGGGACACGAAGTATTCATGACCGCGAGTATGGGCATTGCCTTTTATCCGCAGGATGCGCCGAATGTAATTGATCTGATCAGAAATGCCGATGCCGCCATGTACCACGCGAAGAAATCGGGCGGCAACCTCCACTCGTACTATGCGCCCAAGATGAATGAGGCCGCGGTTGAACGGCTGATGACCAAGAGCCGGCTAAAGCGCGCCTTCGAGCGGGACGAATTACTGGTTCACTACCAGCCCAAATACAATCTCGCGACCGGCGAAGTCTACGGCGCTGAAGCCCTGGTCCGCTGGGAGCTTCCCGAACGCGGTCTGATTCTGCCGTCGGACTTTATTCCGATTGCCGAGGAAACCAACCTGATCATTGAGATTGGCGAATGGGTGCTCGACAAGGTTTGCGAAGATTTCCGTTACTGGCAACGCTCGGTATCTTCGCCTGGCCGGGTGTCAGTAAACCTGTCGCTCAAACAACTCAAGCAGAGGAATTTTACGCAACGCATCAGCGCCATCATGCGCAGTTATGAAGTTTCTCCGACGTCGCTTGAGCTCGAGATAACTGAAACAACACTGATGGAGAATCCGGAACGTACAATCAAATTACTCGACCAGCTCTATGCACTCGGCCTGCATCTTGCGATTGACGATTTTGGCACCGGCTATTCATCGCTTAGCGCGCTACAGCAATTTCCCATTAGCACCCTCAAGATCGACAAGTCGTTTGTGCGCCATGTGGCTACCAACGCGGACGACGCCACGCTGGTGGGCACAATTGTCCAGATGGGGCGAAACATGAACATGGACGTGGTTGCCGAGGGCGTTGAGGAAACCGATCAATTGGCATTCCTGCAGTCGATCGACTGCACCTATGCACAAGGACTTTTGTTCGGAGATCCAATGAGTTCCGACAACTATCTGGAGTTGCTGCTGGCCCAGATGGAAGGCACAGACGCTTACCGCGCTCTTTTTGCCTGAACCTGCGCTGAACAAGGCACACAATTTCGTACTTCACTAAGGCGCGCATCCTGCTTAGAATAGTCCATCGTTCTTAACCCGGCCTTCTGGCCCGAACCCAAGAAGATTCCATGAATAAACTATTGAAGACATCGATCGCCATTGCAATGCTCGCACTCGCTCCGTTTGCCTATGCCTGCGACTATCCCAAGAAAGCAGAACTTCCGGACGGTGCAACTGCCAGCAAGGAAGAGATGCTCGCCGGACAATCTTCCGTCAAGGCATACATGGCTGCCATGGAAACCTACCTGGCCTGTATCGAAAAGGAAGAACAGGACACGCTGGCTACGATGACGGACATTACTGAGGAAGAAAGCGCCACGCGAGATGCGGCGCTTACAAAGAAATACAACGCGGCTGTCGCCGAGATGGAACTGATCGCAGCTCAGTTCAATGAACAGGTGCGTGCCTACAAAGCACAGTCAGAGTAATTCAAAGTGATAACTGCACCGCTATAGCCTGTCGATCTCCTGCCGGAGATCGAACTTGTTTTCGGTGACAATGCGCTCGAGGACGCGAATACGCTCCTCGAGCGCCTTCAGCTCTTCTTTGGTACTGGCCGAGTCCTTGTCCGATAGCCCGCTGGCGGCTTTTGCCGCTTTTGCCTTGAAATAATCGCTGAATACGGCGGTTGCGCAAGCGATGGCGACGATGCAAACGACGAAGAACATATTGCTCATAGACTGCCCCTTATTGGTCTGGACTATCGATGCCCCAGATCCTTGAACTCTTTGTCCAGCTGGTACCGGCTTGAAGTGACGTATTTTTCCAGCCGCGCCAGCCGTCTGTCCAGAGACTGAAAGCGTCGGCCAACGTCGCTCATGGCTTTCGTCGGCGCCGAACGAACAGACTTCTTGAAGACCGGATCCGAATTTCTTGTGTCCAACTTGGTCGATTGCGATGGCACCAGCATTACAATTGCCAGGTAGGCGACTGCGCCCAGCAATGGATTGACCAGAAAGCCGATTACAGCCAGGACGCGCGTAGCCTTGAGGTTGAAACCAAAATAGTCGGCCAGCCCTGCACAAACACCGCCCAACATCGCATTGTCAGCGCTGCGCGCAAAACGACGATCTGGCCCAACCGGTCGTTGACTCATGAATGTCTCCAACGGTCGCGCTGCTGCCGGCGCCAAAACTCATACTCGTCATCTCTGCCTGAGTATACGAGTGGTTTTTCGCGGATCAGCAACGTCGCGGCTATATACACCGCCACAGTTAACCACGTGAATATCAGCAGACAAATGAAAACAATGATCCGGACAGCGCCGAGGTTCAGGTTAAAACGGTCAGCGAGCCCTGAGCACACACCGAATATCCAGCTGTTCTCACGATCCCGGTAGAATCCACGCAGTGGTCCATGATCACTGTTCCAGGTTCCACGACTCATTATTTTTTCCTCCATTCCGGCGATTCATCGTCGAGAATTTTTTCCAGCGTGACGAGCCGCTCTTCCATTCGCTGTGACAAGGCATGCAAATCTTCAAGCAACTGTTCGTCGTCTCCTGAAATTTCCCGCGACTGTTTCCATTTGGTGACGAAGTGCAAAACGATAAATAGCGGCGCTACGATCGTCAGCACCAGGATGATTGCTAGTGTGCCGATGGATCCCATCGCTCACTCTACCTCCGTGGCCCGCTCACCCTTCACCCGGCGTTTCAGGTCGTCGAGTTCCTGCATGACCGACTCCTCCGCCTCCAGGCTGGCAAACTGATGATTCAGGTCTTTTGGCAAACCCAGGTCGTAGGCTTCGATCCGGCTCTCTACGTCATCGATGCGCCGTGTGTACTGCTCAAAGCGCACCATCGCATCATCAATCTT
Source organism: Gammaproteobacteria bacterium (assembly GCA_030425905.1). Lineage (GTDB taxonomy): Bacteria > Pseudomonadota > Gammaproteobacteria > Steroidobacterales > Woeseiaceae > UBA1847. The sequence continues at coordinate 24,472 of JAUHZT010000009.1, forward strand.
GTAGTCGTAGATTTTCTTGCGTGCCGCGAGACGGCTGCTGGCAGTCTTGTGCCGGGCCAGCAGAGACTTCTGTCGGCCTTTGGCATCTTCAAGCTTTGCTTCCAGGCGGGCGATGTCTTCGTTCAACTTGGCAAGCCCGTCGTCAACCGTAGCGTAGTCCCGTTTCAGGGCATCCCCTGCCGCTGCAACGCGTGACTTTTCAACCAAGGCCGCTTTGGCCAGGTCTTCGCGCCCTTTGCGCAACGCCAGCTCGGCTTTTGCTGCCCAGTCGTCGAGTTCGCGATCCAGCGATTCGAGTTTACGATTGAGGTCTTTCTTGTCAGCGATTGATCGAGCAGCCGCGGAACGTACTTCAACCAGCGTGTCCTCCATTTCCTGGATCATCAATCGAATGATCTTCTCCGGATCCTCGGCTTTGTCGAGAATCGCGTTGATGTTGGAGTTCACGATGTCCGAGAATCTCGTGAATATGCCCATGGCAGGTCCTCTGTGTTTGGTGAATGTCGCTGTAGATATTGCAGCATCCGTGCCAATCCGGCGCATACCCTATAAACCATTGTTTTTTAATTACTTTCTCTCTATCTTCGCAGCCAGCCATAGTGCTTGAGTTGGTCTTTTTCACCATTTACTGGTGTATTTCACCAGTTATAGGGATAATTCACCAATGAGTACGAGCCGCCCTGTGCAGACAATCATCGGTGAAGCCCCGGTCTTTCTCGAGATGCTCGAACATGTATCGCGCGCCGCACCGCTTTCCAAGCCAGTGCTGGTCGTCGGCGAGCGCGGTACGGGCAAGGAATTGATCGCGGCCCGGCTGCATTACCTGTCGGGGCGCTGGGAAGGCGGGTTCGTAAAGGTAAATTGCGCCGCATTGACCGAGTCAATTCTTGAATCGGAACTTTTCGGGCACGAAGCCGGGGCTTTTACAGGCGCGGCAAAAACCCACATTGGACACTTTGAGCGGGCGGACGGCGGCACACTGATTCTCGACGAACTCGCGACAATCAGCCTGCGTATGCAGGAAAAAATCCTCAGGGTTATCGAATACGGCGAAATTCAGCGCGTGGGTGGCAACGAAACGCTGAATGTCGATGTGCGGATAGTTGGCTCCACCAATGCCGATCTGCGGGCGCTTGCCGCCAGGGGGCAGTTCCGCGAAGACCTGCTTGACCGCCTCGCTTTCGACGTCATTACGATCCCCCCGCTACGTGAGCGCGCTGAAGACATACTCCCGCTTGCCTATGCATTTGCCGTAAATATGTCCAGCGAGTTACGCCGCCCTTTGTTTGCTGGTTTCGGACCGCGCGCCTCATCCTCGCTACTGAAGTACGACTGGCCCGGCAATGTTCGCGAACTGAAGAACGCTGTCGAGCGTTCGGTTTATCGATCGCCGGAAAGCAACGAGGTCATCACAGAGATCGCTTTCGATCCGTTTGACTCGCCGTTTACGCTGGCTGACACGAGCCGCAGCACAACAACGGCGACAGCCGCAAAGCAAGTGACGCCGTTGCTGCCAACGCACCTGCCAGAAAGGCTGATCGACTTCGAGAGGGATTTGCTGGACGCCGCGATGCAACGCGCTCGCTACAACCAGCGGTTAGCCGCTGAGTTACTAGGCCTCAGCTATGACCAGCTTCGCGGGCGACTTCGCAAACACAACATCAAGACCAGTGCCGACTAGCCCGGCCGACAAGCAACTCGCCGTTGCCAGGCCCGCTAGTAGCTCTCGTCCCGATAACGGCGCACATAAATAGCAGCCGTAACAAACAATGCGCAGACAATCATGCCCGCCCAGAGCGAAGGGCTGGAGATGAAACCGGCGAGATCCAGTTGCGCCAGTACGCTGAACGAATCCCCGCCCGGCATCGTCGGCAACTCGTTTGAGTCCCATGAAATGTCACCAAAACGCGCTATTGGCGGCAGAAAACTGCGTACGAATATTGCGTTGTAGAAGAAGTAGGTGCCGGTCGACATTTTCTCGAGCAGCGGAACAACAAACAGCGGCATAAAAGCCATCAGCAGCGGCGCACGCTTGGTGAGTGCCGACACCAGCAGGAACCAGCCGATAAAAGGCGACAACCACATCGGCATGGCCACGGCGAGTACCAGGCTGGAAACCCAGGCATCGGCCAACGGCGCCGACGACCAGACAAGGTGCGACGCGTCGCCGCCCTGCATCATGACCCAGATACTGGTCATCACCAGGATCGCCAGATGAGTCGCAATTGCGATCAGCAGTGTTACCAGCGGTATAACGAAAAGCGCAGTGAGCAGTTTGGAAAGCACGGATTCCGCATCGGTTATTGGCAGTGACCGCCAAAACAGGATGCTCTTGTCTTTGCGCTCTGCATAGAGTGCATCAAGACTGTAGAAAGCCATGACAATCAACGCACCCAGTGCGAACAGTGTAGTAACAATCAGCAAGACACCCGTGATTGCGGCAGTGCGCTGCAGCTCGGTACTGTTCTGCGCGATCACAATGCCAAAATCGACGGCTTCCCCAAACGCCGACACGGTGACCTGGCCGGTCAACAGCCCCAGCAGTACCAGCGCGGCGGTAGCCAGTGGCGCCACATAAATGGCCGGGTGCTCCCAAAGCTCGCGTCTTATCAGCGTCATTTGATGACCAATCATTTGCGCGCTCCTTTTACTTTAGCCACAAACAGGTCGGCAACCGATGGCGTGTGCAACTCACCAAATGCTTCCAGCCGACTGCGTTCGACGCCTTCAAACAGCATCACTGTTTTGCCAAACATTTCGTTCTCGGATATCGGTCCGAGCCCGCGTGCCGCATCAGCATGGCTCTTCGACGTCAGCAGTTGCGTGTAGGAATCGGCCAGCGCATCCATTGGCGAGTGCAATAGTATCCGGCCGTCGTCGATAAACATGATGTCGGTCAGCAAGCGCTCGATCTCCTCCACCTGGTGCGTGGTGATCAGGATCGTGCGTTCTTCATCGAAATAGTCGCTGAGCAAGTTCCCGTAGAACTCTTTGCGAAAAATGATATCGAGACCCAGCGTCGGTTCATCCAGCACAAGGAGCTTTGCATCGATCGCCATAATAATGGCCAGATGCAATTGCGTGACCATGCCTTTCGACAATTCGCGAACTTTTGCGGCCCGACGAACCTTGGTCTCGCTCAGCAACTTCTCGACGCGTTCACGCGAGAAATTTGGATGGGTTGCCTCGACAAAATCGAGCAATTGGTGAACGCGAATCCAGCGCGGCAAGACCGCCACATCCGCGATAAAGCTGATGTTCTGCATCAGCGCTTTGCGATCGCGAAACGGATCCAGCCCCAGCACGGACAACTCGCCCTCGCAATCTGTCAGTCCGAGCATAGCCTTCAGAAGCGTTGTCTTGCCCGCTCCATTTGGCCCTATCAGACCGAGAATTTTGCCTTTTTCGATCTCAAAGCTGACATTGTCAACTGCCTTGAGCGACCCGAACGACTTTGAAACATTACGCGCACTAACCAGGCTAGTCATTCTTTCTCCCCGCTTCTTCCTGTGACCCGGCGTCGCGGACCAGATCGCCCAGATCCAACTCAAGGCGATTAATGGTCTCGACTATCAGTGGCCATTCTTTCTCGATAAATCGTTGTCGCTCATCCTTAAGCAGTTGTTTGCGCGCACCCTCATTGATGTACATGCCGCGACCACGTTTTTTCTCGACCAGGCCTTCGTCGACAAGCTCCTGGTAGGCTTTCAACACGGTCAACGGATTCAGGCGATACTCCGCTGCGACGTTGCGCACCGACGGCAGCGCATCGCCATCTGCAAGGACGCCCTCCAGTAGCATCGCCACTACGCGATCGCGTAGCTGGCGATAAATCGGCTGGTCTTCATTCCATTTCGGGTCCATATACTGTTCCGTGTTTAGGTATTCATTGCCCTTTCAGCTCGCTAGCTTACCCATTTTGGAAAGCCAAAAAAAAACGCCGGCCCCGGGATAAAGAGGCCGGCGTAAGTCCGTCATTAATGTAACTCGCCTTGTTGACGGAAATCGAGGGTAGTCTCGGTGATCGGCTCCGCTTGCGGCTTTGCTGCAGCGCGCGCAGTCGAGTTTGCTTGCCCGGCGACCAGGGCAATAATTAAAAGACCCATGAACGACAGACTGACTATTTCGTTCAGATACTGGGCGACACGTAACTGCATGACTAAATTCTCCGGATCGGCCCCGCCGAGGCTCTGCAGAGAGCCCGGCGGACCTAGTGAACTGGTGTTGTAGTCAACTATAACACCAAAGAATTCCGATGCAAGCTTTTTTTGCCCTCGAAAAACCCTCCGGGCGGCGTCGCTGCGTTTAGTTCTTACATGACCGAACCCGATACTTGCACAGCCGATGTCGTCAGCCTTTCCACCGCTCGACCCGTAGCCTATGCTCCGCGGATGGAACACTTGCCGGACGACAGCGCGCTGATGCTGCGTTACCGTGATGGGGATGTCGACGCTTTCGAAACACTGTATCGACGCCACAATGACGCGCTGTATCGCTACGTTTTGCGTCTTTGCTATAACCGGGCCGCCGCCGAAGACATCTTTCAGGATGTTTGGGGGAAGATCATCAATGCGCGCGCCAGCTACCGGCCGACGGCCAAGTTCCGGACCTTTCTGTTTCGCGTGGCGCACAATTGTTTCATTGACCATTTGCGCCGTCACCGGCGCCACGAACCCGGCAGCGACGTCGATCCTGACAGCCGTGCATCAGAGGGTGCGTCCCCCGAAGATGAAACCGAGCGTGCGCTCGCCCGGCGCCGCCTGGACGCCGCTCTCGAAGACATTCCGCTGGAACAGCGCGATGCCTTCTTGTTGCACGAAGAGGCGCACCTGAGTATCGAGCAAATCGCAGAAGTCACTGGCGTCAACCGGGAAACCGCAAAGAGCCGTCTGCGCTACGCCGTGAACAAGCTGCGTGCAGCAATGGACTCCGCGGGCGTTGATGCCACAAGAACTGATTCGGAGGCAGCCTCGTGAGCGACCCCAGATCCGATGCCCAAAAGCAGACTGACCCGACCGTTGCACAGGCTTATCGGGACCTGGCGACAGAACGTGCGCCTGCCGCACTTGACGATCTTGTGCTGAACAAGGCCCGCAACGCCGCACCGTCCGGCTACGCCGGTTCCGTGCGCTGGTTGCGCCCGATGGCATGGGCAGCCACAGCCGTCCTGAGCCTTGCGATCGTTGTGCAACTGGCCGATATTCCAGTAGCAACGCCCCCTGCCAGCAAAACCTTGCGGGCAGACGATGCCAAGCGCGAGGCGTCGGCAGCCACGCTGCCGGACGCTGTTGATGAGCAAGAGGCATCGACGGGTAACGCATTGCCACCGCCCGCTTTGAATGGGCAAAAAAGTAGCTCGCAGGGCCGTGGCGACGCAGCCGCGCCCCGTCAGGCCTTCGTGGTATCTGAAGCGCCTATCCTGGAAGAGGCGGCGCAAATCGCGCGCATGCAAAAGAGCCCCAACCCACAAGGTGATCTGGCGTTTGCGCCCGCGCGCAGCGCGCCGCAGGCGTCGACTGACGGCCTTGGGACAGTATCCCGGCCCGCTTGCGAACCGCAGGCCAGGCGCGATGCCGAGCGCTGGTACGAGTGCATCATTGCGCTGGAAAAAGACGGGCTCGGTGACCTCGCCAAGCACGAGCGCCAGCAGTTCGACCGGGTTTTTCCGGACTTTGCGTGGCCGCTTGAGCACGACTGACTGATTGTCGCTGTCAGCGGCGCAGGCAGGCAGATTGTGGAGGCTGACCCTGCCGAAAATGCCCCGGCGATGCTAGAATCGCCGGCCCCCGATGTTGTCGGGGCGCATTTTGACGATTAACGCCGTCACCCGGGCCGCTCACGCGCCTGAGTGCCGCGACTCAAACACCGGGAACCCAAACTAATGAAATCACCTGTACGCGTCACGATCACGGGCGCCGCTGGCCAGATTGGCTATCAACTCGCATTCCGTATCGCCTCGGGACAAATGCTGGGCAATGACCAGCCTGTCATCCTGCAGTTGCTCGAGATTCCGCCCGCGCTACCTGCGCTCAAGGGCGTCGTTATGGAACTGGAAGACTGCGCGTTCGGCACACTGGCGGGTATCGTCGCAACTGACGACCCGAATGTCGCTTTCAAGGACAGCGACTACGCTTTGCTGGTTGGCGCACGTCCCCGCGGCCCGGGCATGGAGCGCAAGGACCTGCTGGAAGCCAATGCCGCCATCTTCTCAGTACAGGGCAAGGCGATGAACGACCATGCCAGCCGGGATATTCGTGTACTCGTGGTTGGCAATCCCGCCAATACCAATGCCCTGATCGCAAGCAGCAACGCGCCGGACCTCAACCCGCGCAATTTCACGGCGATGACGCGCCTGGACCATAACCGCGCCCTGGCGCAACTGGCTGCCAAGACGGAAAGTCACGTCAACGATATCTGCTGCATGACGATCTGGGGCAATCACTCTGCCACCCAGTACCCGGACATCAGTCACGCAACGGTCAACGGCAAGCGCGCTTCCAAGCTCGTCAAGCAGGCCTGGCTCGAAGAGACTTTCATTCCCGTGGTACAGCAACGCGGCGCAGCCATTATCGATGCGCGCGGCGCGTCATCTGCCGCATCAGCCGCTTCGGCAGCCATTGACCATATGCACGACTGGGCACTCGGCACGCCACAGAACGACTGGGTCAGCATGGCGGTACCCGCCGATGGCAGCTACGGCATTGAAGCAGGTATCATCTACTCGTTCCCGGTGCGCTGCTCCGATGGCGACTACGAAATCGTGCAAGGCCTGAGCATTGATGACTTCAGCCAGGAACGCATGGATCTGACCGAGAAAGAACTGCGCGAAGAACGTGCAGCGATCGCTGAACTTCTCTAATCCGGAACTTCCCCGGTCGCATTGACGTCCACTCTCACATGGCGCTGTCTGGGTGCCGGTGTTAGGGTTTAGATCACGCGGCGGCGCCGTTCTGCGGCGCCGCCCCATTCGACTTTTCAGGGGAAAATAACCTTGTCCAGTGTTGCTGTTTCACTTTTCTGGTTGCTGCTGTTCCTGGGCGGCGGACTCTATCTGGCCTACCAGCGTATTGATTTGCTAAGAGCAACAATCGCTGCGGGCGCCGCTCTCCTCGCGTATACGCTATTCGGTGACGGGGCCTGGTGGTGGCTGCTGATCCTGTGGCTGGGATTTGCCCTGCTGGTCGTACCCAACATCATTGAGCTGCGTCGCGAGAAAATCACCCGGCCATTGCTCAAGGTTTACCGCACGATGTTGCCGTCGATGTCGGACACCGAGCGCGAAGCGCTCGAGGCCGGCAATGTCTGGTGGGACGGCGAGCTCTTTTCGGGCATGCCGGATTGGGAACGCCTGCTGTCCTACCCCGCACCAAAGTTATCCGAAGAAGAGCAGGCCTTTGTCGACGGACCGTGCGATGAACTTTGTCGCATGCTGGACGAATGGGAAATCGGCCACGAACTCGCCGATATGCCGAAACCTGTCTGGGATTACATTATCGAGAAACGCTTTTTCGCGATGATCATCCCGAAACAGTACGGCGGCCTCGGTTTCTCTGCGTACGCCAATGCGGTCGTCATTCAAAAACTGGCCAGCCGCAGTGCCACTGCCTCATCAACCGTCGGCGTACCCAACTCGCTCGGCCCGGCGGAGTTGTTGCTGCATTACGGCACAGAAGAACAGAAAGACCGCTACCTGCCAGGTCTTGCGGACGGCTCCGAGATCCCCTGCTTCGCGCTTACATCGCCGCAAGCCGGCTCGGACGCCGCGTCGCTGATCGACAGCGGCGTTATCTGCAAGGGCACTTGGGAAGGCGAGACAATCACGGGTATCCGCCTCAACTGGGACAAGCGTTACATTACGCTCGCGCCAGTCGCGACAGTACTGGGCCTGGCCTTCAAACTGTATGACCCCGACCACCTGATTGGCGATCAGGACGAGTATGGCATCACCGCGGCACTGATCCCGACGAATACCAAAGGCGTCGAACATGGCCGCCGTCATTACCCGCTAACGGTTGCGTTCCAGAATGGCCCAACCCGCGGCAAGGATGTTTTCGTACCGCTTGACTACATCATCGGTGGCCCGGAAATGGCCGGCAAGGGCTGGAAAATGCTGGTAGAACTGCTCTCTGTCGGTCGCGCCATCACGTTACCGTCGAGCGCTACGGGCGGCAGTCAAGCAGCAGCCTATGCAACCGGCGCCTACGCGCGCATCCGCAAGCAGTTCAATACACCCATCGCAAAATTCGAGGGTGTCGGCGAAGCGATCACCCGCATTGCCGGCTACACCTACACGATGAACGCCGCGGTCTCGGTTACCGCCGGGGCTATTGATCAAGGCGAAAAGCCCGCGGTGCCATCGGCTATTCTCAAGTACCACTGCACCGAACTTGGCCGTCAGGTCGGCAACGACGCAATGGACGTGCACGGTGGCAAAGCCATCATGATGGGGCCGAAGAATTACCTCGGCCGTGGCTACATGGCGGCGCCCATCGCCATTACGGTTGAAGGCGCCAACATACTGACCCGTAGCCTGATCATCTACGGCCAGGGCGCAATTCGCTGCCACCCGTTTGTGCTGCGCGAATTACAGGCGGCGGCCGACGAAGATCATCAGCGCGGCCTCGTCGAATTCGACAACGCGCTGTTCGGCCATATTGGCTACGCTATCAGCAACGTAGCGCGATCCTTCGTTATGGCGCTTACCCACGCCAAGTTCAGCCGCGTGCCATTGAATACGCCGACACGACGTTATTACCAGAACATCAATCGCTACAGTGCTGCATTCGCGCTGGCTTCTGATTTTGCAATGCTGACGCTGGGCGGCGGACTCAAAAAGCGCGAGTTGTTATCGGCACGCCTCGGTGACGTACTCAGCAGCATTTATCTTGCCTCCTGCGTACTCAAGCATTTCGAAAACCAGGGACGTCGCGCGACCGATCTGCCGCTGGTCGAATGGTCGATCCGCACACTCATGTACCAGGCACAGGAATCGCTGCACGCCTTCCTGCGCAACCTGCCCAATCGCTGGGCAGCCGCGCTCCTGCGAGTGTTTATTTTCCCGCGCGGCCGCACCTATTCGGCACCGGCCGATGAACTGGGTGAAAAAATCGTCGACCTGATCTGCACTTCTGGCGAGGCGCGCGAGCGCCTCTGCGAGTACGCGTACACAAGCTTCGAACCGGGTAACCCGCTCGGCCTGCTGCAGGAAGCGATGGAACTGGCCGAAGCCAATGCTCCGCTTGAGAAGCGTCTTCGTACGGCGCAGAAAGAAGGCAAGCTGAAGTCGGACTATCTCGGTACGCAGATTGACGAAGCGCTGCAAGCCGAGCTGATCAACGCAGACGAAGCCAAGGCCTTGCGTGAGTATCACGAGAAAGTTTCTGCATTACTCGCAGTCGATGATTTTGCACCTGAAGAACTTGTGCGTCGCCCCGCCGCCACAGACAAGGCGCCGGTCAAGAAAGCTGCGAAGCGCAAGACGACAGCCCGCAAGAAGAGCAGTAAAAAAGGCGTAAAAAAAGAGCAGAACGCGGACCCGGCAGACTAGACAGCGACCGCGTATCTACCCAGCAACGCAAGCGTGACCGGCTAAAGGACGGATGACATAGCAAGCTCGGGAACAAATTGCCTGAATTGCGGCGCCCCGCTGGCGGGACAATACTGCGGCCAGTGCGGTCAGCGTGCCACGTCGCGCCTGATCAGTGTCGTGGAATTGCTGCGCGACGCATTTGGCGACATGTTCGAACTGGATTCGAGGCTCTGGCGTACGCTGCTGCCCCTGCTGGCGAAACCCGGCCAGCTCACACAGGACTACCTGGAGGGCCGCCGTGCCCGCTACATGCCGCCGTTTCGCATGTACCTGGTATTCAGCCTCGTGTTCTTCCTCGTCGCCTTTTTTGATCCAAAAGACGACCTTGCAATCCTGTTTGAAGACGACCCCGCGGCACTCGTTGAGACGGATGACGTCACTGACGATACACGCCGCAAGGAAACGCAGGACGCGCTGAACACGCTCATTAGCGAAGGCGTTATTGACGAATCGATGGTGGGGCCCGGTCGCCTGATTGATCTGGGCCCTCAAAGCGCTGGAGCCGCAGCGCCTGAAGCGGCGGCAGACGGCTCCACGGCGGCATCGCAGGGCATCAACCTGACCGTGACAATTCCGGACGAAGCGGAGTCTGGCGCAGCGGAGCAGAAAGACGGTCTGCAGGTAAACCTCTTTGACGATGTCGGATTCGACTGCAGCGACAATTCGGTGAGTGTCGAATCGGCGCCTCCATGGGTGCAGAAGCGCCTGACGAAACCGCGCGTCAAGCGACTTTGCGAGCGCTGGCGGCTGGAGGGCGAGCAGGGCATCGGCGCGGCCATGCTGGACAAGGTCCCCGCCGCGTTGCTGTTACTACTGCCGTTTATGGCGCTGGTTATGAAGCTGCTGTACCCGCTGTCGCGCCGTTATTATGTCGAACACCTGCTGTTCTTCGTGCATTTCCACGCCTTCTGGTTCCTCCTGCTGACGCTGCAGGTGCTCTGGTCGCGGTTAATCACCTGGATCGGTCTCAACCAGGCCATTGCGGTGCTGCCCATCATCGCCACCTCTTTCTATGCCGCCGTGTACCTGTACCTTTCGATGCGCCGCGTCTACGGCCAGGGCCGCATTCTGACCTTCCTGAAGTTCATTATCCTGAATATAATCTACACAATCGGATTCGCTTTCGTTTTGCTGGGCGCCTTGCTGCTTGCTGCCTTTGCTCTCTAAAGCGCCTCTTGAGACCTGTTTCGTGAAAATAAAACCCAGGGCCAATGCAATAAGTAGTTGAGCAGATTGCCCCGGACCACTAAAATTCCCGGGCTTGTTCTGCCCGGAACCTTAAGAAACACGCCTGTGCAAAAACGATCCATCGGAATCAGCGGCCTGGCCGCCTACGTACCGCCCTACCGGGTCTGGCTCGAAGACTGGTGCGACTGGACTAACAACCAGTGGGCCAAGACGCGTGAGGTTGTAGGGCGCAGCTTCCGTGTGCGCGGGCCGGACCAAAGCGTCTATACGATGGCGGCCACCGCCGTTTTGCGGCTGATTGACCAGTACGACATCGATCCGAAGCGCGTGAAGTTTCTGGGGCTGGGCACCGAGTCCAGCACCGACAACTCGGCCGGCGCGATCATTGTCAAAGGCATGGTCGATCGAGCTCTCCTGGCACGCGGCAAGGCGCCGATTTCGCGCAGTTGTGAAGTGCCCGAGTTCAAACATGCCTGCCTTGGCGGCGTCTATGGGATGAAGGGTGCTATTCGGCACCTGGCACTCGACGGGGCCGGCAGCCAGGCAATCGTCGTGTGTGCCGATATTGCCGAGTACGCGCGCGGCTCAAGCGGCGAACCCACGCAGGGCGCGGGTGCTGTAGCCATGCTGCTCGAAGAAGACCCGAAACTCGCGGTGGTGGATCTTGTCGGTTCGGGCTCCGCCTCTGATTACCGCATTATGGACTTTCGCAAGCCCATGCTGCGGTTCTGCGGCCAGGACCGTTCGGAATCTCACCAGGTACAGGACTTCCCGGTATTCAACGGCAAATACTCCACGACCTGCTACATTGACGAAACCCTGCACGCGCTTAACGACATGTATGAAAAGCGCAAGCTGAACCCGATCGACTACTTCCGTTCCCTCAAGACCGTGTTCATGCATCGGCCGTATCGCCGCATGCCAGAAACCGGTTTCGCCGTTTCCTACCTGTTTGCATTGAGCAGCGGTGACGCCGACGATAAGGCCGAGCTCGCGTCTTATTGCTACGAGGCCGGCGTCGATCCACACGCCGTTCGGGCCGAGATGCTGGGTGAGCCGGTGATCGCCAATTTTGCCAACGCCGAAAGCCTGAATATCGAAGCCTACCCGTTGACGATGGCGGCATTGCGCGCGTTCCGCGCGTCACGTCATTACCGTCGCGAGATTCTCGACAAGCTGGCAAGCGGCAGCGACACAATGCTCGACCTGGGCAACCTGTACACTGCCGCCCTGCCCGCCTGGATGGCCGCCGGATTCGAGCAGGCGCTTGACGAAAATTCCTTGGCCATCGGTGAAGAAGTACTGACCCTGGGGTATGGCAGCGGGGATGCGGCTGAAGTAATTCCGTTCTTCATGGCGGAGAGCTGGCGCGAAGCTTGCGCGAAAATACGTTTCGCAGACGCCATGCAGCTGACCATCGACCTGAGCGAGGCGCAGTACCATGCGCTGCACGACGGTCGGCGCGTTGAAGGGCTCGACTACGTGCCCCGCAATGAGTTCATCATTGACCGGGTGGGCGAGCACAACGAACGGCATTTCGCCGATCTTGGTATCGAGTACTACCGCTACGTCGGTTAAACCGTCCGGGTAAAATCCTTTAAACGCTCGCCGTGCGCTTCATTCAGCGCACGCCACTCCAGCTTGAACCAGGGCGTAAACTGATCCGGCGTGGCGTCCAGTTCCTGCTCCAGCAATCCCGTATCGACAAACCGCAGCGCTTCTATTTCTAGCTCATTCGCCTGCACCGCGTCGGGCACTCGCCCCAGGTACACGTGGCACAACTCGTGCTCAGCGCCTGCCGCTCCGAAATCGGCCTGGTAGGCAAACTTGTAGATATATTCAAGCTCGCTCTCGACGTTCAATTCGTCCTGCAATCGCCGACGCGTTGCCACCTCCATCGTTTCGCCACGTCGCGGGTGACTGCAACAGCTATTGGACCAGAAGCCGGGCCACAGTCGTTTCGCCGCTGCACGTTTTTGCAGCAGCAGGCGCCCCGCTGAATCGAACAGGAACAGCGAAAAGGCACGGTGCAAAACACCATCGCCATCATGACAAGCCGCCTTGCTCAGGTGCCCGGTTTCGTTGTCGTCGCGATCGACGAGGATCAACTCTTCTGCTTCCGAAGATACGATCCGATGCGCGTTGCTCAATGCTTTTTCCTTGTTTTCGTTTGTAATGCCAAAGTTCTGAAGCCCGCTTCATGCATCGCCCGGCTCACCGCCTCTTGTTTGCCCGGACACAATGCAACGATCGATCCACCACCGCCTGCGCCCGTCAGTTTCGCGCCGATCGCCCCACTGTGCCGTGCCAGCGCTACCATCGTTTCGAGTTGCGGCGTTGACACCTGCAGCGCGTTCAGCAAGCCATGGCACATATTCATCAGGCCCCCAAGCTCGGCGTAGTTGCTCGCAAGCAATGCCTCGCTACCGGCGACACTCAATGCATCAATCTCGTCAAACAGGGACTCGTAAAATGCTTCCTGCTGTTCGCGACGCGCGCGAACAGCCGCAACCTGTTCAATGGTCTGCCCGGCCTGGTCGCCATAAGCAATCACCAGCGGCGGCGCGTGTTCGAGTTCCAGAGGTTGCGCCAGCAGCTGGTCCGTTCGTCGAAAGAGCATCGGCTCTGCAAAACAAGCCAGCGTATTGTCGACACCGGACGGGGTGCCGTGCGCGAGTTTCTCGCACTCGAATGCAATGCGATTAACCTCATCGTCAGCAATGTCGACGCTGCAGGCGCGCGCAACCGCGCGTGTAATCGCGACGGCCATCGCAGCCGAAGAACCAAGCCCCATAGCACGTGGCAGCCGCGTGTGCAGTTGTATCGAGACGCGCGCGTCCGGCACACCGAGTTCAGTGGCAATCAAACGCACTGCGTGCGCGAGGCCGTTGCGCGCATCGGCGGCAACCGACTCACGAATATTCCACTCCGGAATCGTTATCTGCTCGGAAGAATCAGCCAGAGCCACCGCACTCACTGCGTTCGGGATAGGAATCGCGAGCGCGTGCCGACCATAAACCACCGCGTGCTCACCCAGCAATATGACTTTGCCTGCGCCCGGCTCACCGGCTTCCCGGACACTGTTTCGAGCTTGCACAATTTCACGCGCCTTCCATTCCTTTACATCACCGTCTTCGAGCAACTCGGCAACCACGTCATCGAGCATATCCGGCGAGGCACCGGCGGAAGCCGCCACGCTGCGCGCATGCAGGCGCATGTGCCCAGCCTGGATACCGGCGCCAGCCAGGGCGCGCAATGCTGCAAAATTCTGCGCCAGCCCGACGGCCGCCATGAGTTCGGCAAGTTCCCGCGCGGAGCTGATACCCGTCATGCGCAAGCAGACCCTGGTTGCCGGATTGGCGGCGATGGTGCCGCCGACGACACCAGGCTTGAGCGGCACTGTGATCTCACCGACAAGGTCGCCATTCTCCGCACTCTTCCAGCATGTCAGCGAACGGTATTGCCCGTCGCGGCACGCGAACGCATGCGCGCCTGCTTCGATTGCACGCCAGTCATTGCCGGTCGCAATCACTAGTGGATCGATACCGTTCATGATGCCCTTGTTATGGGTCGCCGCGCGGTACGGGTCTGCATGCGCGATCCTGTCTGCGAGTATGATCCCGTCGCGAATCACCGCCGCCTCGCCCGGATCGTCCGCCAGCACTTTGAGCGGTAGTCGCACGCCGGCTGTAACCAGCGACCTGTCAGTCAGGTTCGATAGAATGCGCAGCGCGATCCGGCCACCGGCTATTTCCGCAACCTGCGGTGCCAGCGCTTCGCACATTGTATTGACAAGATTGGCGCCCATGGCATCGCAGCTATCGACGTGCAGATGAACGACGAGCAGGTCGCTGCCGTCGTCCATGCAAAGCTTGCGTATTTCAATTTCCCGGGCGCCACCGCCACGCTCCAGCATCCTGGGGTGCACCGCGTTGGCCGCATCAAGCAGGTGCGCGGCAGCGCCTTCCAGTGCGGCTTTGGCCTTGTCGGCATCCGTCATTGCGCTAACGTGAATCTGGCCGGTCAACATGGCCGTCTCGGCTGCGGCCGTGAAGCCACCCGTGCAGCGCGCCATCCGTGCTGCCCCGCTCAGCGCCGCCACGATAGAAGGTTCTTCCACAACCAGCGGCACCAGTCGCTCGACACCGTTGACGATAAAGTTCGGCGCGATAGCAAGCGGCAGGGCAAACGTTGCAATCACGTTTTCTATCATCGTGTCCGCCGCGGCGACCGACAGCAGGTGATGACCATTGCCCAGGCGCCTGGCATCTTCGGCACTCAGCCAGCCTCGCGACTCCAGTTCGCGAATGCGCGCCGCAATGCCCTGACGGTACAGTCCCGGTATGCGTGCATCAGGCATCGCTGACTCCCTGCGGATCGAGTTGCAGATCAAGTGGCAGGAAACCGGCGGCCCGTGCCTGCGCAACGAATTGATCAAGTATGTCGGTATCGTTCGACAGCGCTATGCCGATATCGCCGCCGCCAGCCCCACAGGGCTTGTAAGCCAGTCCCAGTGTCTCCGCCGCAATACACAGGGCATCGTGCCCGGCAGCAAAGACTCCGAGCTGATGGTCGCTGTCGAACTGGCGCAAAGCCGCAAGGTACTCGACATGCGCCGACAGGACGGCAGCACCATTGCCGCTCATCCAGCAATCCGCCATCGTTTCGGCAACACTGGCCAACCGGGCCACGCTGTCCTTGTGTTCCTGTCGCTGCAGCTTGTCGATCTTGGCGACAGTGCTTGCGGCGACGCCGCTCCACAGCACTTTGTAGTGGAGACCGGACGGCCAGGCGAGCGAGCGCCTCCAAACCGGCTCGCGCCGATAACAAAGTAGCCCGCCGGTTACGCTGGTTGCGATATCAACGCCGCTACCCGCGTCGCCCTGAAAACGCCGGTGTGCGGCATGCGCCACTTGAAGAAGAGCGCCTTCTTCGATTTCGGCTGGCGCGAGCAACCTGCACAAAGCGACTGTCAAAGCCGCACTGGACCCGATGCCCAGCTTGCGCCCCGAGCGGTCTTGCGCAGAATAAAACGCGTCCGTGTCCTGCAGCACGTTGAGTTCAGAGCGCTCGATTCCAAGTTCCTGGCACACCGACGCAAGCAATTGCGTGTCCGTTGCCGAAGGTTGTGGCGTGGTCACTATTGAAGCGACGGCGCGACGATTTACGGCCATCGCGATGGCGGGCGCATTGCCCAGCACCGCGTACTCACCGGAAAGTACAATTTTGCCCGGCGCTGTCGCAGTCCCCGAACTCATGCGGGTGTCCGCGACTGGTTGCTGATGAGACCGGCTCCCGCGCCGAGTCCGCTTTGCATGAGGGCCTCAACACCGTCAGTTGCACGCAGTGCAGCGCAAACCCGCTGCTCGGCCTCCGCTGTACACACGGCTTTGACCTGTGGGCCTGCATCGACGGTAAAGAACACCGCTACACCCTCCGCCTGTAACTCGCGAATGGTTTGCAGGCAGTTCAGCGTTGCGGCATTCCAGTACACCATTGGCGGCCTCGACGCCCACATCACCGAGTGCATTTTCAGGCAGTTGTGTTCCGCGATACTCGCCAGATCGCTGAAGTCACGCGTTGACACCGCGCTGCGCGCTGCTGCGAGGTCCTGCTCCTGTTCATCGACCCACCGCTGATAGAACGGCGAGGTCTTGCGGCTGATTTCCATGGCGTCGCCGGAACTGACTGGCTTCGCAGCCCTGGTGGTGATCGCCACCACCACGCGCAATGGCCAGTCCTCTGCCGCCGCGAGCGTCGTCACCGACACATCGTTGGCCTCGTTCGACAATTCCGCGAAACCACCGTACAGGGAACGCGCCGCGGAACCCGATGCGCGCCCGGCAAGGCTCGCCAACTCGGCGATGCTGCGTTCCTTGCCGCTTGCCGAACTCGCCGCTACCGTGAGCGCCGCAAACGCCGATGCGGACGAGGCAAGACCGGCCGCGACCGGAAAATTACAACGGCTTGCGACCCGTGCACAGAGCCTGTTGGCGCCGGCAACACTATCCAGCGTCCGGCTAATACGCGGCAGCATCGTAATATTGTCAGTACCGTTAACCGTCAGCTTGTCGCTGGCCAGCGCCGCATCGAAACGCACGTCCATCTCGGTATACAGGTCAGCCAGCGTAATCGACAGTGAACCGACAGCCGGCAAATTCCGCGCAACATCGCGCTTACCCCAGTATTTGATCAGGGCGATATTCGGTTGTGCCCTGGCGGTGGCCTGCATGCCGGACCCTCTGGCGGCGAGATCAAAAGGACGCGGATTATAGCCCATCAATCGCAGCACCCGGGCATCGTTAGCGGAGGCACGGCAACGCCGCGCAAATCGTGTAGGCTAGCAAGCCCGATGGCAGCCAGGAACACCGCAGCATTGAGTTTCCACGACCGGATTGACCACTACCTCGAGCGCGTCACGCGCAAGCTGGACGCTGTTTTACCCAGTGAAAACGAGCGCCCCGAGCGCCTGCACGAGGCCATGCGCTACGCAGTTTTCAATGGCGGGAAGCGCGTCCGCCCGTTGCTCGTCTATGCAAGCGGCGAATGCCTGGCCGTCGATGAACGCGTGCTGGATGCGCCCGCGGCTGCGATCGAGCTGATTCACGCGTTTTCGCTGGTACACGATGACTTGCCGGCCATGGACGACGATGATTTGCGGCGCGGTAAACCGACCGTACATCGGCAGTTTGACGAGGCCACGGCGATCCTCGCAGCCGACGCCCTGCAACCGCTGGCATTTGCTGTACTGGCGGATATCGACGGCGTGCCCGCCGAGATTCGTGCCCGTATGGTGCGCCTGGTCGCCGACGCCTGCGGCTCCATCGGCATGACGGGCGGGCAGTCGATTGACCTCGCGGCCGAGGGTCAGATCCTCGCAATCGATGAACTGGAGAACATGTACGCGCAGAAAACCGGTGCTTTGATACATGCGTCGGTAATGTCTGCCTGCCTGCTCAGGAGCGACCTGCCCGCCACCGAGCTTGCCGCGCTCGACGCCTTTTCCCGCGCCGTGGGCATTGCGTTCCAGATCCGCGACGACATTCTCGATATCGAGGGCGAGACCGAAGTTATCGGCAAGCCTGTCGGCTCGGACGAAGGGCTGGCGAAAGCGACCTACCCCGGCCAGCTTGGCCTCGAGGTAGCCCGCAAGCGCTGCGCAGATCTGCTCGAAGGCGCGTTTGCCGAACTCGAGATATTCGGCACTCGTGCGGACTCGTTGCGCTGGCTGGCACGCTACATTGTCGAGCGCGCGTACTAAACGGTGACCGGGCGCTGCATTCTGCATGTCGACATGGATGCTTTTTATGCTTCCGTCGAACAGCGCGATGATGCAAGTCTGCGTGGCAAGCCGCTGGTCGTCGGTGGCGGTGAAAATCGTGGTGTCGTTGCGGCGGCCAGTTACGAAGCACGCAAATTCGGCATTCGCTCGGCGATGCCCATGGCCGAGGCCAACCGCCGCTGCCCGAACCTGCTGCGTGTCGCGCCGCGCATGGCGCAGTACAAACTGGAATCGGAAAAGATCTTCACCGTGTTTCGCGAATTCACGCCAGCCGTCGAAGGCTTGTCCCTTGATGAGGCTTTCCTCGATGTCACGGGCAGTCTGAAACTGTTCGGCAGTGGTGAAAATATCGCTCGCGAGATCAAGGCGCGGATTCGGGACCGAACAGGTCTTGCCGCCTCGGTCGGCGTGGCCGAGAACAAACTGGTAGCGAAGATTGCATCGGACCTCGAGAAGCCTGACGGGCTGGTCGTGATCAGCGCGGCAAACTGCCGCCACGTACTGGACCCTTTGCCGGTGTCGGTCATCCCCGGTATCGGCAAACAAACCTTACGCCGCCTGCACGCGATTGATGTTCGGACCGTACGCGATCTGCGCGTCGCTGAGGAGCGCCGGCTTGCTCCGATTTTCGGCCGCTACACTGACAGGACCCGCGCCCGGGCTGCGGGCATTGACGACCGCCCGGTCAATTCGTCACGGGCCGACAAGTCTATCAGCGCAGAGGAAACCTACGATCAGGACCTCTCAGACCCGGCGCTGATGGAACGGGAATTGTTGCGGCTGACCGAACGAACGTCACGACGACTGCAAAAGGCATCGCTGGCGGCCGGCACGGTACACGTGAAAATTCGCCAGGCAAATTTCTCGACATTCACCCGTCAGTCCGCCCTCTCACCGCCGGGCAACGCCACCGACGCGCTCTTCCTGGTGGCCAGGAAACTGCTATCCGACTGGCTCCTTGATAACCCGGGAATCCGGGTGCGCCTGCTCGGCGTCGGCGGCAGCAAACTGGTCAGCGCCAACCAACCCGACCTTTTTTCAGGATTCGGCAGCGAAGAAAAAAAGCCCGTGGATTTCGCCGTGAATGATATTCGTGATCGCTTTGGCGACGCAGCGGTCAGCAGGGCGCGGACCCTGCGTTCCGCGCCGACGCCCGGCAATGACCGGCCGGCGCAAAAATCCGGCCGGCGGAAATGAGGTAGAATCGTGAGCCGGGCAAAGATCCGGCTGCCTCCCGATTAGCGGGGCTGCACGGCGGCGATAAGCAATGTATACGAGTTTTTTCGGTCTCAATGAGAAGCCCTTTTCGATAACACCTGACCCGCGCTACCTGTTTATGAGCGAGCGGCACGGTGAGGCGCTGGCGCATCTTGTCTACGGGGTCACCGAGTCAGGCGGCTTTATGCAGCTGACCGGCGAAGTTGGCACAGGCAAGACGACACTCGTGCGAACGTTGCTGCTGAACCGAATGCCCGATAACGCGGACGTGGCTGTTGTATTAAACCCGCAACTCTCGGCGATCGAGTTCCTGCAGACGATTGCCGAGGAACTGGGTGTTGAAGAACCCGCTGACAAGAACAGCATCAAGGCATTGATAGACGCCTTGAACCACTACCTGCTAATGGCACACGCGGAAGGCCGGCGCACCATTCTCATCGTTGACGAAGCGCAGAACCTCGCGCGCGATGTATTGGAACAGGTACGCCTGCTGACCAACCTCGAAACGTCGAAGCAGAAACTGTTGCAGATAGTCCTTATCGGCCAGCCTGAATTACGCGAACTACTTGCGCGCAACGACCTGCGCCAGCTTGCACAGCGGATCACCGGGCGCTATCACCTGGAACCGCTGACGCGCGATGAAACCGCGGCCTATATTGAACACCGGGTCCGTGTTGCGGGCGCCGTCAATGACTTGTTCGATACCGGGGCAAAGAAGGAAGTCTTCAAATTATCGGGTGGCGTACCCCGCCTCATCAACGTCATCTGTGACCGCGCATTGCTGGGTGCTTATGGCCGCGAATCCCGCCGTGTTACCCGAAGCATGGTGCAGCGCGCCGCCGCCGAGATCTCCGGGCAGACATATACACCCACCTGGATGCGCTGGCTGATGCCGGCGATGGCCATCGCTGGCATAGCGCTGATCGCTTACGGGGCCTGGTCGGTCCTGGGTGCGGACATCCTGCGCATGCTCACTTCCGAGCCCATGGCGGCCACCCAGACTGTCGAGCAGCCCTCCTCTCCGAGCACTGACACAGACGCGGCTCCGCTTGAGCCAGCCGCAACGGTTACAGGCGACGAACTGACGGTGCAGGAACCGGCAACGGATGCGCCAGTACAGGCATCGCTCGACGAAGAACTGATCCTCGCCAGCGACCTCACGGACAGCAATGCAGCGCTCGCCACCTTGCTTGAA
>JAUHZT010000237.1 GCA_030425905.1 Gammaproteobacteria bacterium
GAAAAACGCCTTGGACTGGCTGGTTTCCCGACCGGAAATTGTCCATAAGCCAATCCTGCTATTGCATGCGTCGCACCGCGGCGACTTCGCGCTTGAGGCGCTTAGAGAAGTACTCGCCACTATGTCATCGCGATTAGTAACCGAGCCGATTCTGCGCGTACCGTTGCTCGGTCAGTCACCCGAGCAGGTGCACGCCCTGGTTACAGGCGGTGAGCATAGGCAGCGACTTGAAACTGCGTTGCGGACGTTCCTGGACGACATTGCATCTTCGCTGTCGCTACCGCCTTAGTTGCCTTGCACCTGCGACTTGAGCTGCTCATAGTAGTGCTCCCAGCTTTCATGCGCGCGCCCTGCTGCTGCTTCGAAGTCGCTCCGGTTGTTGGCCGCTCCATTGCGAATACCTTCATAGATGCCGGCGATTATGGTGCCCTTAAACTCGCCAAGTTCTGCCATTTGTGCAGCCCGTTTACCCTGTAGCCATTCAAGGCCGCGACTTTTTGCCTGTAGCTCGCATGCAGGCAGGCGGCCATGCGCTTTGACAAGAATCCCGTCCGCCGGCAGACCGATAGTTGTAGACTAAAATCTTTACAGACAAAACGAGGAATTCTCATGAAACGCAACGCAGCAGCCGTCTGGGAAGGTGGCTTGAAAACCGGCAAGGGAACTATCTCAACCGAAAGCAGTGCGCTGTCCAATGCGCCCTACTCCTTCGGTACACGTTTTGAACAAGCTAAGGGCACAAACCCCGAAGAGCTCATTGCTGCAGCCCACGCAGGCTGTTACTCGATGGCGCTGTCACTTGTGCTGGGTCAGTCGGATGTTGAACCCAAACGCATCGACACCACCGCCCATGTGACTATCAAGCCCGACGACGGTGGCTTCAGCATCACCGCTGTGCATCTTGAGGTATTCGCGACTGTACCCGGTATGGATGACGCCGCTTTTCAGAAAGCGGCAAATACCGCTAAAGAGGGCTGCCCGGTTTCAAAAGTCCTCAACGCAAAAATCACTCTGGATGCGACATTGCGAGACGGATGACGTATGCGTATATCGTGCACGCTAACCCTGACATCGAAAACCTAGATAGCCTCCTGCAGAAGGCCCGTGCCTGCCGGATGTGTGAGCTGCATCTGCCAGAAGAGCCGCGCCCTATTCTGCAGGCGAGCGCTAGCGCACGCCTCCTCATTGTCGGTCAGGCACCGGGAGCCAGGGCACATGTGAGCGGAGTGCCGTGGTCCGACCCCAGTGGGGAGCGACTGCGTGACTGGATGGGTATCGACGCCGATACTTTCTACGATGCGGGCAAGATTGCAATCCTGCCGATGGGATTCTGCTACCCGGGCCGTGCGACCAGCGGCGACTTGCCACCACGTCGTGAGTGCGCCCCGCTATGGCACGAGCGATTACTGGCACAGATGCCGGGCATCGAGCTAACACTGTTGATCGGAAGCTATGCACAAGCCTGCTACCTGAAGGACGCCGGCCATGCCACGGTGACGGAGACAACGCGCAACTGGCGTGCTCTTGCGCCTTCTGTCATTCCGCTGCCGCATCCTTCACCGCGAAACGTAGCCTGGTTCAAGGCCAACACATGGTTCGACGCCGAACTCGTCCCCGTACTGAAACGAAGAACCCACGAGTTGCTGAGCTGAAATGGCGCCCAAGCATAGAATCAAACTGAAGCGAGCTTACGATGCTCCGGCCGGGTCTGACGGCAAGCGAATCCTCGTCGACCGACTCTGGCCGCGTGGCTTGCGCAAGGAAGATGCGAACCTGCACTCCTGGGTTAAAGACATTGCTCCGAGCAATGAGCTGCGAAAATGGTTCGGCCACGATCCTGATCGCTGGCAGACATTCCAAAAGCGTTACAAGACGGAACTGGCTGAATATGGCGACGAGATTCGTGAACTTCGCGCGCTTGCTAACAGCGGCACAATAACGCTGGTATATGGGGCACGTGATGAGGAGCACAACAATGCCGTTGTGCTCAGGCAGGTTCTGGAAACAGAATAATATCCGCAGCCTGGTCTTGCCCGCCTA
>JAUHZT010000120.1 GCA_030425905.1 Gammaproteobacteria bacterium
CGTTTGCGGCATACGCTCAAGAGAGCGATGCGGCACTGCAGGCCGACGAGATCGATGCACTCGAGCCGGGTGTCGATTCAGGCACCCTGGCAGGGGATTTGACTGATGCAGACGTATCGCCCGACGACCTGGACGATGTGGACCCGGCAGTACCGTCGGCGGTGCTTGCAGAAGACGTTACTCGCAGCCAGTCCGCCGGGGCGGTCATGGATCGGATGGAACTCGGGCGAACCGAGATTACGGGTAACCAGGAATTGCCCAAGGTGCTGTACATCGTGCCCTGGAAAAAGGCGGATCCAGGCGACTTGATGGGTAAGCCGGTGAACACACTGCTCGACGAAGTGCTGGCACCGCTCGATAGAGAGGAATTCGTTCGGACTGTCGACTACTACGGCGAGCTGAATGGCAACAGGAACGACGATTAATACGGGATAAAGAGCCGCAGTTCGACAAGGCATTTACCCCAAAACTGACAAACGATTGATGCAAAGAGGAGCAATCAAATGGGCACAATAGTGCGCTTTTTTCAGGACGGTGGAGTTTTCATGATTCCGATCCTGTTCGTGTTCGCGTTCGGCGTCATCATCGCGATCGAACGCTGGACGTACCTGACCGTTTCAGGCGCCAGCAACCGCGCGTTGTGGAAAAAGATCGTGCCTTACCTGAAGGCCGGTAATTTCCAGGAAGCCGCCGCACACACTGCCAAGTCGAAAGCCGCAATTGGCTCGATTTTGACCTACGGGCTGTACCGGGTGAAGAGTGCCCGTCGCCGCGATGATATTGAAAAGGCCATGGAAGAAAGCATGATGGAAGTGCTGCCGCGTCTTGAAAAGCGCACGCATTACCTCGCCACACTGGCCAACATCGCAACCCTGCTGGGTCTGCTTGGCACAATTATCGGTCTTATCGCGGCATTTACCGCGGTGTCCGAGGCAAACCCTGCCGATAAGGCAGACATGTTGTCCGCCAGTATTTCCACGGCTATGAACACAACGGCGTTTGGCCTGATGGCTGCAATTCCCTTGCTGCTCGTGCATGCATTGCTGCAGACCAAGACCAACCAGCTCGTCGACAGCCTGGAAATGGCCAGCGTCAAGTTTTTGAACGCTGTAACCGAACGTCAGCTCAAGACGACCGGAGCGTAAATCATGATTCGTCGCCGCCGGGGCGGCCGTCGCCATAATTCGGATACGGCTGAACTCAACATTACGGCATTTATGAACCTGATGGTAATCCTGGTTCCGTTCCTGCTGATCACCGCGGTTTTCTCGCGTTTGGCAATTCTCGAGTTGAATTTGCCAGGCTCCTCAACCGAGTCCGTGGAACCGCAGGAACAGGTTTTTCAACTGGAAGTCATCGTTCGTAAAGACAAGATTGAAATCGGTGACCGTAACCAGGGTTTGCTGGGTGTATACCAGAACCTTCCCGACGGCGAATATGACTACGATGCGGTGAGCGGCAAGCTGGCAGAGCTTAAGGATCGCTATCCGGAGAAAACGGATGCCTCCATTCTGCTCGAAGCCGACATTGAATACGACACGCTGGTGCAGGTGATGGATCGCGTGCGCATTGAAGAACAGATTGAAGATGCGGCCATAGTGCGCAGTGATCTGTTTCCCGACATTTCGATCGGCGATGCGCCGGTCCAGCCTGAAGGGGCCTGAGTAATGGTCAAGTCGGCACGCGCCAAACGCATGGAAAAACACCACGCGCGAAACACCAAGAGTTCGGCTCTGAACCTGGTTTCGTTGATGGATATCTTCACGATCCTGGTGTTCTTCCTGCTGGTGAATTCATCGGACGTAGAGACGTTGCCGAACGCAAAGGACCTGCAGCTGCCGGAATCGATCGCTGAAGAAAAAGCGAAGGAAACGGTGGTTATCCTGATCGGCGAAACCGACATTCTCGTGCAGGGCGCGCTGGTCGCGAAAGTGGCTGACGTTCTGGCAATGAGCGGTAACGATATTGCACCGCTGCGCGAGGCACTGAAATCGCAGAACGATCGCGTGCTGCGACGTGAAGCCAGGGACGACATCGCGGGCCGTGAAGTCACGATCATGGGTGACCGTGAAATTCCGTACCGATTGCTGAAGAAGGTGATGGCGACCTGTACGGCGGCCGACTACGGACAAATATCTCTCGCCGTGCTGCAGAAGAGCAGCGAGAAGCTCGACACGATTCAGGCAGCGCGCTAGTGCAGCCGGGAAACGCTTAGGAGTCGCGGAATTGGATTTACCCTTTTACAGAGAGTATGACCTGCCATGGACGTCCGAGGGCGACCAGGAGCGCAAGTTCCAGCGCCAGCTCGGAATTGCGTTTCTCGTTGTCGTGGGTCTGTCGATCGTCTGGCCGTTCATTCCAACGCCGGAGCGTGAGCCTTATGATGTCGAGGATATCCCGCCTCGTATCGCCCAGTTGCTGCTCGAAGAAAAGCCGCTGCCGCCACCGCCGCCGCCGGTGCGCGAAGAGCCAGAGCCCGAGCCAGAAGAGCCGGAACCTGAACAGGTGGTTGAGAATACACCCGAGCCGGAGCCCGAAATTGCTCCCGAACCTGAGCCCGAGCCAGTCGTCGACCAGGCCGAGGTTGCCCGCGAGCAGGCGCAAGCGGCATTCATGCCCTTCGCCGAGGACTTGGCCGACCTTGTCGATACCGAACTGCTCGACAAGGTGGCGGACGATCGCGATCTGACCGCATCCGTGGGCGAAGCGGAACGGAACGAGCGGTCCATGATTACTTCGAAAGTGGGCGCGGCCTCCGGTGGCATTAATACGGCCAGCATGAGCCGCAATACTGGTGGTACAGGTATCGCCGGACGCAGCACGACCCGGGTTGCGAGCCCGGTTGCCGGCATTGGCGGCCAGAACGCAGCCGGTGGCGCGCGGCGCGAAGGCACCAGTGGCAAGGCGTCGCGCTCTCGTGAGGAAATCGAGCTCGTATTCGACAAGAACAAGGGCGCCATTTTTGCGCTGTACAACCGTGCATTGCGCCGCGATCCATCGCTCGAAGGCAAGCTGGTCTTACGTCTGACAATTGCACCGAACGGGCAGGTCACCGCATGCGAAGTGGTGTCCAGCGAACTGGGTGACCCCGACCTCGAAGACAAGCTGGTGCAACGCGTAAAACTGTTCCGATTCGAAGCGCGCGACGTCGAGGCGATTACCACAACCAAGCCGATCGACTTCTTCCCGGCCTGATAGCACCTGTTGGGCGGGTTTGACGTGCCGCAGTGCGCGCAAACTCGCCTATACTTGCCGGCGTGTCTGACGCCTGTAACCCTCTTGCACCTGACCTGACGGCAAGTACCGGCTTTGCGCCGGTACTGGGCACCGATGCGCGGGTTCTGATCCTCGGTAGCTTACCCAGCCAGCGTTCGCTGGCAGCCCACCAATACTACGCGCACCCGCAGAATGCGTTCTGGCCGATCATGTCGTCGCTCCTGTCGTTGAGCGGTGATTACGCAACGCGTTGTGCGCAACTCAGGCAGCGCCAGGTTGCGTTGTGGGATGTGCTCCGTGAGTCGGTCCGACCCGGCAGTATGGATGCCGACATCCGGCTGGATACCGCGCGGGCGAATGACTTTGCGGCCCTTGCAAGCGCCTGTCCCGAGTTGCGACTAATCGCATTCAACGGCAAGGCGGCAGAGACACTGTTTCGCCGCCTGGTGCTGCCCGGGCTTGCCACTGACAACATCACGCTGGTTTCACTGCCCTCAACAAGCCCGGCCTACGCGGCCATGCCGTTTGCAGAAAAACGTGAGCTCTGGTACCAACGGCTGGCAGGTGCGATTCCCCTAACACGGCCGGAGACTGAGATCGAATGATTGGATACGTCACGCTGGGCACTAACCGGATGAAGGACGCTGCCGCGTTCTACGATGAGCTGCTGGCCCTCGTCAATGCTGCGCGAATTTATGAAACCGAGCGCTTTACAGCCTGGGGGATCGATAGCCAGATGCACAGTCTCGCCATCGCGATACCGGAAGACGGTAAGCCCGCCACCGTTGGCAACGGCACCATGTTGGCGATTCCGCTGCCCGATCCGGCCAGTGTCGATGCGTTTCATGCCAAAGCGCTGGCGCTGGGTGGCACGGACGCTGGCGCGCCCGGGCCTCGCGGAGCGTCGTTTTACGCAGGCTACTTTCGCGATCTTGACGGTAACAAGTTGAACGGCTTCTGCTTCACGGGAGATTGAGATGGGACCAGAACAAATATTCATGCCCTTCATCGGCATGCTCGTGCTGACATTTTGCGTCTGGCTGCTGATGTACCGGCGGCGTATCAACTACATTGTGGCCAATCGAATCCGGCCATCGCAGTTAAAAACGCCGGAACAACTGCAGTCACTGCTGCCCGACGAAGTCTCATACCCATCGTACAATCTGAAGAACCTCTTCGAACTGCCCGTCGTGTTCTATGCGCTGGTGGTATACCTCTACGTGACGGGGCAGGCCGATATGATCTACACGGTCGCTGCCTGGCTGTTCTTTCTGCTGCGCTGCGGGCACAGCTTCGTACACTGCACGTCGAACCACGTCATGACGCGTTTCCGCTTCTATGCGGCGTCTTCAATCGTGTTATGGCTGATGCTGGGCAGGGCCGTGCTGCAACTTGTGATCTGACGGCCCCGGCCGGCCGGGCACGAACTCTAGATCGCGCCGTCGCCGGTTTCTCCGGTGCGAATGCGCCATACCTGTTCCAGGTTGGTCACGAAAATCTTGCCGTCGCCCACCTTGCCGGTCTTGGCGCTTTCTATGATCGTCTCGATGGTTCGTTCAACCAGATCGTCGGGGACTGCCACTTCAATCTTGGCTTTCGGCAGAAAGTCCACGACGTACTCGGCGCCGCGATACAGTTCCGTGTGGCCGCGCTGGCGGCCGAAGCCCTTGACCTCCGTTACCGTCATTCCCTGGATCCCGACGTCCGAAAGCGCATTTCTGACATCGTCCAGGCGGAACGGTTTTACGATCGCGGTTACGAGTTTCATCCAATGGGTCTCCTGTCGACAATGCCGTATGCTAGCCCGGATCATGCGTGAATGCACACCGCTTTGCGCACGATCTCCCCAGTCATTTCTGATTCTCCGCGCTGGCAATGGCGCGCAGCGAAGTGTACAAAAGAACTCGCCCGAATTTTGCTGGAAATGTACTGCATGGCGCTTCTTGCCACGGTGATGAACGAGAAAGACGGACTCCGTTACCACGGTGGCGCGTTGCTGTATGCGGTGCTGGCCTACGGTTGCGGTTTTGCCGGCCTGTTGCAGGACTCCTGGGCCATTAACCTGCTGGCAACCCTGCTGCTTGCTCACGCGATGATTGTCGCTTCTTACCTCGTGCACGAGTGCGTGCACAACACGATATTTCGCAAGCACCGGCACAATGCACGGCTCGGCGCGGCCCTGACGTGGTTGTGCGGCGCTTCGTACGGGCGTTTTGAAGATCTGCGCTACAAGCACTTTCGTCATCATGTCGACAATGACGATGTGGTCTGGTTCGACTACGAAAGTTTTTTTGCACGCTACCCGGCGCTGACGCGCTTCGTGCGTCTTTGCGAGTTTTTCTACATTCCGGCACATGAATTGCTCATGCATGCCGTGATGGCGGGCTCGGCATTTCTCATACCTGAGCGGCGCGCTCAGCGGCGGCGCAATCTCGCCGTGCTGGTCGTGCGCGGTGGCGCCTATCTGCTGCTGCTGGTGTTCTTGCCGAAAGTTGCGCTCCTGTATGCGGTTGCATACCTGATCATGCTGCAGGTTCTGCGATTCATGGATATGCTGCAGCACGATTATCCTTATTCACTGACGCTGTTTTCCCGCTCACAGTCACCGCATCGTGGTGATCGTGCATGGGAGCAGGAACACACGTTCAGCAACCCTTTATCTTTGCGCTTTGAGAAGCTGAACTGGCTGGTGCTTAATTTTGGTTTTCACAACGCGCATCACGCGGACATGCAGGCGCCGTGGTATCGCTTACCGGCCTTGCATCGGCAACTGGCTGGTGATGATCCGGCGCGCGTCATTCCCTTGTCAGCGCAATGGCGCCTGTTTCACCGTAACCGGCTGTTACGCGTCTACAACCCACAGGTGATCGACTACCCGAGAGGGGAGAAGTATCTTGCGACGGCACGGTCGGGCAGTGGCCCGATTGGTGGCAATGCGGCTTCGTTTCTCACGGCATTTTGACGGCGAACAGTTCAAGCATAAGGAGCGAAGCAGTGAGCGACGAGGGCAACAAAGATATCGGCAAAGTCGGATGGATCGACATGACCGTCAACAATGCAGATGAGATACGCGATTTCTATGCGGATGTAGTGGGCTTCAAGCCCGAAGCTGTCGACATGGGTGACTATTCCGATTACAGCATGTCCATGCCAGCGACTGGTGAAGCCGTGGCAGGGGTCTGCCACGCGCGGGGCTGCAATGAGGACATGCCGGGAGGCTGGCTCATTTACTTTGTAGTTGAGGACATTGAAGCGAGTGCGAATGCCTGTGTAGAAAACGGCGGTCGTCTGCGCTTCGCGCCGCGCGACCTCGCCGGCGGACGCTTCTGTGTTATTGAAGACCCGAACGGCGCGACTGCCGCCCTGTACCAGCCTTGACGTCACCGTTTACGCAACCGCATTGGCATTCGGCAATCGCAGGCCTGATCGCCGGTGACTCCGTCGACGAAATGGCGGCGGCTTTGATCGAGGCGCTCGACCAGGTTGCTAATCACCAGGGGACCTGTCTGCTTGCCTTCTACAAAGACGCGCCGCCCGAAGTCGTCCACCACACGCTGGAGCCGGCCGGCGCGCGCCATTACCTGGACAAATACCTTGCGGGACCCTACCTGCTAGATCCCTTGTACCAACTGGCGGCCGCGGCGGGCAAACCGGGCATGTGCCGGTATCGCGACCAGGCGCCCGACCGCTTCCGTTCCTCGGAATACTACCGGCAGTATTGCGAACGTACGCATCTTGGCGATGAGGTCGATTTCCTGCTGGATGCGGACGAGGGCTGCACGCTGGCGTTCGTCGTGGCGCGTCGACGAGGCCGCTTCAGCAAAGCCGAAATCCTGCGCCTCGCAGCCATCGAACCGATCGTGCATGCGGCGATGCGATCAATCTGGAATTACTGGGCACCTGTGCACGGTGCTGCGCGTCGGGATGCGGATTTGCACCGGCGACTAACAGAATGCTTTGACAATTTCGGTGCCGAACTTCTGACTGACAGGGAGCGCGAAATCACACAATTGCTGCTGCGCGGCTTTTCGACCAAGGCCATTGCGCGGCAACTTGAAATCGCGCCGGGCACGGTCATGGTTCACAAGCGCAATCTGTTCAGCAAACTCGGTATCACCTCACAGTTTGAGTTGTTCTCGCGATTCATCGATGCGTTGTCATCATGAGCAAACTCGTGCAAGCACCGAAGCGCTTGTTTGAGTGAACCGAAAACGTGGCTTGCAGGCGGGCTGCTACACGCCCGCCGTAAGGGCGCTTATGGCTTGTAAATGCGTCGTCAATGCCGCCCGGCCGGCGTTCGTGAGGCTATACCAGCTAACCGGCTTGCGCGCATCGAAGCTTTTCTCAACCGCGATATAGCCTGCGTCTTCGAGCTTGCGCAGCTGGGCGCCTAGACTGCCATCAGTCTGCTCGAGCAAAGTCTTGAAACGCGCAAAGTTGATCGAATCAGTTTGCGCGAGCAATGAACATATCGCCAGCCGGACGCGGTGTTCGAACAGCTTGTCGAGGTCGTTGAGTGTCTGGCTGAGGTCATCGTTCACCGGCGCGCCCACAGTCCTGCCACCAGTAAGCTCAGTGCCACTACAATGCCCATCGTCGTCCACAGGTGGGGTGGGGACCAGAGGGTCAGAACGACGTAACCAGCGCCCATGATGACGGCAGAGGCCGCAAGACCGCGGTCAAGATGAATGGCTGCCAGCGCATAGACGAGCGCGATGACCAAGAGGAACTGCCTGCCGAAGACGGCAGCGGAGTAGCCATCCGCGGCATTGCCCGTTGCGAGCGGCAGGAAGACCGCAAACAGCGCCATACCTGAAATCAACCAGTGCAGGCCGTAGCGTCGTGCGAGATCGCGGTCGAGCTCGCCTTCGGCTATGGCGCTGCGTCTGCCCAGCCACCAGCTCAGTAAGCCTCCGGCAGGTCCGGCTATGATCCAGTAGGAAGCGGCGTATTGCGGTGCGAAGTCCGGCAATGCCCAGCCAAGGAGAATCAGCGCGGACCATAAGAAGTAAATGACCGGATGTCCTGGTTTCCTCTGGCCGCGGCGTACTGCCCCGGCAACGAACTGCAGGTTTTCTTCGAGCGAGGTTTTGGTGTTCATCAGAAGGTGTCCTTATGTAGAGTGCTCTGAAAAATAGAGTGCCTGCTCTGAAATGTCAATGCCTGGATCGGTGGCGAGGTCAGAACCGACTTTTGAGCGCAGAGGCCAAAACGCTTGGCAAGCAAAGGCGTCGCACCGCGCCACCTAGGAAGTCATACCCCGTTGATGGTATTCAGCTTGCGGGGCTCGCACCGGACAATGCCATGCTTGCCATTTTGTTCCAGGAGAACACCCGTTGATGGAATTTGATTTTGGGCATGGCGACGATCTCGATCTGCTGCGTGACACGATTCGATCGTTTGCGGCAGACAAGATCGCGCCGCGTGCCGAAGAAATTGATCGCGACAATCTTTTCCCACGCGACTTGTGGCCAGCATTGGGTGAACTCGGTTTGCTCGGCATGACAGTCGATGAGCAATACGGTGGTGCCGATCTCGGCTACCTGGCTCATGTTATCGCCATGGAAGAAATCAGCCGCGCATCCGCATCCGTTGGTCTTTCCTACGGGGCCCATTCAAACCTGTGCGTTAACCAGTTGCATCGCTGGGGCAACGATGAACAGAAAGCGCGCTATCTGCCGGGACTTGTTTCCGGCCAATGGCTCGGCGCGCTGGCGATGAGCGAGCCGGGTGCGGGCTCGGATGTCATGGGCATGCGCACGACCGCACGTCGCGATGGTGAGCACTATGTGCTGAATGGTTCGAAGATGTGGATCACGAATGCGCCCGAAGCCGATGTCATGATCGTCTACGCGCTGACCGACCCGGAGGCAGGTAGCCGAAAACTCAGTGCGTTTCTCGTGGAACGCGGCGTCGACGGTTTCTCCACGCCGCAGAAACTCGACAAACTGGGCATGCGTGGTTCGGACACGAGCGAAGTGTTGTTCGAGGATTGCCGGGTACCCAGGGAAAATTTGCTGGGTGCTGAAGGCTGTGGTGCGGAAATTCTCATGAGCGGACTCGATTACGAACGCGTTGTGCTCTCCGGTGGGCCATTAGGCATCATGCGCGCCTGCATGGACCTGGTTTTGCCGTACGTGCATGATCGCAAGCAGTTCGGCAAATCGATTGGTCGCTTCCAGCTTATGCAGGGCAAGCTGGCGGACATGTACACAAGCATGAATGCGTGCCGTGCCTACGTGTATGCTGTGGCCAGTGCCTGTGACAGGAATCGTACGACCCGTTTCGATGCCGCCGGTTGTATTCTCGTCGCAGCCGAGAAAGCAACCTGGATGGCTGGCGAAGCGATCCAGATACTGGGTGGAAACGGTTACATCAACGAGTTTCCGGCAGGTCGACTCTGGCGAGATGCGAAGTTGTACGAAATTGGCGCTGGCACCAGCGAAATCCGGCGCATGCTGATCGGCCGGGAACTGTTCAATGCGACCTCATGAAGGAAGCGAAGCAATATGCCCGTAATCAAGACCCGGATTGACCGAAGCTCGGATGATTTCGACAAGAACCGGGAGACCAATGTGTCGCTGGCGGGGGACCTGCGGGCGCTGAACGAAAGCGTCATGCGGGGCGGCTCGCATTGCGCACGGGAGAAGCACCTGTCGCGCGGCAAGCTGCTGGCCCGCGACCGGATCAAAGTGCTCGCAGATCCCGACGCCCCGATGCTCGAAATTGGACGGCTCGCGGCCCACGAAGTCTATCCTGACGATGTCCCG
>JAUHZT010000121.1 GCA_030425905.1 Gammaproteobacteria bacterium
CACACGCAGAACGCGTGCTCGTTACGGCACTACCCGGCTTGCGGGTAAGGCGCGTTTTTTACTCTAAGCAAGAGCAGTCCGCCGACGACGAACAGCGGCAACAGCACGAGCAGCAAGACTTTCGGGCTTGAGGAGAATCCGGCAGCAATGGCCACCAGCGTCGGCCCAAGCACGTGCGCAAGCTTGGTTAGCATGTTGTAAAAGCCGAAAAATTCACCGGAGCGCTGCGGCGGTATCAAGGATGCATACAGCGACCGGCTTAGTGCCTGCACGCCACCCTGCACGCTACCGATAATCACGGCCATGACGTAGAACTGCCAGACATCGGTCATGAAGACGGCCCAGCTCGACACCACGACGTAGACGCACAGCGCGAAAACAATGCCGGCTTTCGCGCCGAAGCGATGCCCAAAATAGCCGTACAGCAGCGTCGCCGGAAAACCGGCGAAATTCGTCACCATCAGCGCCATCACCAGGTCCTGCTGCGCGAAACCCAGCCGCTGGCCGTAGTTAACCGCCATGAAAATAACCGTGAAAACGCCGCCGATATAGAGCCAGTAAGCCAGCAGGAACCGGACAACATGGCGATAGCGTCCGATATGCCCAATGGTACTAACGAGCTCCCGGTAGGCCGCCGTAAGCACGTTCCTGCCAACCTCGGCACGGTCGGTCTGTTCGGAGACGAAAAATAGCAGCGGCAGCATGAACACGGCCCACCAGGCACCCACCGAGATGAATGCAAACCGGATCGCTGCTGTGGCATCGGCAAAGCCGAAGGTCGCCGGGGAGGTCAGCATCCACACGTGCAGTGCGAGCAACACCGCACCACCAAGATAGCCGATCGCAAAACCTAAGGAAGACACGACGCTGAAGTAGCGCGGTTTCACGACGTTGACGATCAGCGAGTCGTAAAAAACCGTGGAACAGTAGTAGCCCACTGACGCCAGCAGGTACAGGCATAGCGCGAGTATGAGCTTATCCTGGCCGGCCAGTCCGAGCCCCGCGGTCGCACTCGCGCCCAGCAGCGCAAGCACCAGCAGGAAACGTTTGCGGTAGGCCCCTGCATCGGCAATCGTGCCGAACACGGGCGCCAGCACGCAGACCACGGCGCTGGCTGCGGCTGTTACCCAGGCAAGGCGCTGCGTGACCAGCGCGCCGTCCACACCGACGCTCCAGTAGCTGCCAAGGAACAGGGGGAACAACACGGCCATGACCGAAAGAGCGAACGCCGAATTGGCCCAGTCATACATCGCCCAGGCGATGACCTTGCGATTCATGATGTCGGCTCTGGACATTAATGCCTCATTCCCGACATTGTCGGGTGTTAGCTGTGTTCGCGGGTCTTGCGGAACACGATATCGGGCCAGCGTTCTTCGGTCAGGTTCAGATTAACGCGCGTCGGCGCAATGTAGACCAGCTCGCCACCGTGATCCACAGCCAGGTTATCGTGCGCCTTGCGTTCAAACTCCGCGAGCATTTTCTCGTCGTCGCATTGCACCCAGCGTGCGGTCGCAACGTTGACGGTGTCAAACTGACACTCAACCTTGTATTCATCGCGCAGACGGTGGGCAACAACCTCAAACTGCAATGGGCCGACCGCGCCAAGGATAAGGTCATTGTTGCGCAATGGTCGAAACAACTGCGTCGCACCCTCCTCGCACAATTGTGCCAGCCCCTTCTGCAGCGCCTTTAGACGCAATGGGTCTTTAAGCACGGCACGCCGGAACATCTCAGGCGCAAAGTTCGGGATACCGGTGAAACGGATGGCCTCGCCTTCGGAAAAGCTGTCACCAATATTGATCGTGCCGTGATTGTGCAGGCCGATGATGTCACCGGCGTAGGCAGTGTCGGCATGCTGCCTGTCGGCGGCGAGGAACGTAATTGCGTCGGGGATTTTCATCTCCTTGCCGGTGCGGACGTGCGTCACCTTGATGCCCTTCTGGTATTCACCGGAACAAATGCGCATGAACGCAATCCGGTCGCGGTGGCCCGGGTCCATGTTCGCCTGGATCTTGAACACAAATCCGCTCAAGCCTTTCTCATCGGGCTGGACAACCCGTTGCTCGGCTTCACGTGGCAACGGTGCCGGCGCATGCAGTACAAACTCGTCCAGCAATTCCTGCACACCGAAATTCGCCAGCGCGGAACCGAAGAACACCGGTGTCTGACGGGCAGCGAGGTATTCGTTCAGATCAAATGGCGGACACGCACCCTGCACGAGTTCCAGCTCTTCACGAAACTCATCAGCGCGATCGCCCAGCACCCGGTTTGCTTCCTCGGAGTCCAGACCGTCAACCACACGGATGCTGGACGCCTTTTCGCGACCTTCTTTGGAGTACAGGTAAATGCGGTCCTGGGCCAGGTGGTAGACGCCCTTTAGCGAGCTGCCCATGCCGATGGGCCAGGTCATTGGCGTACAGCCAATCTGCAGAACCTCCTCGATCTCGTCGAGCAGTTCGATGGGCTCGCGCCCTTCACGGTCGAGCTTGTTGATAAACGTCATGATCGGCGTGTCGCGCAGACGCGTCACGTCCATCAGCTTGATCGTGCGTTGCTCGACACCTTTCGCGCAATCGATAACCATCAGCGCCGAGTCCACGGCGGTCAGCGTCCGGTAGGTATCTTCAGAGAAATCTTCATGCCCCGGCGTGTCGAGCAGGTTAATGACATGGCCGCGATACGGGAACTGCATGACCGAGGACGTGACCGAGATACCGCGCTGCTGCTCGAGCGCCATCCAGTCCGAGGTCGCGTGCCGGCTGGCTTTACGGCCTTTCACAGTACCCGCAAGCTGGATAGCACCGCCGTACAGCAGCAGCTTTTCCGTCAACGTGGTCTTGCCGGCATCCGGGTGCGAAATGATCGCAAAGGTCCGGCGCTTGCTGACTTGTTGCTGAATTACGGACATGGATTAAAGGCGGACCGGAGCGGGCATCTGCAGGGCGCGCAGTCTAGCGCACTGCCCGCGGCTTGAAAATGCCGGCTAGTAGTTCCTGGTCAGCTTCTTGGACAGCACCGCGGCATCTTCACGGCCGTCGTGCGACTGGTAATAGGCGGGCCGGTTCGCAATCTGGTGGAAGCCTTTCTTGCGGTACAGCGCTATGGCTGTCCGGTTTGACGGCCGGACTTCGAGGAAAACTTCAGCTACATCGGCCTGCCGCGCACGCGCCAGGACATCGTTCAGCAGCTTCTCGCCGTAGCCGTGCGCGCGATGTTGCGGTTCAACGCAGAGGTTCAGGATATGCGCCTCCCCGGCCGCCACGGACAAAATCGCATAACCTGCCACCCGGCCATCGCGTTCAAGCGTAATACAGTGATAGCCCGCGAGCAGGCAGTCACGGAAAACGCCGTGGCTCCAGGGAAAGTCATAGCTGCGCCGTTCGATGCTCGAGACTTGCGCAAGGTCTTCATGCGTCATATCCCGAATCAACACAGGCGGCTCCTGCATCGGCAGATTCATGCAGCCCCTTCCCTCAGCAGGCTACGCGCCAGGCACAGGTCGCTCCAAACAAGGCGTTTTTGCGAAGGGCTGCGCAACAGGTACGCAGGGTGGTAAGTCACTACCAGCGGGATGTCGCCCAATGCATGTCGCCGTCCGCGCAGGCGACCGACCGGCGCATCGCTGGCCAGCAAATTCTGCGCGGCAACCTTGCCAACGGCGAGAATCAGTTCGGGCCTGACCAGTGCAATTTGACGATCGAGATAAGCACGGCAGGCACTCGCTTCGGCGGCTTCAGGGTTGCGGTTACCCGGCGGCCGGCACTTGACGGTATTGGCGATATACACCGAGCCGCGATCAAGCCCGACAGCGCGCAGCATCTCATCGAGTAACTGCCCGGCACGACCAACAAACGGTTCGCCGCGTCGGTCCTCTTCAACACCGGGTGCTTCCCCGATGATCATCCAGCGCGCATCTTCAGCGCCGACCCCAAAGACCGTCTGTGTGCGCTCGCGATGCAAATCGCACAGTTGGCACTCGGCCACGCAGGCACGTAACTCGTCCCAGCCCAGCTCAGCGACTGACGGCGGCGCACCGGCGACATCCTGCGACTCGGCGTCAGCACCGCGCGGCAACCAGACATCAATGTCCAGCGCCTCGAGGTAGGCACGCCGCTGTTGTTCGCTCATGTTCATTGACTTGGGTCTTGCTGGATCATCCAGGGCCAGCTAGTTTGCCACGAGATTGGCTGCTTTACACCGCGAGCGCGCAGCCGCTGGCGGCTAGGGATGCGGGAGGCGCGCGATCAGGTCAGAACCGGCCGTGAGACGCTGGCCCGGCTCCACCAGGACCTTCGCCTCAAGCGCGAGATGCACTTCGGCATAGCGCGTCAGGCGCAGATAGGCACAACGTGCGCCCTGCCCCAGCCGCTCGCCATAGCGGGCGAACGCTTTTGGCGGAATACCGAAGCGGTACCCGCGAAACTTAAGTGCGACATCGTCGCCTTCGTCGGTTTGCAGCCATAATGAATTCTTCGGATACTCTTCGGCCGTACTTTCGGGCGCCACTTTCACGTTGAGTATTTTGCCTTCGACGGGACTGCGCGCTGTGTACGTGCCCATGCTGTCGATGCGAATAACGATGCGGTGACCCTTGCCGTGCAAAATGCCTTTCTTTGCCAGCTCGACCTCGACAACATCGCCGTCGACCGGACTCACAACGCCAAGCGGGGCAGACGGAATTGGCCGTCGCGGATCACGAAATACGAGATACAGCACCACGACGAGCGCCGCCGGCAGCGCGACCCAGACCGGGGCCGCATAGCGAAAGGTCACCCAACAGGCGAACAGGGCCAACAGAAGTAGCGGAATGCCCTCACGAGCAACAA
This sequence comes from Gammaproteobacteria bacterium, assembly GCA_030425905.1. Classification (GTDB taxonomy): domain Bacteria; phylum Pseudomonadota; class Gammaproteobacteria; order Steroidobacterales; family Woeseiaceae; genus UBA1847. The sequence continues at coordinate 4,827 of JAUHZT010000121.1, forward strand.
AAGGATTACGTCTTCCGCGCAATGGTTCAGGCGTCCTTGCAATACCGGGATTTGCGACCTTCCACTGCTTTGTTTGCCGAGTCAACACCCGGCGGGCCCGATTTATCCATAGCGCCTGATTTCAGGCTAGAATGCGCGGCTCATTAATCACAGCTAACAGCGCCTGCAGGCACAAACTCAATGCGATATTCGAAATTCGGACTGACAACCCAGAAAGAAGTACCGGCTGAAGCCGAAATTGTCAGCCACCAACTCATGCTGCGTGCCGGGCTGATCCGGCGACTGACCTCAGGAATATTTACCTGGATGCCCGTCGGGCTCCGCGTCTTGCGCAAGGTAGAGGCAATTGTGCGTGAGGAGATGGATCGCGCCGGTGCCCTTGAACTGCTGATGCCCGCAGTACAGCCGGCCGAATTGTGGGAGGAGTCCGGGCGCTGGGACCAGTACGGCAACCTGCTGCTGCGCCTGCGCGACCGCCATGAGCGCGACTACTGCTTCGGGCCGACGCACGAAGAGGTCATCACGGATGTCGCCCGCAAGGAATTGCGCAGCTACAAACAGCTACCGCTCAACTGGTACCAGATCCAGACCAAATTCCGCGACGAAATCCGGCCGCGCTTCGGCGTGATGCGTTCGCGCGAATTCATAATGAAGGACGCCTATTCCTTCGATATCGACGCTGAGGGCCTCGAAGCTTCGTACCAGGCCATGCACGCGGCTTACACGGCCATCTTCAAGCGCCTCGGGCTGACCTTCCGGGTCGTGGATGCGGATTCCGGCGAAATCGGCGGTAGCCGCTCGCAGGAATTTCATGTCCTCGCCGAGTCGGGCGAAGATGCCATCGCGTATTGTGACGCCGACGGCTATGCGTCAAACGTTGAATCGGCGGCGACCCTGCCCTTCACCGGAGAACGCGCGGCACCCGCGCGCGACTTCGAGAAGGTGGCAACCCCCGGTGCACGCTCTATCGAACAGCTTTGCAAGATGCTCTCGGTGGCACCCGAGCAAACGCTCAAAACGCTGATCGTGGCTGGCACCGACGGCCCCGTCGCGCTGGTTTTGCGCGGCGATCATGAACTGAACACAGTCAAGGCGCAGAAGCTCCCCGGTGTAGCAACCCCCCTCACTATGGCTGATGCTGCCGACGTCATTGCGGCGACCGGCTGCGAACCCGGTTTTGCCGGTCCCATCGGTATCAAGGTGCCCGTGTTTTTCGACCACGCCACCGCGGCCCTGTCGGACTTCGTCGTGGGCGCGAACGAAGTCGACCAGCATTTCGTCGGTGTTAATTTCGGGCGCGATCTCGAGCTGCCTGCCACGGTCGACCTGCGCAACGTGGTGGCCGGTGACCCTACCCCGAACGGCAAGGGCACGTTGTCGATCGCGCGCGGTATTGAAGTTGGTCACATATTCCAGCTGGGTACCAAGTACTCCGAAGCGCTCGGTGCCCGCGTGCTCAACCAGGACGGTAAAGAGCAGGTGCTGGAAATGGGCTGTTACGGCATCGGCATCACCCGCATCGTTGGCGCCGCGATCGAGCAGAACAATGACGAAAACGGCATTATCTGGCCGGACGCGCTCGCCCCGTTCCAGGTGGTAATCGTACCGATCAACCTGCAGCGCTCCGCAATCGTCCGCGAGGCGTCCGAGCAACTTTATAATGAGCTCAGCAGTGCAGGCCTTGACGTCTTGTTTGATGACCGCGACGCGCGGCCCGGGGTCAAGTTTGCGGACGCCGAGTTGCTGGGCATCCCGCATCGCCTCGTAGTCTCGGAGCGCGGTCTTGCTAACGGCGAGCTGGAGTACCGGCAACGCCGTGACACCGAGTCACGCAATATAAAACGTGAAGAGGCTCTCAACCTGCTGCAGGGCTAGGCAGTACCATGGCCTATTGGTCCACGGAGATTGCACATCAGGAAGTTCCAACAAGCTATTGTTTTGACATTGTTTTTTTATTTTTCGACAGTGTCGAGCTCCGCGCATGCGCAAGGTCACCCCGACCCTGAGCTGCGTGCGGCGTTGCTGGCTGCGGTGTCGGCAGCGGACAGCTTCCCGGACCGTTTTGAAGCGGAGGTCTGGTTGACTGACATGTCTGCGCGGCTCGCGCGGCAGGTAAAGGACCCCGAGGAACGCATCGAAATCCTGACCCGGGTACACTACGAGGCAAGCCGCGTCGGGCTACCGCCGGAACTCATTCTTGCGATCATCGAGGTTGAAAGTAATTTTGATCGCTATGCGATTTCCGTCGCCGGTGCCATTGGCCTGATGCAGATCATGCCCTTCTGGCTTGACGAGATTGGCCGCCCCGACGACAACCTGCTGCATATTGATACCAACCTGCGCTATGGCTGCACAATACTGAAGTTCTACCTGGACAAGGAAAACGGCGACCTGCGCCGGGCGCTGGGCCGCTACAACGGCAGCCTCGGAAAACGCAAATACCCCAACAAGGTGGTCGATAAGCTAAGCAGGAAATGGTTCAAGGCCTGAGCCCGGCGAACCTGCGAATGCCGCTAGTGGCCACCGCACCGGCCATGCACCAGGCTACTGTTGTTGCTCGCTCCGCAGCCGGGCTTCCTGGGCTTTCGCTTTTGCAAGCAACGCATCGCGACGAGCCTGCATGTATTCCTCGGCACTTAGCTCACGCTCGGCACTGTGCAGGTAGCGCAGCGCTTCGTGGAGTTCCACCCTGGCATGGTCTTCGGCGCCCGCCTCCCGGGCAACCGCGATAGCCTGCCGTGCATCACTCATTTCCTGCACCGGCGGCGTCGTCTCGCAGGCAGCCGCCAGGCACAGCAGCACCAGCAATGCACCGAGCCTCTGGCGCGTGCATTGCAGTGAAACTGGGCGTGCTGGCAGGTTCATGGAATGCCGTTGTCCGATATGCGTCAACAGCCAACTACGCTACCAAGTGCCCAATAGCGGAGTCAAGGCGACGCTGACTCGCCTGTCTGCAACTGCTAAAGTCGCGCCTGCACCCGTTCGTCAGCTAAATCAACGAGGAACCCATGCCACTGACCATTTACCACAACCCCCGCTGCAGCAAGTCGCGCCAGACGCTGGAGCTGATCCAGCAGGCCGGGGTCGATCCCAGCGTTGTCCTGTACCTCGAGAACCCACCGACCGCGGAGCGCATCCTTGAACTGGCCGGCCTGATCGGTGTCCCGGTCATCGACATTGCGCGTCGCAACGAAGAAGCATTTCGGACAGCCGATGACCTGCCTGACACTGACGATGACACAGCCCTCGCGGCCTGGATTGCGAAACACCCGAAAGTGCTCGAGCGACCCATTGTCGTTGACGACGACCGCCGTGTGGCTGTCGTCGGCCGCCCACCCGACAACGTGCAGGTGCTGCTAGGCCAATGAGTGACGTCCTGGTCCTGTATTACTCGCGCAACGGCATGACGGAAGCCCTGGCGCGTGAGATTTGCCACGGCGTTGACGCCGTTGACGGCATGGCATCACGGCTTCGAACCGTGCCCGCGGTATCGACAGTCGCGGAGGCTACGGAGGAGTCGATTCCGGCCGCGGGCCCACCGTACGCGAGCGTGGACGACCTCTCTGAATGCGCGGGTCTCGTCATGGGCAGCCCGACCCGATTCGGCAACATGGCGGCAGCGCTCAAGTACTTTCTGGACGGCACGGGCAGCGAGTGGCTGGCCGGCAAGGCCGCTGGTAAGCCCGCTGGTGTGTTTACCTCGACGTCGACGCTGCACGGTGGGCAGGAAAGTACCCTGCTGTCGATGGCATTGCCGCTGCTGCACCATGGCATGCTGCTGGTCGGGTTGCCGTTCACCGACGAAAAGCTCTCCTCCACCACGACAGGCGGCTCGCCTTATGGCGCGAGCCACGTGACCTGGAATCGAAGCAATGATCGTCTGTCGGCTGACGAGATCCATCTGGCGCGCGCTTTGGGCCGGCGCGTGGCGGAATTTGCCAAACGCCTGGAACGCTCAGCCTAGCCAGCACCATGTAGCGGATACCGGGCGCCGTATCAGGCCGATGGCATGCTGCCCAGGACTTGCCGTACGAACGGAATTGTCAGCCTTCGTTGCGCCCGCAACGCTTCCTTGTCGAGCGTATCCAGCAGGGCGTACAACGAACTCATATCACGTCGACTGCGCCCGAGCAGGTATTGCGCGGTTTCGGCAGGCAGGTCGAGCCCGCGGTGTGCGGCACGCAGAATCAAAGCCGCTGCACGGTCGGCGTCAGCCAGTGCATGAACATTGTAGGTTGGCAGCTGCGACAGGCGGCTCGCAAGGTCCGGCAATGCTATCGGGCATTCGCGCGGCGCCATGGCGGCGGCGACCAGTAATTGCCCGCCATGCAATTGCAGTTCGTTGTACAGCATAAACAACGCCCGTTCCCACGCCGGGTGACCGGCCACCTGCTCGAGATCGTCGAGACAAACCAGCTCGCGACTCTCAAGCCCCTCAATAAGGCCGGGGCCAGCCTCGGCATAGTCGGCCAGCGGCACGAATACAGCCCGGTCACCGGCACGTTCGCACACAGCCTGCAGCAAGTGTGTCTTGCCCGTCGCCGGTCCGCTCCACAACCAGCAGCCACTGTCATTGCGGTTTTCGGCGATGCTCACCAGCCAGTCGACAAGTTCCTCGTTGCCGGCCGGCAGGAAGCTCGCGAAAACGGCGTGATCCGCCAGGCGCAAGGGCAAGGCCAGTTGACTCGCAGTAGCCATCGTTCGCCGTCAGCCTGCCTGACCGATCTCGTCATCGGTGCCGGTTTGCCCTTCACCTTCCGCGGCATCTGCGGCGAGTTCAGCGCGGCGATCCGGGTGTTCCTTGAGATACCGCTCGTAGGCAAAACGCACCAGCACGGACAATACGGCCGCAACTGGCAATGCCAGCAGGATGCCGAAGAAACCGAATAACTGGCCGCCCGCGGCAATCGCAAAAATCACCAACACCGGGTGCAATCCGATGCGGTCGCCGACAAGCTTCGGTGTGAGAATCGTGCCTTCGATCATCTGCGCGACCGTAAAGGTCGCCACAACACCGACAATATGCCAAAGCGGATTGGGCTCCAGTGCCACGGTTAGCGTGGCGAGCGTAATTCCGAATACAAAACCGA
>JAUHZT010000122.1 GCA_030425905.1 Gammaproteobacteria bacterium
GTAGGGCGTATGCGGTATTAGCTCGGGTTTCCCCGAGTTGTCCCCCACTAATGGGCAGATTCCTAAGTATTACTCACCCGTCCGCCACTCGACGCCTGGAAGCAAGCTTCCATCGTTTCCGTTCGACTTGCATGTGTTAGGCATGCCGCCAGCGTTCAATCTGAGCCAGGATCAAACTCTTCAGTTGAAAGCTAAAAGCTTTACCAAAGTGCGTAATCACCAGTACTCAATTACTTAAAACTGACTTTTGGTTCTTACGTCTTTTTGCCTTCGCAAATTCCGACGCAAGCACCCACACAAATTATCTGATTAAGTTGTTAAAGAACGAGCCTCTTTTCGAGAGGCAGACCGACAAGTATACAAGCCGAACGAGGCTGTTGGCCAGCCCTATGGCCCGATTTGTATTATCTCGGAGGTCTGCTGAAGGACACCGTACCCCCAGCGAGCAGCGCATTATAGCGACGAATCTTCTGCCGTCAACACCTAAATGAAAGTTTTATGAATGCCCGGAAAACTAGCGCCGCCCAGCCCCGCTGGCGCGGGGCCTCTTGACGGAAAGTAGGCTTTTTTCCCGGAGGAAACAGACTTTTCGGCGAGACTGGCCGCGAACCTGGCCACGGCGGCAGCGCGGCATGCCCGCGCGCAGAGCGAAGAAAAACTGCGCGCCGTGCGCAAAAAAAACCGGCCGCTTGTCAGTCGCCCTGTGACTCCAGCCAGCCCTGGTAATCGGCCGACCTGACGAAGCCTCGCAGCGAGGGGTCTTTGGCGAGGTCGTCGGGGCCCAGTTTATGCCCGAAGGCCGATTGCAAGTGCTGCAACGACTGCAGGCCGGCCGCATAGTCCTGTTTTGCGACCTGGGCACGCAACAAGGCCCACCAGCCCAGCTCCAGCCCGGGCTCCTGCTGCGTCGCCTGTTCAGCCAGTGCCAGCGCTTCGTCGGCTCGCTGCAGGACGAGCTGGGTGGACGACAGGCGCGCGTTCGTCACCGCATCGTCGATCCCCAGGTGGTCCCGCACGCGGACCAGCGCCGCGTAGGCCTTTTCGTACTGCCTGTCTGGAAAGTAGTAATCGAGCAGCGGCAAAGCGAACAGCACGTCGTTCGGATAGTACTTGTCGATAGCCTCCAGCACCCGGCGCTGCTCCCGGCGCTTACGCGCCGTGCGGGTTGCATCCAGGCCGGTCTTGAGCACGATGCGCTGGCGCTTCATGTTGTCATCCAGCTGTTCGACAATCTGGAAATAGCGCTCGAAATTGCGATCCCGCGTGGACTTCAGGATCTCCATGAGCTGGAAAACCTGCGCCTGACTCAGGTTTGAAGTATCGGCCAGCTTGCGCGCGGCGCTCGCGCTGGGCTGTGCCTGGACCATGGCCAGTCCGATACTGTCGGTTATCTTGTGGCCCCAGAGAAAATCGGTCCAGTCGAGGATCTGCAGTTCGCCCGACTCGGTCAGCCGCAAATCGTATTCATAGTAATTTGACTGGAAATGCGACATGTCGAAGCGGACCACGGCCCGCCCCCGGTCACCCCGCGACTCCACCGCCAGCAGACTCGCCTTGATGCCATCCTTTGCCACTTCGGCATACTGGGATTCGATAAAACCGGCGAACTGCTCCGGCTCGCCCATGCGCTCGCGAAAATCACGCTTCATGCGCTGATCAATAAGGCGCAGCCCGAAGGCTGTTTCAAGAAAATCGTCGCGGTCCATGGCCTGCAACAATTTCTCGTAGGAGTTGTTGTTCAGATCGGCAACAACTGCCGCCATATTGTCGCGAAAAGCCTGTTGCCGCAGCGCCTCTTCCGCCTCCCGCTCGTCGACTGTCTGCGCCAGCAGCAACGGCGCGCAGAACAACAGCAGTAACGGCAGTGCGCGCATGCTCAGGACAGGCTCACCCGGGCGAATCGACGACGCCCTACCTGGTAAACACAGGTGGTGCCCGCACCGATGTGCAAGCCACGATCGTCAACGCGCTCGCCATCAATACGAACCGCGCCCTGCTTGATCATGCGAAAGGCTTCGGAGGTACTGTCGACGAGCCCTGCCCCTTTGAGCACATGTGCAATTCCAAGCTCACCCGACTCGGTCGCGAGCGTCAATTCGGGCATCTCTTCGGGCATGGCGCCTTTCTGGAAGCGGGAAATAAACTCCGCCTTGGCGCCTTGCGCTGCCGCAGCGTCGTGAAAACGCCCTACAATTTCCATGGCCAGTTCAAATTTCGCATCGCGCGGATTCATTCCGTCGGTTACCTGCTTCCTGAGACCCTGAATGTCGTCAAGGGTTCGGAAACTCAGGACCTCGAAATAACGCCACATCAGATCATCAGATATCGACATCAGCTTGCCGAACATCTCGCCCGGTGCGTCCGTGATGCCGATGTAATTGTCGAGTGACTTCGACATTTTCTGCACGCCATCCAACCCTTCTAGCAATGGCGTCGTCAGCACCACCTGGGGTTCCTGCTCGAAATCCTGCTGCAACTGCCGGCCCACCAGCAGATTGAATTTTTGATCGGTGCCGCCCAGCTCGACGTCGGCACGCAGCGCCACGGAGTCGTAGCCCTGAACAATCGGGTACAGGAATTCATGGATCGAAATCGGCTGGCCGCCCGTGTAACGCTTGTGAAAATCGTCCCGCTCGAGCATGCGCGCCACGGTGTGATGCGACGCCAGCTTGATCAGCCCGGCGGCGTCCATCGGGCCCATCCAGGTCGAATTGAACTCCACGCGGGTCTTTTCCGGGTCGAGAATCTTGAATATTTGCGACTCGTAGGTTTCAGCATTGGTGCGAATCTCCTCGGGCGTCAGCGGCGGGCGCGTCGCATTCTTACCAGAGGGGTCACCAATCATGCCGGTGAAATCGCCGATCAGGAATACGACGTCGTGCCCGAAGCTCTGGAACTGCCGCATCTTGTTGATCAGCACCGTGTGGCCCAGGTGCAGATCGGGTGCGGTCGGGTCAAAACCGGCTTTCACCACCAGTGGGCGGCCCTTCTTCAGTTTTGCCGCAAGCCCGCCGTCGGGCAGGATTTCGTCGGCGCCGCGGGCAAGTTCCGCGAGTTGTGTCTTGATATCTGTCATGTGCAGTGGCGTACGTCCGGACCCTTGATTTAGGAGGGCGAACTGTAGCATTCTGCGGCGATTCTACAAACCAGCGTTAACGCGCTGACTTTTAACAGTTTTCTTTGACGTTCCAAAGAGAGCAAGTTAGAGTAGCGCCTTACCAACAGGGGGAGACCCGGACGTGCACCGCAGGCCCAGCCCACTGCTTCACGACTACAAGCCGTCTGGCTCGAAAAAGCCCAAAAAATCCAAAGCTCTGCAGTGGTTTGCCGTTGGCCTCGGAATTCCGCTCGCCGGCCTGCTGCTGATCTCGATACTGAACAATGATGCTCCGCCCGCGGCGCAGTCCGACGCGCCGGGCCTCAAAGCCAGTGCCGACTCCGAGCTCGCCGGCGACCAGCCAGCCATCGAACCGGTTGCGCTGGAGCGCCTGCCTTTCAAGATGCCAGTGCTCGACTCGCTCGTGGATCCGGAAGCGCTGACCTTGTCGATAGGCCGTGGCGACACACTGGACAAGCTGTTCCGCCAGAACAACCTGAATCTCGGCCATCTGGCCGCCATCGCGCGGCTCGAAGAACCCAAAAAACTGTTTCGCCGCCTGAAGCCCGGCGACGAATTCGAGATCGTGCACGATCACGGCAGCATCGTCAGCATGTATTCAGCACTTGATCTCACCACGGGCCTCAAGATTGAACAGGGCGAAAATGGTTTTGAGGCAAGTATCATTGAGCGCCCCGTCGAGGTGCGCAAACGCATTGCATACGGCGTTATCGACTCCTCACTGTTTCTCGCGGGCGCGGACGCCGGCCTTTCCGACAAAGTCATTATGAACATCGCGGGCATATTCGCGTGGGATATCGACTTTGTGCTCGACATCCGCCAGGGCGACAACTTCTACGTGCAGTACGAGGAGCTCTGGCAGGACGGCGAATACGTGGCAGACGGCGAAATTATTGCCGCCGAATTCAACAACAACGGGCGCACGAATCGAGCTATACGCTTTATCGACAGCGATGGCATCTCGGACTACTTCACACCCGAGGGCGACAGCGTACGCAAAGCCTTTATTCGTGCACCCGTCGACTTCACACGAATCAGCTCGAACTTCAACCCGAACCGGCGCCACCCGATACTTAACACGATCCGTGCGCACCGCGGCGTTGACTACGCTGCACCTCGCGGCACACCGATCAAGGCGGCAGGCGATGGCAAAGTGATCTTCCGCGGCGTACAGAATGGCTACGGCAACACGGTTATCCTGCAACACGGCGGCAACATCACAACCCTGTACGCACACATGTCGAGTTTTGCGGCCAAGGCACGCATCGGAACCCGCGTAAGACAAGGGCAAACGATCGGCTTTGTCGGCGCAACGGGCCTCGCGACAGCAAACCACCTGCATTACGAATACCGCCTGAACGGTGTGCACCGGAATCCTCGCACGGTGCCCTTGCCGCAGGCCGAGCCGATCGACAGAAAATATCGGGATGAGTTTCTGGCGTCGGTACAGCCGATCCTCGCTGAGCTTGAACAGTTCAAGCGCACGCAGCTGGCAGCCGCCAACACCGGCAATCCCTGAGTACCCTTTGACCGCCCGTCGAATCCTGCTATGAGCGACCTTTACATTGGTCTGATTTCGGGCACAAGCATGGATGGCATCGATGCGGTACTCGTCGCGATTGATGAGCGTAGCCTGCAGCTCCTGCATACACATAGCTACCGCTACCCGGCCGAGCTGCAAACCAAGCTCCGCACCGCCATGCTGCAACCGGCGAGCTGTGGCGTGGATCAGCTTGGCGAACTGCACGTCGAGGTGGGTGCGTGCTTTCGTGACGCCGCACTGCAACTGCTGAGCAGCTCTGGAACCAGCCACGAAAAGATTCGCGCTATTGGCAGCCACGGCCAGACGCTGCGGCATCGCCCTGATGCGAAACATCGCTTTACATTACAGATAGGCGACCCTGCCACGATAGCGACGGGCACCGGAATTGATACAGTTGCCGACTTTCGCAGCAGCGACGTTGCGCTGGGCGGCGAAGGCGCGCCGCTTGTGCCACCGTTTCATGACTGGATGTTCCGCGATGACAAAGAGCATCGCGTCGTTCTGAATATCGGCGGCATCGCGAATATTACAGTCTTGCCTGCCGAGTCAGGCCCGGTAAGCGGTTTCGACACAGGTCCTGGCAACACGCTGCTGGATGCCTGGTCGCGACGCATTCGCGAGTTGCCTTATGACGAGAGCGGCCAATGGGCAGCCAGTGGTCACGCGAATGAAGCACTGATTCAGCAAATGCTGCAGGACAAGTGGTTCGCAAGCCCGCCACCCAAGAGCACTGGCTTCGAGTATTTCAACCTGAACTGGCTGCAGGGCTTTGCGGTGGACGCGCTGAGCGCTGCGGACGTGCAGGCCAGCCTTGCCGAACTGTCGGCGCGCAGTATCGCTGCGGCGATACACGTGTGGGCACCGCTTACCACCAGCGTGCACGTGTGCGGGGGCGGCATTCGCAACAGCGACCTGCTGGCACGACTCACCCGCGCGCTGGCACCGAAAACGGTGCACAGCACCGAGGAATCCGGACTCGATCCCGACTGGGTCGAGGCCTGTGCGTTTGCCTGGCTGGCAAGCCGCCGGCTCGCCGGGCTCCCTGGCAACGCACCCGCCGTAACCGGGGCCACGCGCGACGCCATTCTCGGCGCGATTTATTCCCACTGAAAACCGGCAATTGTTCAACGTTCGGTAACATGCGGATTGCTATACTGGTCGACCGCTGTTCCTGAGAGTCACGAAGTGGACGCACACGCAACGCCTCCTGCCGAGTTGTACATCAATCGAGAACTGAGTTTTCTCGAGTTCAACAAGCGCGTGCTCGCGCAGGCGCAGGACCCGCGCATTCCGTTGCTCGAGCGGTTGCGCTTCCTGTGCATTACCTGCACCAACCTTGATGAGTTCTTTGAAATTCGTGTCGCGGGCCTCAAACAGCGCATCGAAATCGGTGCACCTGCACAGGGCCCGGAGAAACTGGATGCCCAGCAGGTCTTCAATGCATTGCGCTACCAGACGCTGGGCGTGGTCGACGAGCAATACCGTTTGCTCAATGAGGTGTTCTTCCCGGAACTGGCAGCCGCCGGCGTTCGTTTTCTACAAAGTGGCGAGTGGAACGATGAACAGCGTGCGTGGCTGGAAGACTACTTTGACGAGCAGGTTGTGCCCGTACTCACGCCACTTACGTTTGACCCGTCGCGGCCGTTCCCGCGCATTTTGAACAAGAGCCTCAACTTTATCGTCCGTTTGCACGGTAAAGACGCGTTTGGTCGCCGCCGTCACCGCGGCATGGTTCAGGCACCGCGCTCACTGCCACGCGTCATTCGACTGCCGAGTGAACTCAGCTCGCCTGGCACGCATTCCTACGTGTTCCTCTCCTCGATCATCCGGGTGCACGTCAAGAAGCTGTTCCCTGGTCTCGACGTAGAAGGCTGTTACCAGTTTCGGGTGACCCGCAACAGCGACCTGTACGTCGACGACGAAGAAGTCAGCGACCTCGTTCGTGCACTGGAGGGGCAACTCGAAGCCAGCCGTTACGGCGCTGCGGTCCGGCTCGAGGTCAGTCATGAATGCCCGGCCGACCTGCAGGAGTTTCTGCTGGAGCATTTCGGGCTCGACGAGCGCGATATGTACCTTGTGCACGGCCCCGTCAACCTGAACCGGCTGGTGACGGTCTGCGACCTCGATGACCGGCCGGAACTGCTGTACCCGCCCTTTGCGCCAGGCATCCCCGATGAACTGGTAGACAGCGGCGATATCTTCACAACCCTGTCGCGCAAGAACATACTGCTGCACCACCCTTACCAGTCCTTCACCCCGGTTATCGACTTTATTGCGACGGCGGCTGCCGACCCGGATGTTCTTGCGATCAAGCAAACGCTGTATCGCACGGGCGCCGACTCACCCATCGTCGACAGCCTGGTCAGCGCGGCACGCGCCGGCAAGGAAGTGACCGTGGTCATTGAGCTCATGGCACGCTTTGATGAGGCTGCGAATATTTCACTGGCAAATCGGCTGCAGGAAGCCGGCGCGCATGTCGTCTACGGCCTGGTAGGCTACAAAACGCACGCGAAGATGACACTGATGGTGCGCCGCGAAGCCGGCAAGCTAAAACGTTATGTGCATCTTGGCACTGGCAATTATCATCACGCGACAGCTCGGGTGTACACGGACTATGGCTACCTGAGCAGTAGCCAGCGACTCGGCGAAGATGTGCACAAAGTATTCATGCAATTGACCAGCCTGACCAAGGCCAGCGCGCTGTCGCGCTTGCTTACCTCCCCCTTCAATCTTTTCGACGCCTTGCTGCAAAAGATTGAACGTGAAGCAAACAATGCACGGGATGGAAAGGACGCGCGCATTATTGCCAAAGTGAATGCGATCAATGAGCCGCGGATTATCGATGCGTTGTATGCTGCGTCTGCTGCCGGTGTGCAAATTGATCTCATTGTTCGCGGCATATGCTCTCTTCGCCCGGGCGTGCCTGGGCTGTCAGAAAATATCCGCGTGCGGTCGATCGTTGGCAGGTTTCTGGAACACTCGCGTATCTATTATTTCTGTAACGATGGCTCGGAAGAATACTATTGCTCAAGCGCGGACTGGATGGACCGAAACATGTTCCGCCGTATCGAGGCCTGTTTTGAGATCCGCCAGAAGCACCTGAAGAAGCAGCTCAGGGAACATCTTGATTTGTTTCTTGCCGACAATACGCAAGCGTGGCTGCTGCACGGTGACGGCAGTTACGAGCGACTGGTGCCGGGTGACGACGAACCCGTCTCGGCGCAAGAGACCTTTTTGCAAAAGCTGGCCATGCCATCCCAGGCAAGCGGCTAGCCAAACTCGAGTTTGTAGCCCACCGCTTCCAGGTAGAGACACTCACGCTGCAGGTCGGCGACCGTCAACGGGTTGGCTGCCAGCCAGTCGCCATCGAAGCGCAGACTGAGACCGTTGTCGCTTACTGACAACGCAATTGCCGGCAACTCGGCGTCACTGCGGCTGCGATTAATCAGCACGGCAAGCCGCAACAACATGACCAGCCGCAGCGCATCTTCACGCCAGGCTCTGGGGAGCTGCTTCCTGAAACGCATATCAATGGCGTGCCGCTGACTGCCGATCAGGAACGCAAGAAAACGTTGCTCGGCGCGCGGGAAACCGGGCATGTCGGCGTGCTCGGCCACGTACGAGCCGTGCCGCTGGAAACCGTCATGCGAAATATCCAGGCCGATCTCGTGCAGGTTTGCGCTCCAGCTCAGGATCATCGAGTCGAACTCGGACATGAGGTTCCAGGCTTGGGCGCATTGCGTGAGTAGTACCTGGGCCGTCGCGGCAACACGTTCTGCCTGACGCTGATCGACGTGGTAGCGCGCGCACATTGCCTGCACCGTGCGTTCGCGCGCATCCTCGTGCTGCAATCGACCAAGCAGATCGTAGAGCAGCCCTTCGCGCAATGCGCCATCGGATACCTGCAGCGCCGGGATCCGCAACACGCTGATCATCTCCGCAAGAATTGCCAGGCCGCCCGGCCATACTTGCGCGCGCCGCTCAGACAAGCCACTGAGCGACAGGGCCGAGGTCGAATCGAACTCGCAAACGAGATCTATCAGCGACTCGATGGTTGCCAGCGTCAGCTTGCCCGACTCCTGCAAGCCGAGGGATCGGGCAACGCGCTCGGTCGACAGGATGGTGCCGGAAGTACCGATCGCTTCGAGATCGCCGGCATTGCGAAAAAATGCTTTCACAGGCCGCAGTTCCAGCCTTGCGGCGACGCGCGCTTTCTCGAATGCGTCGCGTGAAATCTGACCGTTTCTGAAAAACTGCTCGGTCATGGACACGCAACCGAGGTCCAGGCTTTCAAGCGAACGTGGCGTGGGCCCCTGGCCCAGGATGACCTCAGTGCTGCCGCCACCAATATCGATGACCAGCCGCAAGCCGTCATTGCGTGGCAGGCTCTCGGCGACGCCTTTGTATATCAGGCGCGCCTCTTCGATGCCGGAAATGACTTCGATGGGATGGCCGAGAGCGGCTTCGGCTTCGCCCATGAACGTGGAGTCCTCGCGCGCGCGGCGAATCGTACTCGTACCGGCGGCGCGCACGCTGGATGCATGCATCGACTGCAGGCGTTCGCCGAACTGGGACAGGCATTGGAGCGCACGGGCACGGGCATCGTCGGACAACTCCCCATCGCCTGACAAACCCTCGGCAAGACGCACAGTTTCGCGGAGACGATCAATGATGACTAGCTGACCGTGGCGCAATTCGCCGACGATCATGTGGAAGCTGTTGGAGCCCAGGTCGACGGCCGCGATGACCTGGGTGCTATCGGAACTCACACCGTAAACGAACTACCGCAACCGCAGGTCGTGCTGGCATTCGGGTTTCGAATAACGAATTGGGCGCCCTGCAGGCCTTCGGTGTAATCAATCTCGGCTCCCATGAGGTATTGCACGCTCATCGGATCAACCACGAGGGTCACACCGCGGTTCTCAACGCTGCTGTCGCCTTCCTCTATTTTCTCGTCAAAGGTAAAGCCGTACTGGAATCCGGAACAGCCACCGCCAGAAATGAATACTCTCAGTTTCAGGTCGGGGTTGTCTTCTTCCCTGATCAGTTCGTTGACCTTGTCCGCCGCCGCGTCCGTGAAAACGATAGGTGGTGGTGGTGCAAGGTTTGCGTTTTCTGTTTGCATGTCAGTTGTCTCTATACCCTGGCCAAGCTTCAGGCTTTGCTCGGGATTGCCGCCGTTTCGTCGATCCGGGCGGTCTGTGCCACCAGCGGCACCTGGCCTTCTGGCTGATGGACAAGCTTACCGTT
>JAUHZT010000123.1 GCA_030425905.1 Gammaproteobacteria bacterium
GCAGGTGGTGCCGATGACGGACATCAACCTGCATTTTACCGGTGATTTTCATGCGATCACGGCGGCCAATAATCTCCTGGCCGCGCTAATTGACAACCACATGCACTGGGAGAATGAACTCAATATTGATCCGCGCCGCGTCACCTGGCGACGCGTGCTGGATATGAATGATCGTGCCTTGCGCACAATCTCGACGGGGCTCGGTGGCTATCACAATGGCGTGGTGCGCGAGGCGGGCTTCGATATCACCGTGGCTTCGGAGATTATGGCGATCTTTTGCCTGGCGTCAGATTTCGAGGACCTGGAGAAACGCCTGGCCAAAATTGTTCTTGGTTACACCCGGGAGAATGAACCGGTTACGGTAAGTCAGCTTGGCGCACAAGGTGCAATGACCGCATTGCTGCGCGATGCTTTTCAGCCAAACCTTGTGCAGACCATTGAGAATAATCCAGCGCTGATGCACGGCGGACCGTTCGCAAACATTGCGCACGGCTGCAATTCCGTAGCGGCGACGAGCACAGCGTTGAAAATGGCAGACTACGTGGTGACCGAGGCCGGCTTCGGTGCGGATCTGGGCGCGGAGAAGTTTTTTAATATCAAGTGTCGCAAAGCCGGCTTGCACCCCGATGCGGTGGTGCTCGTTGCGACCATCAAAGCCTTGAAGATGCACGGCGGTGTCGCGAAAGATGCGTTGGGCGCTGAAAACGCTGCGGCGGTAAAGAAAGGCTGTGCCAATCTCGGTCGCCATGTACGTAACCTCGGCAAGTTCGGAGTGCCAGTGGTGGTGGGAATCAATCGCTATACCGCGGATACCGATGCCGAAGTGGAAGAAGTTCGCTTGTACGCCGAGAATCTCGGCGTCAAGGTTATCAATTGCACGCATTGGGCGGATGGCGGTGCAGGTACAACTGAACTTGCGCAACAGGTTGTTGAGCTTTGCGACAGTGGCGCGAGTCAGTTCCGCACGCTGTACAGCGATGACCTGTCTTTGTGGGAGAAGGCGCGCAGGGTTGCCCGGGAAATTTATGGCGCGGACGACATTATCGCGGATAAGAAAATCAGGGATCAGTTTGCAGCTTACGATGCCGCGGGGTACGGCCACTATCCCGTGTGCATGGCCAAGACACAGTACAGTTTTTCAACCGACCCGAATTTGCTGGGTGCGCCCACTGGTCATGTGGTACCCGTGCGCGAGGTGCGACTGGCGGCGGGCGCTGAATTTATTGTGGTGATCTGTGGCGCGATAATGACGATGCCGGGTCTACCCCGACAGCCTGCTGCAAACGGTATTCGGGTTAATGACAAGGGGCAGATTGAAGGTTTGTTCTAGCGCGGACTTCTGCCAGATCAATCGCTATCGATTGTGCTTCTGGATCGCTTGAGCGCACCTTGTTTGCGCTTTGAATCGACGCGTTTCTTTCGCACGCGCTTTGAAGGTCGAGTCGGAATCCTGGGTTTTTCCACGACGAGAACGCTGCGGATCAATTCCTGCAGCCTTTCAATTGCAGCCTGCCGGTTGCGTGCCTGCGTACGAAACTCCTGTGCCTTGATCACGATGCCGTTGTTTGTGACGCGCCTGTCATCAAGCCGGGCGAGCTTGGCTTTAACAAATGCGGGCAGGGCGCTGCAGTTTTCGAAGTCGAATCGAAGGTGAATAGCCGATGCCACCTTGTTAACGTTCTGGCCACCGGCGCCCTGCGCACGCACTGCCTGCAGGTCCAGGTCATCGACACTCAGGCAGATATCCGCGTTGATCGGGATGCGCTCTACCATTGCTCCCACACCTTCGGTACCTGCGCCGGCAAAGGCGCGAAACGCCCGGGTTGCGACCATGCGGCGTCGGGTGAATGAAAGTCTGATCCGCAGGAGGCGGCAAGCTCGAACTCGTCTGCCAGGGCCAGCATTCTCAAGGTAACGTCGGGCTGCTGGCTGCCGCTGATAACTTCTATGCCGCGACCGCCAGCGGCCACGAAGTCATCCAGCATCAGTCGCAATTTACTGGTCGTCATTTTGTATTTCACGGGATGCGCGAGCACAGCAATGCCACCTGCCGCGACTATCCAGCCGGTAACGTCTTCGAGCGATGCCCAGCCATCCTTGACGTCACCCGGCTTGCCTGCGCCAAGGTATTTCTTAAATGCCGCGCGCAGGTCTTTAACCACGCCGATGTCGACGAGATGCTGGGCGAAATGTGGCCGGCCGATGCCGGCATCACCCGCCATAGCAGCGACGGCGGCCAACGGACTCGGAATACCGATGCGTGTCAGCCTGTGGGCAATGATGCCGGCGCGTTCCAGACGCGCTTCTTTTTGCTGCTGGATACCTGCCAGCAAAGCCGGGCTGTGGCGATCCACGTTCAGACCCACGATGTGGACCCCTCGGCCGGCCCAGGTCGTAGAAAGCTCTACCCCGGTGATTAGTTGCAGGCCGGGATTCTCCGGTAGCCGTTCGTAGGCACCGAGTGTGTCGTGATCGGTGATCGACAGAACATCCACGCCGAGTTGACGAGCGTGGTCTAGCAGTTCCGTTGGCGTCAGGCTGCCGTCGGAGGCATTCGTGTGCGTATGCAGGTCAACAATCATGCGGTTCATTATACGGATTCAAAACGATGCCGTTGCGCTAGGAGTGTGTGAGAATGAGTCCGTTTCGTGAGCAGGACATCAAGGTGCAGAAAGGCAACCTCATTATTCTTGTCATTTGCCAGTTGATTTCGACAACTGGCTCGGTTGTGGTGGTCACGCTAGGCGGGATCATCGGCGCCAGCCTTAGCAGCAATCAGGCATTTTCTACGCTGCCTGTTTCCATGATGGTAGTGGCCGTTGCAGCGACGACTATCCCTGCGGCTATGTTGATGCGCAAGATAGGTCGATCGCGCGGCTTTGCTTTAGCTTCGCTCTCGGCGGTCCTCGGCGTACTGCTTGCAGTCGTGGCCTTGTACCGGTCCAGTTTCGAACTGTTTATCGTTGCGGCAATGCTGTTTGGCATCAATATGGCATTCACCCAGCAATACCGGTACGCCGCCGCTGAGAGTGTGCCCGCCAAATTTGTGCCGCGTGCAATTTCCTTTGTGCTGCTGGGGTCGATCGGAGGCGCCATGCTGGGTCCCGAGCTGGTCACTCGTGGCGCTTCCTGGGTCGCGTCAGTTCCCTATGCCGGGGTCATGTACACACTCGCGGCCATGTTCTCCGTGCAGGCGCTGCTGTTTTTGCGGCTGCACGGGGCTCGTGAAAGCACGGCGCCCGAACGAGCAGCCACGTCGCGCGCACTCGGCAGTATTGTCCGCCAGCCCGTGTTTCTCGTGGCAGTACTTGGCGGAACAACAGGCTACGGGTTGATGACCCTGTTGATGACCGCGACGCCATTGAGCATGCACATCAACGATGGATTCACTTTGGGTGAGACCGCGTCAGTCATTCGTATGCATGTGCTCGGCATGTACCTGCCGTCACTCGTATCGGGCTTTCTCATTGAACGTTTTGGTGTGGTGCCGATGATGGTGACCGGTGCATTGCTGTTCCTGCTCACGTCGGCAACGGCGCTGCAGGGGCACGAGTTCATGCACTACGGCTGGGCGCTGATAGCGCTCGGGGTGGGCTGGAATTTCCTGTACGTGGGTGGCACGACGATGCTCACATACACCTACAGCATCAACGAACGCTTCCGTGCCCAGGCGGTTAACGAATTCATGGTCTTCGGCTCGTCGGCGCTGGCTTCTCTTGCGGCTGGCGCGGTGATGTTCTATTTCGGCTGGCAGCGCTTGTTGTGGGTGCCGCTGCCACTGATTGGCTTGATCCTGTGTGCCCTTGTTTATGTTCGGCGCGATCCGTTGTTGTAACGGGCTGCCATTAACGAGAAGGCTGCTGCCGCCTGAACGTCGGGCGGCTCCTGTAGCTGGCGTGCGGCGATCTGAACTAAAAGTTGTAGACGAATCCGAGTGAAAGTACCGGCCACGCTTTGTAGTCGCTGACTTCGTCCAGCAATTGGTTGCGCTCTTCCTCGAGATTCGCCTGGAAACCGGGGTCACTGGCAATAGGCCCGTCTGCGAACAAACTAACCTGCGGGTCGCCCTGCCACAGCACGCCGAAATCGAGGTTGAGTCCAACTTTGCGAAACACCGTAAAGTCAAAGCCGACGCCGAGGTAAGGCGCGGTGCTGTCGAACGAGGTGGTGCTGCTCAGTGTGCCAACCGATGCAGTGGGGTAGGTCGTGTCACCGATGGTTATGAAGGTGCTGTCCTGACTGGCAAGATTGAACTCGTTGCCATTGGAGAAGACACCCGCGGTAACGCGCAGAGGGCTCAGCGGAAAACGAAAATTCGCGGTGCCGTAGAAGGACTCAAGATTCAGGGTAGCGTCGTAATTAATACCCGATTGCGAACCACTGTCTTTGAACTCGTAATAGTTGGCGCCGAGTCGCACATCGAGATAGGGCAGAGGACGCCAGGTACCTTCAATGCCTGCTCCGAGCGTACCCACTTTAACGCCGACGCCAAAGTCCCGGTCAGCAAGTGCCTGGTTGCTGGACAGAAGGATAACGCTCAAGGCGCAGATGCGTACCAGATTGCTGTTCATGCTACTAACTCCAAAGACCCGCTTTGTCATAAGTCTGAAAGCCTAAACGTACCTCACAGTGGCTTCTGTGCGTTGCTTCACATGCTGCCGCATAATTTTCGGGCGGCGGAATATGTTAAAAAAAGGACAAATACGGCAATTTGAGGCCCCTAGCGCCCAGCGGGACTGGCTACGCTGTTGTTGCGCCACGGACGGCGCGGTCTAGGACAACTAAAGGAGATTCAAATGAGAAACCTGACAATGGCGGAAGTGGACTTTGTGAGCGGCGGAGAGGGCAGCTGCGATGCCGGCAACTCGTACGGTGGCATCAATGACACCTCATCGGTAGCCGACGAGATGATTGCCCTGTACGAAGCCGCAGTGGAAACGGCGTCTTACATTATCGAACGTGTCGCCAACGCTCTCTAGAAGTAGCCAGGGTCGGGCGAGAGGTCGCGCTCGGCCCTGACTCTGTAAATCAACTTGAGGATCAATAGCACGCAGCCGGTAAACACCAGAATGGCAGTGAACCCTTGGACCAGCAAAGGCAGATTGCCTCCCGAGGGATTCCAGTTTAGCTGCAGGCAGAGGCGGTCGAAAATAATAAGACCATCATAGGTTGCATGACTGACAATTGGTATCCAGAGGGTGCGCGCAACCCAATAGAGCAGCCCCAGTGCTGCGCCGACGATAAAAACCCACACAAAGTTGTCCGGTGAATGCACGAGTGCAAATAAGACGCTCGAAACCAGGATTGCGGTGTTCGGTCCTTTGCGGCTTAGAGCGCCTTGAATGACACCGCGGTGTACAAACTCCTCGGTGACGGGCACCCAGATAATCCAGACAAGGCCAGCGAGGACAATTAGCTGCCAATCGGGGCACACGAACGCAGCGGAAAAGTCTGCGCGCACATCAGGGTCGCTGCTACTCGTAATGCCGAACGAAATTCGCGCGGTAAGCTGGGCCCACCATGCCACGCGGAGCAGAACGCCGACCATTACCGCGAATACGATCAGTTTTGGACCGGGGGTCTTTTTAATGAACAGCTTGACAGGTTGGGCGTTAGACGTGGAAACGATTAACCACACCAGTCCAACGGTGAATGGCAGTATCACAAGCTTTGCATAGAATCCGACGTACTCGATTGAGTGCCCGCTTTCGACCAGCCAGGTTTCGAGCCAGGCTTCGCTGAACAGTGTCCAAATCAGCACCAGCAAAACAGCAACGAATGACTTGCGGGGCAGGTTGAGGCTTGCTTGACCGGACATGGGGCGGCTCAAAACAGAATCAGCTCATTATCGCCGGCACCGGTGATCCCATCGACGTTCCTTTTTCGGGCTTTTGGCGAGATTCTCGGCGCCGGGTCAGTTGGCGTCGATGCCGGGGCTAAGCCGTTGTCGCTCGCCATACTGCAGGAAAATCCGGCTCCGTGCCTTCGGGCAAATGTTCACCTTTTCCAGGTCCCCCTGCACCTGCGGCAGGGCAAGCAGGCGCTTGTCCATTACCCGGAACCAGAGTGGCGGTGTATAAGCGAGCAAGTAAGTGCCGAAATACCCGTTCGGTAGTTGCGGCAGGTCTTCAAAGTGCCGTAAGGACTGATAGCGTCGCAAAGGGTTGGCGTGATGGTCAGAATGCCGTTCGAGGTGAAACAGCACCAGGTTGCTGAATATATGGTTGCTGTTCCACGAGTGATGCGGTGCGCAGCGTTCGTATCTGCCCGCATCGTCTTTCTGCCGGAGCAGGCCGTAGTGCTCGATATAATTGGCACTCGTCAGTTGAAAATAAGCGAAGGCATGATGCACAAGCAGAAACGC
Source organism: Gammaproteobacteria bacterium (assembly GCA_030425905.1). Taxonomy (GTDB): domain Bacteria; phylum Pseudomonadota; class Gammaproteobacteria; order Steroidobacterales; family Woeseiaceae; genus UBA1847. The sequence continues at coordinate 6,365 of JAUHZT010000123.1, forward strand.
GAGCATGCTCCAGCCAAACGCTGCAACAAGGGCGAGCGCTATCAACGCTGAGAACCCCCAGGATTGCAACAGCTGGTTCCTGACGTGCCAGGCAGGCATGCCACGATTGGCGAGCCGCTCTTTCTCATACTGCCACGCCCGTCGAAAAACGCCGGGAACTTCGCGCAATGCAAACGCGTAAATATTTTCGCCCATGCGTGCGCTCACGGGATCGGCGGGCGTTGCAACGTCCCGGTGGTGGCCGCGATTGTGATCGATACTGAAGTGGCCGTAGGCAGGAACGGCCAGAACCAGCCTGGCAAGCCACTTCTCCAGCCTTGAATTCTTGTGCCCCAGCTCGTGGCCCGTGTTAATTGCCAACCCTGCTGTCATGCCGGCCACGATGGCCAGTCCAAGGAAGCCCCAGGTACTGAGACTTGCCGTCGCGGCATACCACGCGCAAACGAACAGCGTGAGGAAATGCAGCGGCACTGTCACGTAGGTCAGACGCCGGTAATAGGGGTCGCGGTCGAGTTGCATAACAACCGCTTCTGGCGGGTTGTTCTCGTCCTCGCCAAGTAACGCGTCGAACAAGGGCGCAAAGATGTAGGTACTGAGTATGCCGATAAACAGCCAGAACTCATTGCCCGTGTTGTAGTGCAGCCAGATGCCGGCCAGCGGTTGCAAAGGGAACAGCACGGACAAGGCCCATAGCCAGCGCTTGCGATCGACATAGCGGACGGCTTCGCCCGAGGGCAGCGTGGCTGTATAAGCTTTCATGAAATTGCGACCTCATGCCTGGTGGCAATAGAACAAGTATGCCGAATTGCTGTCGGATAGTTATACAAATACGTGCCGCAAAATTTTACTGCCGGGAAAAAAGCGCTTCAAATCAGGATGATGCCGCGCTGGTACGAAACTTGCTCCGCTAGAGGTAGCGGTTTGGTCCGTAGAGCGATTTGCCGGCTTTGGCGGGCAAGCGGGAACAAGTCGAAAGGGTCAATGGCCGGGTTGCCACGGGAAAGCGAGCGAGAATGAGCGACTATGGGATGAGTAAAGCGGTTGCGGATTCTGTGGAGAATCGCCGTATGTACGCAGATCGACGCCAGTTTGGGTGGCGCACAGTAATCTTCGGTTTTTTGCGTTCGCGCCGTCGCGCGGTGCGCCGCGGTGGCGACAGCGACATGCTTTTCGTCGACTGGCACCATCCGTGGCTGTTCTTCCTGGCAGTCGGCACCATGCTGCTGAGCGTAACTGACGCGGCCTTGACGCTGCAGTTGCTGGCGCGCGGCATGATCGAAGCCAATCCAATTATGGACCGCGTCATGGGCTATGGAACCGTGGCTTTTGTCTCGCTCAAGCTCGGATTAACGGCTTTCGGCATCCTGACGCTCGTATTTCTCGCAAAAATCCGGTTTCTGGACCGGATACGCACCGGATTGTTTCTCACCTTGTTCTTTTCCGGCTATGCCTGTCTGGTCTGCTATGAAATTGTGAATCTTTTGAAGCTTTTGTGAGCCGTGTACGATTCCATACACCGATAGCATGGGCTAAACTAGCGCCCCTTTTTGATTGCCCCGACCCCCGCGAGTCCAATGGATGACTACAAGGTGCCAAGCTGGCGCCACGAGTTCCTGCCGTTATGAGCAAGAAACTCCAGGAACAATACGCCCAAACTCCTCTTTTTGGCGCCAATGCTGGTGCTGTAGAGGCCCTGTACGAGCAATACATAGAGCAACCTGACTCAGTGCCTGCCGAATGGCAGCGCTATTTTGAGTCGTTGGGCGACGCCACGACCGAAGCGCGGCACGCTGAAATACGCGAGCAGCTCAAGGCCGGTGGCAGTCAGGGCAGCCGTGCCAGGGTGGTGCGCTCGAAACGGGCCGGTGCAGCGCAGGGCAGCGACGAGAAGCAGGCCGCCGTATCCCGTCTGATCCAGGTCTACAGCCTGCGCGGCCACCAGATTGCGGATATCGACCCGCTGGGCTTGATGCATCGCCCGGTTCCCGGGGTCTTGAAGCGCGACTATCTCGGGCTGACCGATGCCGACATGGACACCGAGTTCTTCACGGGTGGCCTCGCCGGATCGGCCAATCGCCGCATGAAATTGCGGGATATTGTTGCTCTGCTGGAAAAAATATATTGCGGCAAGATTGGCGCCGAATTTGCGCACATCTCCAGGGCGCGGGAGCGCCTCTGGCTGCGCAAGCGCTTTGAGCAGGGCATGGCATCTGACCCGCTGTCTGACGAAGACCGGCTCACGATCCTTGAGCAACTCACGAGCGCTGAGGGTATCGAGCGCTACCTGCACACGCGCTATGTCGGGCAAAAGCGTTTCTCGCTGGAAGGCGGCGAGAGCCTGATTCCAATGATCGACGATGTCATCCAGCAGGGTGGTCGCAATGGCATTCGCGAAATAGTCATTGGCATGGCGCACCGCGGACGGATCAATGTCCTGGTGAATATATTGGGCAAGTCTCCCGAAGAGCTGTTCGAGGAATTCGAGGGCAACTACGACCTCAAGGAGCTGAAAGGCTCGGGCGACGTCAAGTATCACAAAGGCTTTTCGGCGGACATGAAGACCGATGGCGGCAACGTGCACATCGCGCTCGCCTTCAACCCGTCGCACCTCGAGATCGTCAATCCCGTTGTTGAAGGGTCCGTGCGTGCGCGCCAGCAGCGACGGGGTGACGAAGAGCGCCAGGAAGTATTGCCGTTGCTGGTGCATGGCGATGCTGCGTTTGCCGGGCAGGGCGTTGTCTCGGAAACGTTCCAGATGTCGCAGACCAATGGTTTCCGAACCGGCGGCACGCTGCACATTGTGATTAACAACCAGATTGGTTTTACGACAAGCCGTCCTTCCGATGCGCGCTCGACCGACTATTGCAGCGATGTTGCGAAGATGATCGAAGCGCCAATCTTCCATGTCAATGCGGACGACCCGGAAGCGGTCATTTTCGTGACCCGGCTGGCGCTTGAGTATCGGCAGAAATTCCGGAAAGACGTGGTCATTGATCTCGTCTGCTATCGGCGCCACGGACACAACGAAGCCGACGAGCCGGCCGCGACGCAGCCCATCATGTACAGCACCATCAAGTCGCATCGCACCACGCGCGAGATCTATGCCGAGAAACTGATTGCACGCAATTTGTTGACGGCGGCTGATGTAAACGAGTTGCAGGATCAGTATCGCGACCGGCTCGACCGTGGTGAGCCGGTACCGAAGTCGGCGCTAGGCCTGATCGGTGACGAATACACGGTTGACTGGTCGCCCTATACGGCGGCGGGCTGGGACCAGGCTATCGATACAACCATCAGTCCGGCAACGGTCGCCGACCTGGGTGAAGCGATAACCAGCTATCCGAAAGACATGCGCCTGCAGGGGCGTGTGCAGCGCATCATGGACGAGCGCGTGAAGATGGCCAAGGGTGAAATCGATATGGACTGGGGCTTCGCCGAGACCATGGCC
>JAUHZT010000124.1 GCA_030425905.1 Gammaproteobacteria bacterium
TCATCAGCCAGTTGCTGCCGTCGGTGTCGATCATCGGCGTAGCTGACAGCATCACCAGTAATTAAGTGAGCATGGATGTGAACAACCAACCTGCGGCAAGTCCCTATAGCCCGGTCGACGACGAAGGAATCGATCTCGGCGAGTTGATTGCGGTCCTGTTGGAGCACCGCTGGATGATCCTGATATTTGTTGTCGCGGCACTCATCATCGGGTCCTATAGGGCGTTTGTCGCGACCCCGATCTACCAGGCCGACGGATTGTTGCAGGTCGAAGAGAACAGCGGCGGGCTGAACGCGCTCGATATCGACCAGATGATCGGCACTGACACGTTGGTTAGCGCCGAGATCGAAATTCTTCAGTCGCGCTCTGTACTCGGTGAGGTTGTCGACAATCTCAAGCTGGACATCAAGGCTCAGCCGCGATTTCTGCCGTACATTGGCGCGGCGCTGGCCCGCCGGGCACCGGCCAGTGAGCAACCGGGAATCACGGTCGACACACTGGAATTCTCAACGCCGGAGGCGAACAGCGCACTGCTGCTCGTGGCAACCGGGGGCGATGCATTCGACCTGCTCGACGAGAATAGTGAAGTGCTGGGCAAAGGCCGGGTTGGCGAAATGACGACAGTGCCGGTCAATGAGCACGGCACAGTTACGCTCATGGTGTCCGCGCTGAATGGCGAAGAGGGGCAGGAGTTTGATGTCTGGCGTGCGTCTCGCGTCAGTGCCATCGCGTCATTGCAGGGCCGAATGAATGTCGAGGAACAAGGCGAGTGGTCGGGAATCCTGAAGGTAACGCTGAATGGCCCGGATCGAAAGGCACTTCAGGTACAACTCAATGAAATTCAGGACGCTTACATTCGGCAGAACGTCAATCGGCGCTCGGCCGAAGCGCAACAGACACTGGAGTTCCTGAACAAACAGTTGCCGTCAGTTCGGGAGGGCGTCGAGGCGGCCGAACAGGCACTAAACGACTACCGCCTGGAAAAGGGTTCCATAGACCTGTCTCTCGAAACCCAGGCAACCCTGCAGACAATCGTTGCGATTGAAAACGAGATCAGCGAGCTGCGTCGGGAACGCGAGAAGGCGACCCTGGCATTTACGGCGGCTCACCCGACCGTGATTGCTCTGGACCGGCAAATCCAGCGTCTGGAAGTGCAGCTTGCCGGCCAGAACGACCAGGTGCGTGACCTGCCGACGACGCAACAGGAACTGTTGCGCCTGGTCCGTGATGTGGAAGTGAATACGGCGTTGTACACGTCACTGCTGAACACGGCGCAGGAGTTGCGGGTGGTCAAGGCTGGCACGGTCGGCAATTCGCGCATCATAGACTATGCCGAGTTACCGACTCAGCCGATCAGCCCGAACCGGAAGCGCATTGTCCTGTTGAGCCTTGTGCTCGGTGGCTTCCTCGGTGTTGCGTCTGCCTTTGCCCGGCATGCGCTGAAAGCCGGTGTTGAAGACCCGGACCTGATCGAAAGGCAGATCGGCATTCCGGTCTACGCAACCATTGCGCACAGTGATCGTCAGGACGAGATCTACAGCGACCATCTTGCGAACGGGCATAGCCTGGCATTGCTTGCCAAAGACAGTCCGGATGATCTTGCCATCGAGAGCCTAAGAAACCTGCAAACAGCTTTGCATTTCGGCACGATGGACGCCAAGAACAACTGCATCATGATCGCCGGACCCAGTCCTGGCGTCGGCAAGTCCTTCATCAGTGCCAACCTCGCAGCCGTGCTGACCAGCAACGACAAGAAGGTATTGCTGATAGACGGTGACATGCGCCAGGGCCATTTGCACAAGTTCCTGGGGTTAGAGAAAGAAAATGGTCTGTCGGACCTAATCGGCAAGGACCTACCGGTTGAACTAGTCCTGCACGAAACACCTATTGAGGGATTGACGCTGATGCCGACCGGCAGTTTGCCGCCAAATCCCGCAGAGTTATTATTTCACCAGCGATTTACTGAGAGTATGCAAGAGCTGATCCCTGCGTACGATCACATCATCATCGACTCACCGCCGATTCTGGCGGCGACCGATGCTACCATTATAGGGCAAGTTGCCGGTGCAACCATGATGGTTATCAAATCTGGTGTACACCCGATGCGCGAAATCGAACAGAGCGTAAAAAGACTGCAAATATCGGGTGTTAACCTGCGAGGCCTTGTAATTAATGATGTCAGGCAAGGGCACCGCTACGGTGCCGGTAAATACGCCTACCAGTATTCGTACGCGAGTAAATAGGGTAGATTAGGCCCAGGTCCGGGCGCTTTAATTCGTTTTGGAATAGAGCGTTAGCTCAAAAACTTAAAGAAAAGTGAGACTCTGTGACTGAGAGGCTTCGACTTTCCGCTTATCGCCTGCGCGACGTACTCGTGCGGCTGCCACGATTCGTCAAGACACTGATCGTCGTATTGACCGATCTCCTCGGCTTCGCGCTCTGCGTTGTGTGCGCGCTCTGGCTCATCGCCCTTGGCAAGGTAATTGAAACGCATCCGGCGGTCGTTTTCGCAACAGCCGTCGTCTCGTTACTGCTCGCCTGGTGGCTTGGCATGTATCGTTCCGTCGTTCGTTATCTGGGGCTGGACCTCCTGATATCCGCGGTACTGACGGCGGCCGGCTCCGGCCTTGTCGGCGCCGTAATGATGCAGGTCTACGTGTTCGGCGGTACGCCACGGCGGTGGGCGGTCGCCTATGGGATTTTTTCGTTCATCTACATTTGCGGCAGCCGCTACCTGGCGCGTCTGTTGCTGGCAGATCGGCGCGCATCGAGAAATCGCGAGAAGGTCATTATTTATGGCGCAGGGTCGACGGGTGTGCAACTGGCGCGGGTACTGCGCGAGGGTACCGAATACCTGCCGGTCGCGATGCTCGACGACAATCCGATCATCCAGGGCCGCAAGGTCGGCGGGTTCGAGGTCTATCCGCCCGCTGCCGTCAAAGTTCTCTGTGAAGAGTTGTCGGTCAATACCCTGTTGCTGGCAATGCCGAGTGCCAATCTGCGCCGGCGGCGCAAAGTGCTGGAGCAACTCTCTGAGTTTCCGATTCGAGTACAAACCGTTCCCGCTTATGGCGACATCGTTTCCGGTAAAGCCAGCGTCGACGAGTTGACCGACGTTGCGGTCAACGACCTGCTGGGACGTGACCCGGTACCGCCGGACCCGGACTTGCTGCATCTCTGCATTACCGGCAAAAATGTGCTCGTAACCGGCGCCGGTGGATCGATTGGCAGCGAGCTCTGTCGGCAGATCCTGCAGCTGAACCCGAAGCGCCTGGTATTGCAGGAGATAAGCGAGACGGCGCTGTACCAGATCAGCAATGAGTTAAATCATCTGGTCGCTGGCAACGATTCCGGTTGCGAGTTGGTCCCGATTTTGGGCACGGTCAACAACGAGCAAAAACTGTCCGAGACGATGCGCGTGTTCGGTGTCGAGACCGTCTACCATGCGGCTGCCTACAAGCACGTGCCGCTGGTCGAACACAATCTCCTCGAAGGTATTGGCAACAACGTTGTCGGGACTTTGCGCACAGCCAGGGCGGCGATAGACGCGGGTGTCGAGACGTTTGTTCTTATTTCGACCGACAAGGCGGTCAACCCGACGAGCGTCATGGGTGCAACCAAGCGGCTGGCGGAAATGATTTTGCAGGCCTACGCGCGAGAAGATCTGTCAACCCGATTCTGCATGGTCCGCTTTGGCAACGTACTTGAGTCGTCCGGCTCGGTTGTGCCGCTATTTCGCGAACAGATACGCCGGGGTGGGCCGGTGACAGTCACCCACCGCGACATCATTCGGTATTTCATGACCATTCCCGAGGCGGCAGAACTCGTCATCCAGGCTGGCGCCATGGCCAAGGGTGGTGACGTTTTCGTTCTCGATATGGGCGAGCCGGTCCGTGTCAAGGACCTGGCATATCGGATGATCAAATTAATGGGGCTTTCCGTGATGGATGACGACAATCCTGATGGTGACATCGAGATTCGTTACATTGGCCTGCGGCCGGCCGAAAAACTCTACGAGGAGTTGCTGATCGGCTCTAATGTTTCCGGGACGCGACATCCGCGCATTTGTCGTGCGGACGAAGATTGTCTGCCGCTGGAACAAGTAACCTGGATTATCGATGAACTTGAGGCCGCGTCACGTAAGCTGGACTTCGAGCGTGCTCGTACGGTTCTGGGTGAGGCGATCGCCGAGTATCGTCCCCAGAACGGTATCGAAGACAGGATCTGGGTCGCCAGGCGCTCTACGACTGGTGACAACGCCGGTCCGGACAAGATTGTCGATTTTCCGGCTCGGGACGAGTCTGCCTGAGCGAAATAGCGTGCTGATTGATTGTCACTTAACACATCTGTTGCGACGGACTCATGGAACACATCCCGTTGCTCATCAGTTCTGAATTGCTGCCCGAACCTGCCTGAGTGAGATCCCTGATCGAGCCAAACCGCCGTAGCGATGGCCGGGTATAAGCGCGTTTTGCGCGAGGTTGCATCGACCGATCCCTGTTCATCAGCACATCGCCATCTGGCCCATACTGCAGCCGCCGGTTTGCATGGTCATCTCACCGTCCATCATGCTGCCCGACTGGGTGAGTGCGCCAACGGCCCCGAACGTCGTCACGGCCGGTCGCGTGTATGGCTTGCGCACGACTTCGGGCGTCACTTTCGCGCGAGGTATCTCGTTGTAATTCAAGACAATACCCTGAGAGCAGGAAGAATCGGCGCGATTGTAACACTACACTGCCCGAACTTCCGAGAGGAAGTTCAAGAATTGTTCAATGCTTGTCGCTGTCGATGTTGCGCCGGGCGCAGGGTCAGCACATCGCCATCATGCCCATAGTGCACTCGCCGTTGCCCATCGTCATCTCGACGGGATTGCCGCTACCCGACTGCGTCAGGGTGCCGACCGGACCGAAAGTCTTTAGCACCGGGCGTACATATGGACGCGGAGCGGGTTTGGCGGATGCGCCTGAACACGGAAACGGATTGTCTGTAGGTCGATGCATTTGAGGGTGCCCTGCAGGACTTGCTGCAAGCCCAGATAATAACACTCCTTCGTCACGCAAATAAAATGCTATTTCGGCGATTGCGGCCGCTGGCGGTGCTCCTCCAACCACAGCGCCAGGCACAGGGCCGTGTTGATTTCCTCGCAGTAGCCATAATGCTGGAATTCCCGCCAGCTTCGGGCCAGGACGTCCTCGTCCAGCCAGTCGCCAAGCTCTGATTGCAGCTGCTGGGGGCTCAGCCGACCTTCTGCAAGCAATCGGTTCTTGACCGCCTGATTAAATAACCAGCCGATGTGCGGCTTGCGATCCCCCCAGGCGACGTCTTTCGGCACCCGGCCATCCATGACCTGGCGCAGGATCAGCTTGTACTGGTGCTGCAGGATGCGCAGATGACCGGGAATGTGTGCGCAGAACTCGACGAGTCGTTTGTCCATGAATGGATCGCGGGCTTCTGTGGCACAGGAAGCCGCAAGGCGCGCATACCGCTCCTTGCCGGCCGTCATGTTGGGCAGAATCGAGCGCATTGTCTCCATTGCATAGTCGCCAGTCCGGTCGTTTTCGAACGTCTGGCGCATGCGCTGAAACCGGTCGGCGAGATTGACATGCCGGGCCAGGTCGGCGGACACCAGCGACTCGCGTATCTTTTTCTTGGCGATGCGAGGCCCGAGCAACCGGCGCGCGGACCGCTTCACGAATTCCGGCAGCATGACGGCACGCGCATAGCGCCCCAGTATCGTCGCCAGCCTGCCGTCGCCATAGTAGCGATTTTCTGCGGTGATCTCGGCCCAGGCCCGGCTCCAATGCCCTGCCCGGATCAGGCGAACGATGTAGGAACCGTCGCCTAGTACAACGTCGCCACCGCCGCCGTCAAGAACTACCCGCATTCCCTGGTTGGCTGCCTCGGCATAGATCTTCTTGAGAAACATAAAACCCGTATCGAACGGCTCTTCGTAGCCGTAGAGCATCTGTGGCATGTCGTCCAGCGACGCTTCGGGAACAATCAGGGTGGGATTGATGCGGGGCAGCGCGACCGTGGCGTAAATGGCCTGCGACTCGATGCACGCGGACTCCTCAGCGATTTCTGCTGTGCCACAGACCGCGGAGTAGGTCGGCAAGTCACTCGCACCCCGGTCATGCAGCAAATCCTTGGCGATCGCGACGACAGAGCCGGAGTCCATGCCACCACTCAGCATCGAGCCTACCTGCCCGGTGGGGGCGCGCAATCGCCTGTCGACAGACCGGGTGAGATGCTCGAGCAGTCCTTCTCGCCAGTCGTCGTCGCTGAGTGGGCCGGGATCCGGCGTCGCTTCCGGCTGCCAGTAGGCCTCGATTTGCACCCGGTCGGCGTTGACGAGGGCCCGGTGGCCGGGCGGCAGGCGAGCCACGCCGTCAAAAAAGGAGCAGGTGTAGTCGACCCATTCGAGTTCCTGGATCAGGTAGTCCGCGACGCGTGCCTCATTAATGTTGTAAGGCACATCGGGCACGACCAGAATCGATGCGGCGCTGGAGCCAAACAGGAAGCGCCGAACAGGGGAATAGTGGTAGTAGAACGGGCGCATGCCGAAGTGATCGCGTGCGCAAACCAGGTGGCGGTGACGTGGGTCCCAGATAGCAAAGGCGAAATCGCCCAGCAGTCTTTCAACGCATCGACTACCCCAGGCCAGGTAGGCGTGCAGCAACAATTCGGCGTCACTCACAACTTGCTTGTCTTTGCCGAAGGCCAGGGCCGCGAGTATTTCATCGCGATTGTCGAGACGCGCATCCGCGGTAATTACGCAACCGGACTCGGCGTGCCGGACCGGCTGTTGCTCGAGGGCAGCTTCTGGCGTTGTAATCAGCTGTGTATGCCCCAGGGCCACGCAGCTTTCGCGCCACGTGCTTGTGCCATCAGGAGCGCGTCGCTCAAGCATGGCGCACATGGCGCCGATGTTGTCTGCCGCAGCCGGTGACTGGTCGAGGTTGAATAGTCCGCAGATTCCGCTCATGAGTCCGTTAGTATTACCACATGACGCGTCTTGATAATTATCGATCTGCCATGATGCCGGTGCTGGCCGGCGATGACGAGCCAATGCTGGAGGCGGCAATCGATGCGCATGATGAGTCATTCGTTGAATTTGTCATCGATCATGGACTCGGTCCGCGATGGCACTTGTCCACAGGGCGATCGGAATTTCATGCCAGCCGTATGGCGGCAGAGTCGCTGTATCTTGCACAAGAGCGGGCGCTGGCTGAAATCGACGCTGCTCTGGGCACAGCTGGCATACGCTACGCCGTAATCAAGGGCGTAGCGAATCGATTGTTGCTCTACCCGAATCCCGCGATCCGCGCCTGTCACGATATCGACCTGCTGGTGTCGCCGGATGATCGCCTGCGAGTTGCCGACGCGCTTTCAGGACTGGGCTACCAAGCATCACCCAAGGCGGCGACGATCAGTCACGAACTGGAGCTGATCCGTGGGGCGATTTTCGTGGATCTGCATTGGGGACTACTGCGGGAGGGGCGGTTGCCGGGCGAGCAGATTGACGACATCCTTTCTCGCCGCCGCTTCGAGCGTGGAGTCTGGATGCTGGCGACCGAAGACAGTTTTTTTCTCTTGCTTGTTCACCCCGCATTTGCCAAGCACCTTGCCGGTTGGGACATGGGATTGCACCGGGTAGCTGATATTGTTGACTGGATTCAGATGCAGCCCATCGACTGGGACGCCATGCGCCACCGGCTGCACGCCAACGGGGTGAAGACGGCAGCCTGGGCCACGTTGCGCTGGGTGCAGTTGCTGATATCACCTCGTACGCCCGCGGCACTGGATGAGGGCCTCGCAATGTTGCGCCCCGGCTCGCTGTGCAGGGCGTACATTGACCGCTGGTTGAAGTCCGACCTGTCGGCCCGCACCCGAGAAATGCACTGGATGCGCCAGTTCGGCTTCTCGTTGCTGCTGCACGACTCCCTGGCCGGGACCATTGGCGCATTGCGCGGACGGGTAGCAGCGCATCGGCGCAGGAATGCGGACCTGGCCGCGTTTTCGCAATCAACTCGCTAGCAATAGTCCGCGGTCGACCAAGCTGCCGAGGAATTCGATGACGTCGTCCAGCGCCTGGTCTGGCTCGACGTCATACTCGCTGGCAATAGTCGCCGCGATCTCTTCGCAATTCTGTCCATCGCTGACGGAGTCCCAGATGCGCTTGCCCACACCGTCAAGGCCGAAATACATGCCCGAAGCAAGGTCGAGCAATACGGTCTCTTCGCCGACCAGTCGGGACATGACCTGGGGCGGAACCGTAAACGTTGCCTTGTTGTCGATGCCACCCGTCATAGACTCGCCACGTGTTCGCGCACGTACTGTCGCACCCCGGGCAGCGCAGCGTACTCGTACGGATAGTCGAGAGTGAAAGTGGGCACTGAGGCCGACACCCGATGGGTCCAATCAAAGTGTTGCTGCAACAAGTCGTCGTCCTCAATGTCCAGTAGAAAGGAGTTCTTGAGCCAGCCCATGTAGCGTTCAACGCCAGCCACCGGTTCGATCACAACCTCGTCGGGTTCGCGACAGGTCAGTACGTAGGCTGCGAGCAAGCGCTGCAGGTCGTCGTTGTGTACCAGTGCGTCCCCCGCGAGTAAGCGGGCTTTCGGTGTGTAGCTGATCGGGCCCGCGCGACGAATATCGTTGTTAATCAAGGCGCTGACGCTATCGTCCCACAGCCTCAATGAGGCATGGCTGGGGTGCGCCAGGCAAATGCCGTCCTGCTCTTCGATGAGCAGAGTGTCGTCGGTCAGGAACGCCGAGCCGTCCAGCGCAAAGGAAGCGGCCAGCGTCGACTTGCCGGCACCTGACTCGCCAAGGAACGCAACGGCGCCGCCAGGGACCGTGACGACGCTGGCATGGAATGACGGCTGGCCCTGCCGGCTGAGCGCCAGTGGTACCAGCTGGTTGATGAACAGATGTGCGATAGTTTCCTCATCGCAATCGGGCATCGGGTAAGTGACAACCTCGGTTCCGTCGGCCGAGACTTCGAAATCCGCGAGGTCAGGGAATCGCAACAGGTAGCCGCCATCCCGCCGGTAAAAGTCGGTCCACACCTGGTCGTCATCATAAAGATACTGGTTGAACGGCCGGCCTTCGATGGGCGCCTGAATCCGCGGCGACATTATCTTGTGCGAGATCATTTGCCAGTGTTTTCGGCCAGCACGGCAGTGACGAAGTACTCAGTCGCAAAGGCCGTCGGAAACAGGTTCGGATATTTTTGTTGCACCAGCGCCTGCACTTCGGCGACGGTCCGCGAGCCATCGCAATAGGCCAGGATCAATTTGCAGGCTTCGCCACGCTCGTTCAGTTCTGCTGTTCTGTCCGGATGCGCGCGTGTCAGCGTTTGCGAATCGAGGAACAGGCCGTTAAATGTCGTTTGAGCAAAACGCTGGCCCGATTGCGGCAATTCGACAATCCATCCAAGTATATTGTCCCGGTGCCTCGCCATGACCGTCACCGCAACCGTCTCTCCAGCCGCTACACTAACGGGTGCTTCCAGTGGCAGGAACGCCTGAGGCCGTTCGAGAGCATCGTCGGCGGCCGGCGAGTTGGTCATCCGGACGTCGTCAATCAGCTTGCAGTCAAACCAGCCGATGACCCCGTCCATTCGGCCGTCGCGCGTACACTGAAACTCAGCGTTCCAGGTCAAAAAAGGCTCAATCTCGTCGCCCAGGACAATCGTCGCCAGGTCGGCCGCTTCGGCGAGGAGATCGGAACCGGCCAGGTTCACAGCATGCTTGGTGTTGGCCGCCGCGGAAACCAGCCAGGCAAAGTCCTCTGGCACACGACCG
>JAUHZT010000238.1 GCA_030425905.1 Gammaproteobacteria bacterium
AGAATGTGACGCGCCCCGGAAACTGGCGCTGCATCCATTCGAATACCTGCTCAAAGCGTGACTCGCCGCTGCCGAGAACTGCGAGAGCGAAGTCCCGTTGCGACAGCATGCGCGGCACCACTTTCTCGATTAGGTCGATTCCTTTCTGCCCGGCCAGTCGACTGACAATACCGAGCAACGGGCGTCCGGGTTTGGCATCGAGCCCCAGTTCCGCCAGCAGTTTTGATTTGCAGATTGCCTTGCCACGCATGTCATCCGGCGCATAGTTCGCGGGCAGGTGTTTGTCCGTGGCCGGGTCCCACTCGTCGTAGTCCACACCATTCAGAATGCCCACTACCGAGTTGCCGCGCTGCTGTAGCAGCCCGTTGAGCCCCATGCCGTACTCGTCACCAAGAATCTCCCGTGCATAGGTCGGGCTGACTGTTGTTACCAGGTCTGCGTACAGGATGCCCGTTTTCAGGAAATTGATAACGCCGCTGTTGAGGTCGTCCTGGTGCAGGAAATTTTCGGCGCCTGCCAGTTCCAGGTCGCCCAGCACATCCGCGCTGAACATCCCCTGGTAGCCGATATTGTGAATAGTCAGCACGGACCGCGTAGCGCTGAACAGCTTGTCCCAGGCATGCGTTGCTTTCAGGTATAACGGAACCAGCGCAGACTGCCAGTCGTGGCAACTGAAAATGTCCGGCGCAAAATTCATCTGCTGGCACATGCCGATGGCCGCTTGTGACAACAGCACAAAGCGCAGATGCTCGTCGCCATCATTCGTATAGATGCTGTCCCGGCCGTACGCGTCCGGGCAGTTCAACAGGTAGATCGGCGTCTTCGAGTCACCGAGCAGCGTCTTCTCGATACTGCAACGGACCTTGTGTGGACCCAGCTGCAAACTCAGGTCGGACATGCCCTTCACCGGCTGTATATCCACGCCGGCTTCATCGATCCTCTTGTAGCGCGGAATCAGTGTGCGCACATCGTGGCCAGCGACGTGCAGGTAGGTCGCCAGCGCCGCCGAAACGTCCGCCAGCCCGCCAGTTTTTGCCAGTGGCGTCAATTCAGAGCTGACGAGACATATTTTTAGCGGTTTGATTGTTCTTCTGCCTGTCCGGTTTGTGCCGCTGTCGGTGCTATCCTGATTGTTATGGTTACCTGCGCTGCAACCGAGGAGCGATATTGAAGGTTCTCATTCTATCACCTGGCTACCCGGCCGATATGCCCGAATTCACCCGCGGGCTTGCTGATGCCGGCGCGAAGGTCTTTGGTGTCGGCGACCAGCCGGTCGCCGCACTGCCCGAGCTCGTCAAACGCTCGCTGTCAAAGTATGTCCAGGTGCGGTCGCTCTGGGATTCGGGGGCCGTGCTCGGTGAGCTGCGCGCGCAACTGCGAGGCCACGAAATCGACCGGGTTGAGTGTCTCTGGGAACCCGGCATCATGCTCGCCGCGGAATTGCGGCTGCAACTCGGCGTCAGCGGTCTCTCCATCGACGAAGCACATCGCTTTCGCGACAAGGAAGCGATGAAACTTGCACTGGATAAGGCCGGCGTGCGTACGCCGCGGCATGTCGCAGCTGCCAGCGCTGCTGCCGTTTGGGAAGCTACCGAACAGATCGGCTTCCCGGTGATACTGAAGCCGATTGCTGGTGCCGGCTCGGCCGATACCTACCGTATCGAGTCGGCCGACGAGTTGCGTACCGTGTTACCGCGGCTGCGGCACGTCGCAACCGTCAGTGTCGAAGAATTCGTGGATGGCGAGGAATACACGTTCGACACGATAACCATCGACGGCGAAATCGCCTACTACAACATTGCCTGGTATCGCCCGCGGCCGCTGGTTGCGCGCAGCAATGAATGGATCAGCCCGCAGGTCATTGCGCTGCGGGACGTGGACGATGCGCAACTGGCCGCTGGCGTTGCGATGGGCTACGACGTCATAGAAGCCCTGAATTTTCAAACCGGCTTCACGCACATGGAGTGGTATCGCAAGAGCGATG
>JAUHZT010000125.1 GCA_030425905.1 Gammaproteobacteria bacterium
ACAGGTCCGCTTTTGCATCTCGCGCTATCTGCATGCGCCGGCGATGTTCCACGTAGTGGTCGCTATCCCGAGTCAGCACGGCGCGCATACCGGACTCTGCATTGATCTTGTTCGCAAGTGCGCGCGAAATGGCGAGCGCAACGTCTTTTTCGCGGGTCCGGTTCTTGCCAATTGCGCCCGGGTCTCTACCGCCGTGGCCGGGATCGATAGCGACAACGATGTCGCGCCCGGGCGTGTAGCCCTCAGACGCACGCTTGACTGTGCGCGGTGCACCGGTGCGATGCAGGTCAATAACGAGTCTGTCGCCGTAGGTCTTGTTGGGGGCAACGGTAAAACTGCGGGAGCGAACCGTTTCGCTGAGGTCCAGCACGACGCGCAAGTCCCCGTCAGCCTGCAGGGCGCTGCGCACGCTGCGTACCGAGCCGATGCCCTTCGGCAGATTCTTCAGGGATTCGGCGAGGCGACCGCTTTTAACGTCCACCACGAGGCGATCAGGGCCACGCAGCGTGAATATATTGTGTACGGCCGGATTGCTGAGATCGAAGACCACGCGGGTCTTGTCGTCCTCAGACCAGATCCGGATACCTTCAACTGTCGTGCTCGCGACAGCAAACGTCGAAAAGCAGAGTAAAAAGACAGCGGTTAGCAGGCGGAAGTGGTACATCGCTCGAAAAAATCCCCGGGGACACGGTTATTATGTCGGCTGAGTATACGAAATCCGCAGAAAAAACCAAGATTTTTTCTTCAAAATTATGAAGATATAGGCCTTAGTTAATCCTCTCGCTGACTACCGGTATCAGGCGGGCGGATTGGGCCAGCCCTCGAGCAATGCCGCGGCGCGGCCTGAAACCGCGCTCAGTTCGGCCCGCCGGCCGTCCCCTTCGTAACTAAGTCTGAGGCTGAAATCGGCCTGCTCCATGAGCTCCGGCGCCCGATCCGGCCATTCCACGAGACGCAGCCCGTCGTCGAGCTCGTCCCAGCCGAGGTAGTGCAGCTCGTCGGGGCTGGCGATGCGGTACAGGTCGACGTGGTAGATCGTTGCGCGGTCGAGTTCGTAGGGTTCGATCAGAGTATAGGTAGGGCTCGGCACGGGGCCCGCGTGCCCCATCGCGCGAATGAGTGCGCGGGCAAAGGTCGACTTGCCGGCCCCCAACTCCCCTTCCAGCAACAAGGTCCAGCCAGCCGGATTCGGCGGCAGACGTTCCAGCAGTGCATTGGCAAAGCTTGCTGTTGCTGCCTCATTGGGGAGGCTGAGTACGCGCCGCTCAGTCATCCCGTTGCCCGTTGACGACGGCACGCAACTCCCGCAACAGGTCACTGGCGAGCATGCCCCGCTCCCCTTGCCTGGCGGCACGGTCCCCGGCCAGCGCATGCGCAAGCACACCCAACGGGGCGGCTGATTCAAGCGGCAGTCCCTGCGCGAGCAACGCGGCAATAACACCGGTCAACACATCGCCCATGCCTGCCGTCGCCATGCCGGGGTTGCCCGCCGTGCAAACCAGCGGAACGGCATTCGCGGTTGCGACCAGGCTGGCGGCCCCCTTCAAAACCGCGACACCACCGTAATCGCGCTGCAACGATTGCACGCTGGTGAGCCGGTCGTCCTGGACAGCGCGGCTGGTCAGATTCAGCAAGCGAGCGGCCTCTCCTGGATGGGGCGTGATGATGCGCGGGCCGACATTTGCGGCCCGTGAGCCCTCAGGCTGGGCGGCCAGCAGATTCAACGCGTCGGCATCCCAGACAGCCGGCAAGCCTTGGCCAGCCACCTGCGCGTACAAGTTTTCGGACCAGGCCGACCGGCCGAGACCCGGCCCAAATGCAATCACGTCAGCACTGTCGAGCAAAGGAAGCAGCTGTTCAGCCTTTTCCACACCGTGCACCATGAGTTCCGGACAAGCGGCAAGAAGTGCATCCGCATGTCCCGGCCAGGTCGCTACACTGACCTTGCCCGCCCCCGTACGCAACGCCGCCTCCGCACACAGGCGCACGGCACCGGGCATGCCGCGTCCACCGCCAATCACGATGACATGGCCGAAATCGCCCTTGTTCGCATCCTTGCGCCGCGGGGGCAGTGCCGCGTGCAGCTGCTGCTCATCGATTCGCCGCATGACAACGTCTGCCTGCGCGCGACAATTCTGGGGAATGCCGAGTCCGTCGAAACGCAGTCGTCCTGTTGCAGCAATGCCGTCCGCGAGAAACAAACCCGGTTTCAGGGACACGAAGCAGACAGTAAGCGCGGCTTCAATCGCCGTGCCAAGCCGTTTGCCCGACTCGCCGTGTATGCCCGACGGGATATCGATAGCGACGACCGGCGCAGGGTGCGCATTGATCGCATTGATAGCGTCGGCAAACGCGCCGCCAACGTCGCGGTCCAGGCCACTGCCCAGAATGGCATCGACGATGAGCTCCGCCTGCTCATCCAGTTGGCCTTCCCAAACCCGCGCCTCCGCACCGGATGCGGCAAAATCCGCATAAGCCTGCGCCGCATCGCCGGTCAGTGCCGCAGGATCACTGAGGTACCGCACGGACACCTCGATACCCGACTGCCGCGCAAGTCGCGCGAGAACGTAGCCGTCGCCGGCGTTGTTGCCCGCGCCGCACACTATTTGCCAGCGCCGCCTGTCCGGGAAAAAAGCCAGGCATTCGCGGAGCGCCGCCTGCGCGGCCAGCGTCATTAGTGTGTAGCCGGGTATGCCCGCCTGTTCGATCGCGGCCCGATCGATCGCACGTCCCGACTCTAAAGAAATGATATCCAGCGGCAACTCGTCCATGCGCGCGATTATACTGTGGTCACCCGGGATAACGCAGACAAGATGTCCAACGACAAGAAAAACGCCCGCCAACAGATTAACTACGACGAACTGAAGAACGACATTCTGCGTTGGAGTAGCGAGCTTGGCTTTCAGCAAACCGGCATCAGTGACATTGACCTCAGCGAAGCCGATGCCCGCCTGAATGCATGGCTGCAAGCGGAATATCACGGCCAGATGCACTACATGCACAAGCATGGCAGCAAACGCAGTCACCCTGAAGAACTCGTGCCGGGCACCTTGCGTGTTATCTCGGTGCGTATGGATTACCTGCCCGAAAACCAGGAGCGCGCGAAATCGAAGCTCGACCACCGCTCGCAGGCGTATATCTCGCGCTACGCGCTCGGCCGCGACTACCACAAGGTGCTGCGCGGCCGGCTACGCGCGCTGGCGCGCCAGATCGGCGAGCGCATCGGCGAATTCGGTTACCGCGTGTTCGTCGACAGTGCCCCGGTGCTCGAGAAACCGCTTGCCGAAAAAGCCGGGCTCGGCTGGATCGGCAAACACAGCAATGTCATTAACAAGCAGGCGGGCTCGTGGTTTTTTCTCGGCGAGTTGTACACCGATCTGCCCTTACCCGTAGACACACCGGCGACGGGCCATTGCGGCAGTTGCCGTGCCTGTATCGATGTTTGCCCGACCAAGGCGATTGTTGCGCCTTACCAGGTTGATGCACGCCGCTGTATTTCGTACCTGACTATCGAGCTCGACGGCGAGATTCCCGAAGAGTTTCGCAAGGACATCGGTAACCGCATCTACGGTTGCGATGACTGCCAGCTATTTTGCCCCTGGAACAAATTCGCAGAACCAACTGCGGAAGGCGACTTCGCGCCGCGACACGAACTCGATGCCGCCGACCTCGTTGATCTGTTCAACTGGAGCGAAGAAACGTGGCTCGAAAAAACTGAAGGCAGCGCAATCCGCCGTATTGGTTATGAACGCTGGCTGCGCAATATCGCAGTGGCGCTAGGCAATGCAGAAACGAGCCCGCGACTCATTAGTGCTCTGCAAAACCGCCTGAACTCGTGCACACATTTGGTGCGCGATCATGTAACGTGGTCGCTCGCCCAGCACGGCATTGAGTAGCAGGCACACGGAGACAACAAGAATATGTTTGAAGCCCCCAACTCCCCCTACCTCGTTCCTTTCGACGGCACGTTCAAACTGAGCGAGGCTGCATCGGCACCCACCACCGATGAGCCGCCACTTAAAGGCAAGTACAAGAAGAAATGTATCGAGGAACTCAAGAGTTTGCAGCGAATGCTTTCGGCAGGCGACCGGCACTCTGTGCTGCTCGTGTTTCAAGCGATGGATGCGGCGGGCAAGGACAGCACTATTCGTGCGGTTATGCAGGGCATTAACCCCGCCGGCTGCCAGGTATTTACGTTCAAGCGACCCACCAGCCTGGAACTCGATCATGACTTTTTGTGGCGCACGAGTTGCCGGATGCCCGAACGCGGCCGTATCGGCATTTTTAATCGCAGCCAGTACGAGGAAGTGCTCGTGGTGCGCGTGCACCCGAAAATTCTCGGCACGCAGAAGCTGCCGGGTGAACTGAATCTCGAAACAATCTGGGATGATCGACTGAAATCCATACGGGACCAGGAAGAACACCTTGCGCGTAACGGCACGGTCATTATCAAATTCTGGCTGAATGTCTCGAAAGACGAACAGAAACAGCGGTTTCTCGCGCGCCTCGACGACCCGGACAAGCACTGGAAATTTGCTGCCGGCGACGTGGTGGAGCGGCGCTACTGGGACCAGTACATGGACGCTTACGAGCAGGCGCTGAATGCAACGTCGCGACAATGGGCGCCCTGGTATGCCATCCCGGCCGACGACAAGCCGTACATGCGCGCACGGGTTTCAGAGATAATTATCCAGTCGCTTCAAAGCCTTGGACTCAGCTATCCGGAGCCTACTGCAGCCGAACGGGACGAATTTGCGGACGCACGCGCAGAACTCGAGGGCAATATTGTGCCCTAGTCGTTACTTTTACGATGCGATACACGCGAAGATTGGAGAATGGCTGAAGCACTGGCAAGCAACTCCGACTATAAGCGCTCACTTCTTGAAGGACTTGAGCTCTTTCGCGGTGTTGACCCGGACGATGTCAAAGATCTGCTGCAAAAATGCGACCGGCGCGACGTCGAACCCGGCGAACTCATTTTGTCGCCCGGCTCGCGCAATGAACACGTCTTTCTTGTTCTTTCCGGCAGCCTGAATATTCACGTTGGTGCACGGGGCACGCCGCCTCTTGCCAATGTCGAAGTGGGAGCATGCGTCGGCGAGATGTCGATCATCGAAGATCGCGACCCCTCCGCGTTCGTCGTCGCGGCTGAAGACAGCCACCTGCTGGTGATTCACCAGAGCACGCTATGGGACATGGTCAATGCGTCGCATGAGTTCGCGAAGAACCTGCTCGTTGTGCTGTCGGAACGTGTCCGCAGCCATAACCGCGTTATTGCAGACAGCTACGGCGAACTTCGCAAGTTCGAAATTCACGCAACCACCGACGCGCTGACCGGGCTGGGCAACCGGCATGCGATGGAAGAGTCATTCCCGCGCGAGATCAAGCGCTGCGAAGACGACAACAAACCCATCGCACTCATCATGATCGACGTTGATAACTTCAAGCTGTTCAATGACAAGTTCGGTCACATTGCCGGCGACCGCGCGTTGACGGCCGTTGCAAGAATCCTGAAGAAACAGTTTCGCCCCAACGACGTACTCGTTCGCTACGGCGGTGATGAGTTTGCCGTCTTGCTACCCGGTGTAGACGATGAGCAGGCATTGGTCATTGCGGATCGGGTGCGACAATGCGTCAGCGGCGATACGGCCCACACGGAAGACTCACTGATACAGATCCCGATACGCATTTCGATGGGCATCGCGGCGCTCGACAAACCCGGTACGCTCGACAGCCTGATCAGGGCGGCCGACGCGGCGTTATACCGTGCCAAGCGTGCCGGTCGGGACGCCGTTTCTGTTTAGTCGCCTGAATTAGACCGTTACGACGACGTTGTCGATCAACCGAGCCTTGCCAAGCTTGCCCGCGGCAAGCACGACGAGATCGTCACAATCCCTGTCGGGTTGCGTCAGGTTTTCCGCACGTCGAATCGCCAGGTAATCCAGTTTAAATCCGGCCGCACCGAGTTCGTCGGCGCCTTCCTGCTCCATTACTGCAAAGTCACGGTCACCCGATTGCAGTCGCGCGCCGATCTGCTCAAGGACCTGGTGCAATTTCGGTGCGACAAGTCGCTCTTCCTCGGTCAGGTAAGCGTTGCGTGAACTCATTGCCAGGCCATCGTCTTCACGCACCGTGGCAGCCGTGATAATGCGGATGGGCAAACTGAGATCTTCGGTCATGTACCGGATGACGAGTTGCTGCTGGTAGTCCTTTTGGCCAAACACGGCGACTTCCGGTTGCACGATCGCGAACAGCCGGGCAACCACTGTTGTGACGCCATCAAAATGCCCCGGCCGCACCGCACCGCAAAAATTTTCCGTTAAGCCCGGCACTGAAACGACCGTTGCACAGTCGTGACCGAACGGATACACGGTGTCGTCGTCAGGCACGAACAATACATCGGCGCCGACGTGCTTGAGCCGACGCGTGTCGCGTTCCAGTGTCCGCGGGTATTCTTCGAAGTCTTCGCCTTCGCCGAATTGCGTAGGATTCACATAAACAGAGACGACGACCCGCTCCGCATGTTCGCGCGCAATTTCCACCAGGCGTCCGTGCCCCTGATGCAAGTTGCCCATCGTGGGAACGAGTGCGACGTGTTCGTCCTCGTCCCGCCAGGCAGCGATAAGCTCCTGCAATTCTTCTTTGCTTTGTATTACTTCCACAGAGAGTATTGTTCCTGTAAGGAAAAAAGGGCTGGATCAGGAGAAGCAATGCTCGGGTGCGGGATAGCTGCGATCTTTCACAGCTTTCACGTACGCCTGCAATGCGTCCAGCGGGGCGTTGTAGTCCTGCTGGAAATTATGCACGAATCTTGGCGTGCGGCCCTGCGTGATGTCGAGGATGTCGTACAGTACCAGAATCTGTCCGTCGACGGACGGCCCTGCGCCGATGCCTATAACCGGCACATCCAGCTCGTTGGTTATGGCGTCGCCGACTTCGCTGGGCACGCATTCGAGCAGCACGATATCCGAGCCGGCATCCTGCAAGCGCCGTGCCGTCTGCACCATTTCACTGGCTTTATCGTTGTCCCGGCCCTGCACCTTGAAGCCGCCGATCTTGTGCACCGATTGCGGCTTTAAACCGAGGTGCGAACAGATTGGAATATCATGACGCGCGAGGTGTTCGACGATTTCGATCTGTCCGTCGCCACCTTCGAGCTTAACCATCATGGCGCCACCGTCCTGCATCAGGCGCACAGCACTTTCGAGTGCCTGGTCGGGGTTCGCGTAACTCATGAATGGCATGTCGGCCACGAGAAATGCACGCCGCAGGCCGCGGGCAACGGCACGCGTGTGATACACGATGTCGTTAACCGTTACCGGCACTGTTGTATCGTGACCCTGGATAACCATGCCGAGGGAATCACCAACCAGTACGAGATCGCAACCTGCGATATCAACAAGCTGCGCGAAACTGGCATCGTAAGCTGTAAGGCAGGCAATCGCCTCACCCTCTGCCTTCATTTTCCTGAGCGTTGAAACATTAACCGGTGGTTGCGGCATGCCGCGTTGTTCGAGTTGGGTATACATAGCCATTTGATGCTACGCGATCGCCGCTGACGCCGGATTGAAAAAATGGCGCCCGCCGCTGATGCGTTCAATCTGTTGAAATAACTGCTCGAAATCCGCGTCGTTGTGCACCGGGTCAATCTGCGAGGCATTAACGATCAGCAACGGGCCGTCGTCGTAGGTGTGGAAATAACGCGCGTAAATCTCGGTGAGTTGTTCGAGGTAAGCACGGTCGATGCGGCTCTCGTAAGGTCGCCCGCGCCGGGAGATGCGGCGCAACAAGGCATCCACCGACGATTGCAAATAAATGACCAGATCCGGCACTGGCGCTTCGACGGCCAGGTTGGTGACAACCTGGTCGTACAGGGCCAGTTCGTCCGGGTCGAGATTCAGTTCTGCGAACAGGCGATCCTTGGCGAACAGGTAGTCCGCGACTCGCACATCGGTGAACAGGTCTGACTGGCGCAGGCCCTCAACCTGCTTGGCACGGGCGAACAGGAAAAACATCTGTGCCGGTAACGCGGCACTGCGTCCGTCCCGGTAGAAACGCTCGAGGAATGGGTTTTCCGCCACTTCTTCCAGGATCAGCTCGGCGTCGAGGTTGTCGGCCAACCGCTTGGCCAGCTCGGTCTTGCCGACACCGATAGGGCCTTCGATGGCGATAAACCGCGACGTGTTGCCGCGCGGACTCAGGGTACTGACTGACAAGCTGGCGTCCTTTCAATCGATGCGTGAGATGGCTGGTTCTTTGCCGTTGACGGGTATGCCGCTGACACGACCAAGTCCCGGAATAATGAGGTCGGGGGCCAGGTCGCGCAAGGGCAACAATACAAAATTTCGCTCGCCGATGCCCGGGTGCGGAATGACGAGATCGTCGCTCTTGAAACTGACACTGGAATACACCAGCAAATCGAGGTCGAGCTCGCGCGGGCCCCAGCGGACACCGCCCTTTTCACGCCCGGCAGCGCGCTCGATCTGCTGCAACCGGGCCAGCAATTCAGTGGGTGCGAGCCGCGTGAGAATGGCCAGGACCCCGTTGACGAAGTCCGGCTGCTCAACGCCGCCAAAGGGGGCAGAACGGTAGAGCGGTGACTGCGCGACCAGCCGGGTGTCGGCTATATCCGCCACGCGTTCAATGGCTGTCTCAATTTGCCGGACCGGGTTACCGAGATTGCTGCCAATGCCGATATAGGCTGGCCGCCAGAGTGGGTCCGTGTCGCTCACTCGCCAGCGTCGCTGGCAGCTTTCTTGCGCCGCCGCCGCTTGCGGCCTTTTTTAGCAGAGGGCTTTGCATTGACCCCGAAGCGTTTGGCTCGCTCCGCTTCCGGCAGTGTCTGCACTTCCGTCCAGAACTCACCGATCTCGTTCTCGACAGCGCCGACTTCGCACAGCAGCATCATGAAGTCGTACGCCGCACGAAAGCGACGATGCTCCAGCAGATTCATGGCGCGCCGGCCCTGGGTGACGAGGAACCGCGGCTGCAGCGCCATCATTTCCCGCATCGGCACGGTGAAGCGCTTGGGTATGGAGATGCGACGCTGCTGCTCGGAGGCAATGTCATACGCCGCAATATTCAAAGACTGCGACTCGGACATCTTTTCTTCCTCGCGACGCATGGCTGCGATCCGGCAAGTGGGTGCCCAGAGGAAAACACCGAGCAGGAACATCGGCGTAACCGACTTGCCTTCGAACACACGCTTATCGGTGTTCTGCAGGGCCGCCTGTACAAATTTGGCGAAGCTCTGATCCTGTTCCAGCTCCTGGCTCGTGGCCGGGAACATCTCGTCAAACAGGCCGTAGGTCCAGAGCAGCTCAAAGGTGCGTTGTGCATGCCCACCCTGGAACAGCTTCAGGAACTCATCGAACAGGCGCGCTGCGGGTACGTTAGTGAGCAGGCCAACATGCTCATGCATGGCCGATTCGACCGAGGGGTCTATATTGAAATTGAGCTTCGCGGCAAAGCGCACGGCACGCAGCATACGCACCGGGTCTTCGCGCAAGCGCTGGTCCGGGTCGCCAATGAGCACCAGCATGCGCCGGTCGACATCCTGTACGCCGCCCGTGTAATCCCAGATGCTGAAGTCCGCTATGTTGTAGTACAGCGCGTTGCAGGTGAAATCCCGGCGCCAGACGTCCTCTTCGATGCTGCCGTAGACGTTATCCCGCAGGATGCGGCCTTCGTCATCATGCGCGACGTCATCGTCTTCATGAATGGCGGCGGCCCGAAACGTGGCGACTT
>JAUHZT010000010.1 GCA_030425905.1 Gammaproteobacteria bacterium
GGACTCAGCAGACGACCCTGTGGAACTTCACGTACTTTCTGTGGCTGCGAACTCATGCCGATTTCTCCTGGCGCAATATCGTGCGTGCTGCGTTACGTCCTGCGGCACCGCTAATGCCGCCACCCGGGTGCGCGCCTGCGCCGCAGAGGTACAGCCCGTCTATCGGCAGTGCGTACTGTGCGGCACCGTTAACCGGCCGGACGAACAGGAACTGGTCCAGCGTGAGCTCGGCGTGATGCCAGTGGCCACCCGTGATATGAAATTCCTGTTCGATGTCGGCCGGCGTTAATAGCTCACTGGCCGTGATCAATGACCTCAGGCCCGGCGCGTAACGTTCCAGCGTGTCGAGAATGGTGTTCTGGAAAGCCTCGTGCGTGGCATCCGACCAGCCGTCGCGTAATTCGTACGGCGCGTATTGCACGACCGCGGACAGCACATGCTTGCCCGTGGGTGCCAGCGTCTCGTCGCGAACGCTCGGAAAGCTCAATTCGATAACCGGGGCGGGTGATGTCTCGCCGTACTTGGCCGGGTTGAATGCGCGCTCGACATAGTTTTCGTCGGGCGCGATCACAATGCGTTCGGCAAAATCCTTTTTCGACAGGCCGTCAATGACAGGCAGGCTGTCGAGTGCGAGATGCAGCTTTGCGGCATTGCCTTTTGCGCGCAGGTGACTGATGCGTCGTGCAAACCCGGTCTCGAAGTGCTTCGCACCCACGAGATCCATAACGGTGCGTTTGGGATCGGCATTTGAGACGACGCGAAAACTGTTAAAGCGCTCGCCACTTTCCGTTTCGACGCCTGCGACACGACCGTTCTCGATGACGATACGTTTAACTGGCATGCCGGTGCGAATCGTAACGCCGTTACTGCGCGCGATATGTGCGAGGTCGTCGCTGAGTGCACCGGCACCACCTGCCGCGGTAGCGACCTTGCCGTGTCCGCCGGCTTGCCGGTACAGGTAAGTCAGGATGGTGTTCGGCGAACGCGGGCCGAGATGGGTGCCGAGAACCGCATCGAGGCTGATCGCTCCTTTGAGCAGACCGCTACTGAAACGCTCAGTGACTTCATCGTAAATGTTCATGCCGATCAGGCGCAGGAACTCGCGCATCTCGTGCTTGCCAAGCCTGCGAATGTCGAAGCCGAGCTGCGCGAGCGTCATCAGGTCGGCGGCTTTCTTTGTGCCGAGCCGTGGCGGCGGCTTGTTCAGGTAGGTTGTCAGCAAGTCAGCAAAGCGCGTCATGCGTTTGCGGAAGTCCCGGTATTCCTTCGCGTCTTCGTCGGACACGCCGTCGACCGAGTTCGCCTTGAGGCGCACATGCTGTCCGTCTTCGGCCAGGGCTATCGTGCCGAGGTTATCGCTCGCGAGTCGCGGTTTCAGGCCGAGTTCTTTCTGCACGACAGGCTGTAGCTGGTACAGGAGGTGTGCGCAGGCCGAAACCGAGTAGCCGTCGGCAAACTCACGCGTGATCGCAGCGCCGCCAACCTGTGCGTTCGCCTCGAGCACCAGAACGCTTTTGCCGGCTTTGGCGAGTAAAGCCGAGCACACGAGACCGTTGTGCCCGCCGCCGACGATAATGGCATCGTAGGTATCAGTCATCGCCGAAATTCTCCGGAACAGTGTTGGGACGTTTCATATCGAGCAGAATCTCGCGCGCCGCATTCGCACCTGGCGCGGCCATCACGCCGCCACCCGGGTGCGTGCTGGAGCCGCACATGTACAAGCCGGCAACCGGGCCGCGGTACTGTGCATAGCCGGGCACGGGGCGGTTGAACAGTAGCTGGTCCATGGTCAGTTCGCCGTGAAAAATATTGCCTTCGGTAATACCGATCTGTTCTTCGATATCCTGCGGGGTGCGAACCTCCATGTGCAGGATCAGGTCCTTGAAGTCAGGGCTGTAGTTTGCGATCTGATCGACGACGGTCTTGCCGAACTCGTCGCGTTCGGCGTCGGTCCAGCGGCGTCCTTCGATCTGGTGCGGGCAGTACTGCACGAAACAACTCATGAAGTGTTTGCCGGGCGGCGCCATGGTCGGGTCGTTGAGCGTCGGGATCAGCATGTCCACGTAGGGGTCTTTCGACCAGCGGCCTTCCTTCCAGTCATCGTAGGCACGCTCCATGCGTTCAGGCGAATCGATAAAGTGCATGTCGCTGTGGATCAGGCTGCTGCCTTTGGGCAGTGCCGGGAAAGTCGGCAGGCCGTCGAGTGCGATATTCAGTTTGCCCGACGAGCCTCGAATCTTGAAGTTCTTGACGCGGCGATAGAACCACTCCGGCAGGTCGCTTTCCTGCATGCAATTGAGGAAGGTTCGCTTGACGTCCATCGCCGAGACGACGACCGGGCTGCTGATTTCCTCGCCGTTTTCCAGCGCAACGCCGGCCACTTTGCCGTTGCGTACGATAATCTGGTCGACGCCCGCTTCGGTGCGCAGTTCGCCGCCCGCGGCCTGGAACGCGCTGGCGATGGATTTCGAAACGGCCCCCATGCCGCCACGCGCGAAGCCCCAGCTACCCACATTGCCGTCCACTTCACCCATGTAGTGATGCAGCAATACGTAGGCCGTGCCCGGTGAATGCACACCGAGCGCTGTGCCGATAATGCCGCTGCCGGAGAACGCGGCCTTGATGACATCGGATTCGTAGTACTCGTCCAGGTACTCGGCAACGCTCATGGTCCAGAAACGGATGGTTTCGTTCATCCGGTCCTCGCCCATCTCGAGAAACTTCTTGCCGATTTTCATGAGTTCGCGAATGTCGGACGGTTTAAGCGACGTAGGGTCGGGCGCCGTGCTTAGCAGGAATTCTCGAATGAAGCGGCACTGGCGCATCGTGTCAGCCGAATAACGCTTGTAGGCATCCGCGTCGTGTCGCGAGATGCGTGCCATCTCGCGGTAGGCCACTTCCTCGTCGTGGTACGAGCCAAAATAGTCGCCGTTTTCCATGAACGTGACCGAGCCGCCATACGGTGTTATCTGCAGACCATGCTTGTGCAACTCAAGCGCCCGGTAGATTTCCGGCCGTAACAGGCTGCATACATACGAACAGTTCGAATACATCCAGTCCTTGTAGAGATTTCGACTAACGGCGGCACCGCCGATGTAGTCGTTCTTCTCCACGCAGACAACGTCGAGCCCGGCGCGAGCCAGGAAAGCCGCAGACGTCAGTCCGTTGTGACCGGCGCCGACAACTATCGCATCATAGGTTTTCATTCTTTGGGTAAACCCTCTTTCTTAAGACCGCTCGCCTGGCTCAGGCTCTCTTGGCCTGTGCTGTTATTTTGTCCGAGGTAATGTCCACGGCGCGCTCAAATTTGTCCAGTGTTTCGTCGAGGCAGCCGTCTTTGTGAGCTTCGCACAGGAACCATGGTTCGCGCGAGTCCGGTTCGACAAGAATGCCCTGGTCGTGCAGTTCCGGTGCCAGTGCATCATAGAACTCGTAGTCTGATTCCAGCCAGGCGCGATAATCGCGCGGCGGCTGTTCAGCAAAGAACAATCCCATCAGTGCGGGATGGCCAGTGAAGCTGTGCACAATGCTGCGTGCGTCAAGAATCCGGCTGATGCCTGCCTGCAGTTTGAGGCCGTAACTTTCTATATCCTCGAAGGCGCTCGTCTCGTCGAGTATCTGCAGTGTCTTGTTCGCCGCGGCCAGTGACACGGAGTGACCGGTGAATGTGCCGCCGTGTACCACCCCATCGCCAATGTGCCGCATGATGTCCTCGCGGCCGGCGACCACCGCAATGGGGTAACCGTTCGCCATGGCTTTGGCGAACGTGCAGACATCCGCTTTGATGCCGAACAGTTCCTGCACGCCACCGCGCGCGACTCGAAAGCCGGTTTTTACTTCGTCGACGATAAGAACGATGTTGTATTTGTCGCAAAGCTGGCGCACAGCTTCGAGGTATTCGCGGTCGGCGGTGATGCCGCAACAGTTGCCCATGATTGGTTCGATCAGGAACGCGCCGATGTGCTGGTGGTTGCGCTTGAGCAGATCCTCGACGGCATTGGCATCGTTCAGTGGCGCCGTATAGAACAGACGCTTCGTTACGGCAGGCACGCCGTCGCCAAAAGGCATCAGTGGTGGGTTGCCGTCGGCCGGGTCCCAGTCCTCGATCTCCGAGTACCACATAACTTCACTGAACACGCCGTGGTAGCCGCCTTCGACAACGACGTGCGCGTCCTTGCCCGTGTAAGCGCGTGCCACCCGCAAGGCCGCCATGACAGCCTCGGTCCCGGAGTTTGAAAAACGCACGAGTTCGGCGGCCGGGACCATGCGACTGACCTGGCTTGCAACTTCGTATTCGAGTTCGGTTGACAGC
The DNA here is from genome assembly GCA_030425905.1 of Gammaproteobacteria bacterium. Lineage (GTDB taxonomy): Bacteria > Pseudomonadota > Gammaproteobacteria > Steroidobacterales > Woeseiaceae > UBA1847. The sequence goes on from JAUHZT010000010.1 coordinate 4,313, forward strand.
GCGAACACGCCGCCGACGTGCATGCCGTCGCGCGCCGCTTCGTCGACCCGGTCATCCGCGTAACCGAGAATTATGGGACCGTAGGCGAGGCGGTAATCAATGTACTCATTGTCATCAATATCCCATATACGGCCACCTTTGCCGCGTTTGATGTAAATGGTCTTGTCGTCACCCCAGTAACGAAAGTTGGACGAGACGCCCAGCGGCATCTTTTGTTCGGCTCGTTTGAAATGGGCATTGGAATTCTTCAGGCACCGCATACAACCTCCTCGCAGCTGGCCAGCCTGAAATATCTCATGGAGCAGGGCTTGGGGTCCAGAAAAATGAATGAGCATTCATTCAGAATATGGCATCATTCGGCATTGAATGCGTTACTATTCAAGCGTTCTGGATGCACTTTTCGGGGTCCCCCTGCCTATGGCAAACACAGCCAAAGTATCGATTGCGCGAACCGAGGCGCGCGCAAGGCGGCGTCAGCAGCTGATCGAGGCCACCATGAAGTGTATTGGCCGCAAAGGCATAGGCGGCACAACCCTGGCGGATGTGGCGGGTGAGGCCGGTCTGTCGCAGGGCATCGTCAACCTGCATTTTCAAAGCAAGGACAACCTGTTTCGCGAGACCCTGCAATATCTCGCCGAAGAGTACCGTTCCAAGTTCGAGGGTGTGCTCGAACGCGCCGATTCGTCACCCGCGGCAAGCCTGATGGCGCTCATGGAACTCGACCTGAGTCCGTCAATCTGCCAGCCGATGAAGCTGGCCGTCTGGTTTGCCTTCTGGGGCGAGGTCAAGTCGCGGCCAACCTATCGCAAGATATGCGATGAGATCGACCGCTACTACGACGAGGTTGTAGAGCGCTTGTGCGACGAGATTATCAAGGACGGTTACTACCCCAACGTTACCGCGAACAACGTGGCAACCGCGCTTACTTCAATGACCAACGGGCTGTGGTTGTCTTGTTTGATCAGTCCGCAAAGCTGGAACAGGCACGATGCACTTGATGCCGTGCGCTGTTACCTGTCGGTCGTTTTTCCCCAACATTTCAGGAGATCCGGAGCAACGTGAACATTGAGCTTAGTGATACGGCAAAAGAGTGGCAGGCAACTGCCCGCGCGTTTGCAGATGATTACCTGCAGCCGCACGAGGTCGAGGCGGAGCTCAACAATGGGGAGCTGTCGCCGGCGCTGACAAAACGTAACAAGGCACGCGCCATCGAGCTTGGCTTTACACTGATTGATGTGCCGAAGGCCTACGGTGGTCTCGCGCTGCCGCTCGAAACGCAGGTTGCCATCTGGGAGCAGCTCGGGCGCGTCACCAATGCGCTTTCCTGGTGTTTCTCCGAGGCGCAGGAGTGGATGTTTGAGGCGTGCACCGAGGAGCAGATCCAGACCTACGTAATGCCCATGACGCGGGGTGAGCGCAAAGACTGCTATGCCATCACGGAATCCGGCCCGGGTTCCGACGTTGCGGGTCTCGATGCTACGGCAGAGCGCGACGGCGACGAGTATGTGCTCAACGGAGAAAAATGGTACGTGACCAGCGCCAACCTGGCCGACTTTATTTTCTTCCAGGCGCGCATCACCGACGAAGACGAGGATGCCCTGTTCTTTGTTGATCAAGGCACACCGGGCATTGTCGAAACGGCCAATCCGCTGTTCAGTCACACCTACGCGTCGCATCATCCTACCTATCGCTTCGACAACGTGCGCGTGCCTGCGAGCAAGCGCATTGGCCGACCCGGCGACGGCATGGCGTATACGCATAGCTGGTTTCGTCACGAACGACTCATGATTGGCGCACGTAGCTGTGGCGCGGCGGCGCGACTCATCGAAGAAGCGACCGATTTTGCGAGCAAGCGCATCGTCGACGGTGCGCCGCTCAGTGAGAAACAACTGATCCAGGCAATGCTTGCCGACAGCGTGACCGAGCTGTGGGCGGCGCGCCTGATGACCTATGAAGCAGCGCGCGCGAGCGATCGCGGTGACGACCTGAAAGCGCAGCATGCCCGTTGTTCCATGGTCAAACTCTACGTTTCGGAGATGGCGAATCGCGTCGCCGACCGGGTGCTGCAGATCTTTGGCGGTCGTGGCTATATGCGTGAAAACGTGGCCGAACGCTTTTTCCGGGAGTTACGGGTCGATCGCATCTGGGAAGGCACGAGTGAAATCCAGCGGCTAATTATTGCGCGGGCCTTGCTCAAACGCGGTCTCGAGGGTATGTAATAGCAAGTCCTGCCATCACGAGCCTCGAACGGAGCAGTATGGAGTTACCTCGAACGTCCGCCGCTGTTTGCCTGCTTGCGCTCGCTTTGACGCTGTCGTCCTGTTCGCAAGAGGGCGCCGGCGGTGGTAGCGGCAAGAATGTCGTCAACGTTTTCAACTGGGCCGACTATTTGGCGCCGGACACGCTGGCAACGTTTGAAGCCGAGACCGGCATTAAGGTCAACTACGACATTTACGACTCCTCCGAGGTGGTCGACGTCAAAATGCTGACCGGCAATAGCGGCTACGACGTTGTTGTGCACAGCTATCAGTACTCTGCGCGTCTCGCGCCGATTGGTATCTACCAGCCACTCGACTATGCGCGTTTCAATAATCTTGGCAATCTTGACCCGCAGGTAATGGCCGAGATCGACGTTTACGAAACCGTCCGCGGCTACACCGTGCCCTATCATTGGGGTACCACAGGCTATGCCTACAACGAGCGGATGGTTCGTGAGCGCCTGCCCGAGCACCCGATGGACAGCGCCGATGTCCTGTTTGATCCGGATGTTGTCAGCAAGCTTGCAGATTGCGGCGTGACGCTGCTCGATGGGCCTACGGATCTCTTTCCGATGGTGCTTACCTATCTCGGCCTTGACCCGAACTCGACGGACCCTGACGACCTCGCGGTTGCCGAAGCGCAGCTAAAGAAAGTGCGGCCCTATATTCTCTATTTCAGCAATCAGAAAATGATCTCCGATTTACCCAATAAGGAGGTTTGTGTTGCGATGAGCTGGTCAGGCGATTTTGCCCAGGCAGCGGCGCGCGCGGAGGAGGCCGGTATCGACATAGACCTGCGTTATACCGTTCCCAAAGAGGGCTCGCGCCTGTGGGTTGACGGCTTTTTTATCCCGGCCGATGCGCCGCATACAGACAACGCGTACCGGTTTATCGATTTCATGACGCGCGCCGACATCGCGGCTAAAAATGCCAACTCGGTCTACTACGCCAATGCGAACGCGGCGTCCTGGCCTATGGTCGATCGCGAGATACTGGACAACCCGGCCATTTTCCCCGACGAGGCAACCTGGGGCGTGATGTTTCCGGTGAACCCCGTCGGGCCAAAAGAAGAGCGACCCCGGACCCGCGCATTTGCCCGCGTAAAGAGTGGTCTCTGATGGAGCACAGGCAGGAACAGTCCAGTAAGGCCACGGGTGCGCGCAAGGACTTTATTCGTATTCGCAATGTCAGCAAGCATTTTGGCGACTTCGTTGCGGTAGACGACGTGAACCTGGACATCGGCAAAGGTGAGTTGTTCTCGATTCTCGGCGGCTCCGGCTGCGGCAAGACGACCCTGCTAAGAATGTTGGCGGGTTTCGAGATCCCCACGGCCGGTACGATAGAAATTGACGGCCACGATGTCACGAATTTGCCTCCGTATGAGCGGCCGGTAAACATGATGTTTCAGTCTTACGCCGTCTTTCCGCACATGAATGTGGAGAAGAACATTGCTTATGGTCTCGTGAAGGATGGAATCAACAAGGACGAGATCGCGAAGCGCGTGGATGCGATGCTCGAACTGGTACAGCTTGGTGACTTCCGGCGCCGCAAACCAGCGCAGTTGTCGGGTGGCCAGCGACAGCGCGTGGCGCTGGCGCGCGCCCTGATCAAGAAACCAAAGGTTCTGTTGCTCGACGAGCCGCTTGCGGCACTCGACAAGAAGTTACGCGAGCACACCCAGTTTGAACTCATGAATATTCAGTATGAGCTTGGCATAACCTTTGTGGTGGTGACGCATGATCAGGAAGAGGCGATGACGCTGTCGAGCCGGATTGCGGTCATGGATAAGGGGCGCTTCAGGCAGGTTGGCACGCCCAAAGAGGTCTATGAATTTCCCGAGAACCGTTTTGTTGCCGGTTTCATCGGCACGATCAATACGTTCCGCGGTCGCGTAACTGCGATTAATGAAGAAACCATTTCCGTACATTCCGACGAGCTTGGGCTCAGTCTTCCGGCGCTCGGCAAGCACGCCGTGGAGATCGGACAGGAAGTGGATATCGCCGTGCGGCCCGAGAAGATATTCCTCGACCGGGACCGGCCGACCAATGACGAGGACACAATCTTGCAAGGGGTGGTCGACGATCTTGGCTACCTGGGCAATCGGTCGCTGTACCGCATCCGTTTGCCAGGCGGGCGAATCATCCAGGCCAGTTCGCAGAATCGGCGCCGTTCAGTGACGCGTTTTCTCGAGTGGGAAGACAAGGTCTGGGTTTCCTGGCGGCCGCGCAGTGCTGTGGTGCTGATCGACTGATATGTCGAGTGCTGCCAGGGCAAACCGGGACTTACTGTGGCAGCGAGTTGCTATCGCCACACCGTACCTGTGGCTACTGCTGTTCTTCCTTGTTCCCTTTGCCATCATCCTTAAAATCAGCCTCGCCGACCCGATTGTGGCGCAGCCGCCGTTCACGCCAAGCTTCGATGACGAAGGCGCGCTAGCCGTCTCGCTTGATAATTTTCGCTTCCTGCTTACCGACAAGCTGTATGCGGTTACCTACCTGCGTTCTGTTGTGATTGCGGGCATCGCGACGCTCCTCTGTCTCGCGCTCGGGTTTCCGATGGCCTACGGCATTGCGCGGGCGCGTGAAGAAACGCGCGGTCTGTTGCTGCTGTTAATCGTATTGCCGTTCTGGATCAGCTTCCTGTTGCGCGTGTATGCGTGGATGGGACTGATGAATAATCACGGTGTCATTAACAATACGCTGATCTGGCTTGGCATCATCGACACGCCCATGCAGATGATGTACACGGATTTCGCCGTGTTCGTTGGCCTGACTTATTCCTACCTGCCCTTCATGATCCTGCCGCTGTACGCCACGCTCGAGCGCATGGATCTCGATTTCGTGGAGGCGGCGCAGGACCTGGGCGCCACCCGAACCCGGGCATTCTGGGATGTAACCTGGCCACTCGCTCGCCCCGGCGTGATAGCCGGCTGCCTGCTGGTCTTTATTCCGGCGATGGGCGAATACGTCATTCCGTACCTGCTCGGCGGACCTGAATCCCTGCTTATCGGCCGCGTCTTGTTCGACGAATTTTTCGTGAATCGCGACTGGCCGCTGGCTTCGGCGGTAGCGGTGGTACTGCTCCTGCTACTGGTTGTGCCTATCGTTATCCTGCAGCGCAACCAGGCGCGCGACGCCGAGGGCGAGGCATGAACCGCACATCGCGCCTGATCACCTCGATACTCGCGTTCGGCTACGCGTTCTTGTATGTGCCACTGATTCTGGTAGTGGTTTACTCCTTCAATGACTCGCGCATTGCCACGGTATGGGGCGGCTTTTCAACGCGCTGGTACGGTGAGCTGCTGCGCAACGACCAGGTTCTTGACGCGGCTTTCTTAAGTTTCCGTGTCGCGTTCATGTCGGCCAGCATGGCGACGATACTTGGAACAATGGCGGGACTCGCGCTGGCACGCTTTTCGCGGTTCAGGGGAAGAACACTGTTTTCCGGGATGATCACATCGCCCATGGTTATGCCCGAAGTTATCACCGGCCTGTCACTGCTGTTGCTGTTTGTGAGTCTGCAACAGCTAACCGGCTGGCCGGGGCAGCGAGGCTTTTCCACGATCACCATTGCCCATACAACGTTTGCCATGGCCTACGTTGCCGTTATTGTGCAATCGCGCCTGTCGTCGATGGATGAGTCACTTGAAGAAGCGGCGATGGACCTGGGAGGTCGACCGTTGCGCGTGGTGTTCGACATTACCTTGCCGCTGATAGCACCAGCGATGGTGGCGGGCTGGTTGCTCGCATTCACGCTGTCGCTGGATGATCTCGTGATCGCGAGTTTCGTGTCCGGGCCGGGCAGCAGCACCCTGCCAATGTACATTTTTTCAAAGGTGAAGCTGGGCGTATCGCCGGATATCAATGCCCTCGCAACGCTTATCATCCTGTTCGTAAGCGCAGGCGTGCTTATCGCCTGGCTGGTTGCACGTCGCGCACGCCGTGTGGCGTGAGTTATCGCATCCTGTAGGAGTATTTTTTCGTGATTGATATAGAGGCGGTTCGTGCTGACACGCCCGGTTGCAGGCATGTAATCCATTTCAACAATGCGGGCGCGTCCCTGATGCCCGATCCGGTTTTCGCGGCCGTGGTGGAGCACCTTGAGCTTGAGCGAAACATCGGCGGCTACGAAGCGGCAAAGCAGGCGTCGGGCGAGCTTGAGCAGTTCTATACCAATTTTGCGCGCCTGCTGGGCGCGCAGCCGGATGAAATTGCGTACGTTGAGAACGCGACCCGCGCCTGGGACATGGCGTTCTACAGCCTCCCGCTCGGCAAGGGCGATCGTGTGCTGACGCACGATTCCGAGTATGTATCCAACTATCTTGCGCTGTTGCAGCAGGCACAACGGCGCGGCTTTGAAATTGACCTGGTGCCGTCAGATGCGCACGGTCAGGTCGACGTGGACGCGATGGCGGACATGATCAGGCCCGCGACGAAACTGATCGCCCTGACGCACGTCCCGACCCAGGGCGGGCTCGTCAATCCGGCAGCCGCAGTCGGCAGGCTGGCCCGGGAGCATGGATTGTTCTACTTGCTTGACGCCTGCCAGTCGGTTGGCCAGCTACCGCTTGATGTCAAAGAACTGGGTTGTCACATGCTCTCCGGCACTGGCCGAAAGTTTCTGCGCGGACCACGCGGTACGGGGTTCCTGTATGTGAGCCGCGAGGTGACCGAGCAACTCGACCCGCCATTCATCGACCTGCATTCAGCCCTCTGGACGGAAGAGCAGTCCTTCGAGTTTCTGCCGGGCGCCAAACGTTTTGAGAACTGGGAGTGCTACGTGGCGGGACGGCTCGGGCTGGCACGCGCGGTTCGTTACGCGCTTGATATCGGCATCGAGGTGATCGAGCAGCGCGTTAAAGCGCTGGCAACGCGCCTGCGTGCGCGGCTCGGAGAACTGCCGGACTTGACCGTGCATGATCTCGGCGAAGAAACCTGCGGTATCGTCACCTTCCGCTGTGCCAGTGAGCCCGCCGGAGATGTCGCCGCCCGTCTGCATGCGGCGGGCATCAACGTATCGACGACTACCCGGGCGGCCGCTCGGCTGGATTTCGGCAGGCGTGATCTGGACCAGCTAGTGCGGGCATCGGTGCACTACTACAATACGGAAAACGAGATTGACCGGTTCATCGAGATGTTTGCCGGCTGATCAGACGGGGCGCTGCAGCTCCTGCATGAGCCATTCCACGTAGGTTTTTTCAGCACGTTCCATGCCCGAAAACGGGCCGGGCCGATAAAATCGTGAGTGCACGCCTTTCGAGTTATTGACGATAATGGTCTTGTCAGCCTCGGTGGTAACGTCCCACAACCAGGTGAGTTCGTCGACATTGTAGTCTTTGCCTTCTACGGCATCGCCACGCACCAGCCAGTAGATATCACAACGTGAATTGTCCATGTCGACGGGCGTGAAAACATAGGCGACCACGTGATCGCTGTAGGCGAGCAGGAACGAGAACGCGCCGAAAGAAAAGTCCGAAGCGCCACCGTCGTAGTCTTTGAGTTCGCCGAGCAATGGCGCCACGGGACTGCCGTCACGGCTGCCGGTCTTGTAGCCGTCAAACAGGGCCGTGCGGCTGTAGCCATAGCCAATCTCACCGGGGCGAGCGGCGGTGTCAATTCGGTCGATGTAGATATCACGCAGACCGCAGGCTTCGAGTTTCTCCAGCATATGGTCTTGCACGCGCTCCCGTTTCTTGCGGTCGAGCATCAGCGTATGCATGCGTGCATAGTCGGGATGAGCGGTGGCGCAGTGGTAGCACTCCTGGTAGTTCTCGATCGACAGTTTCCAGTTTGCCGGGATCGGGTATTCCTTGCAGGCGGCAACCTTCAGGTTCTCGAAATCGAACAGGGCCATGGGCTCCGCAAGTTCCTTGCGACAATTCTCAACCGAGGGCGCATCCTGGGACAGGCAGATAAGGATCAGCCCATGTATCAATTCGCAGGACAGCCTGTGCAGGCCGTGCGCACCCCAGTCGAAGTCCTCGGGCATATCGCGCGCGCCAACCAGTTTGCCATCGGTGTCATAAACCCAGCCGTGGTAAGGGCAGGTAAACTTTCGTGTGTTGCCCTGCGCCTCAAGGCATACCAGTGAGCCGCGGTGCCGGCAAACATTCGCGAAGGCGTTTATTGTGCCGTCCTGTGCGCGCACGATAATGGCTGACTCCCGGCCTACCTTGAAGACTTTGTAGTCACCCGGCTGCGGAATCTCCGACTGGTGTCCGGCAAGAATCCAGTTGCGATTAATGATGCGTTCCAGTTCGAGCTCATAAATTTCCGGGTCAACATAAAAGCGTTGATCCAGTGAGCGCCCCGGAGGCTGGTCTGCAATAAGTTGCTCAACGGTCCGTGTATCGTTTTGCTGTTCTGGTGTCATTGCCGGGATTCCGAATTTCAGTTCTGTTTAGGTGGTCGATCGCGGCTACGATAGCACAAGCTTTGAGCGGCGGAACATGCCTGTTAATACGATAAACAGGTACTTCGTAAGCGCTTCAATCACGAAAGACAATCGTCTTGTTGCCGTTCAGCAGGACCCGTTCCTCGAGGTGGTATTGAATAGCGCGCGCGAGCACCCGGCGTTCGATGTCGCGACCTTTTCTTACCAGTGCTTCAGGCGAATCGGTATGACTGATATGCTCGACGTCCTGCACAATAATAGGGCCTTCGTCGAGGTCGCCGGTAACATAATGTGCGGTTGCGCCGATGATTTTTACGCCGCGCGCATGGGCCTGGTGATACGGTCGGGCACCTTTGAAACCGGGCAGGAAGCTATGGTGGATGTTGATGCAACGGCCCGTCAGGAACGACGCCATGTCGTCGGACAGGATTTGCATATAGCGAGCCAGTACCACAAGTTCGGCGCCGGTTTCCTCGACGAGTTTCTTGATGGCGGCTTCCTGCTGCGGCTTGGTTTCCTTGCTGATAGGCAGGTGGTGAAACGGAATGTCACCGAGGTTCGACGTGTGCAGTGCTTCGCGTGGATGATTCGACGCCACGCCCACAATCTCCATGCCGAGTTCGCCAATACGCGTTCTGTACAGGAGGTCTGCAAGGCAGTGGTCCAGTTTCGACACGAGTATCAGGACGCGCTGTTTCTGGTCGATTGGGCGCATTCGCCAGCGCATACCGAACTTGCTGGCGAGCGCCTCTACGGACGAATTTAAGGACTGAACATCGGCCGTCGCGCTAAACACCACGCGCATGAAAAAATTGCCGGACTCCAGATCATCAAACTGCTGTGCGTCGAGGATGTTGCCATCGTTCTCGAGCAGCATATTGGCGACGGCCGCGACGAGGCCCTTGCGATCTACGCAGGAGAGAGTCAGTACATAGGAGTTAGTCAACGCATTTCCTTATTGCTGTTCGTTCAGAATCCATGCCCGCCGACCGGTTTACTCAAAGGTAGGTTAACCGGATTGCAGCGGGTGGGGATCCTGATTGATACGGTTCTTTGTGTCTTGTGGGTGGCTTGGTTCGCAGTCTATGCGCTCGATCGGCCCGTTGTCACGCGTGTTAATGCAGCGCCATTGCAAAACCTTTCGACCGACGGAATTTGCCACGGCGCTGGCGAGTGTCCATCGAATTGAAATGGGCTGAATGCTAGCCGGGTTTTCCGTCTGCGCGTGGCCGAACCAGTATTGGTACGTAGACGATCAGGAACAACAGGAAAGCGCTGAGCCACAAGGCCGACGCCAGGGCGACGGTTGCAAGGTAGTCGAGCGGCAAAACGGCTGGGCCGAACACCCGTGTAACGCCAGCCAGTAGTGTCAGGCCGTAGGCCCACGCAATGCGTTTTGAGACTTTCAGCGCTCGACCGGTATGCCCCAGCGAAGCGCGAGTCATGACCGCGAGAATCATCATGGCGGCGGCGCCTGCGCTGAGCGCGTGCAACCAGTGGGTCGCAAACTGAAATTCGCCAAGCAGGTACAGGGCGCGCAAGCCCAGTCCCACGGGTAGCCAGGCGTAGCCCGCATGCAGCGACCAGACAATCGGGTCCGATAAAGTGTGCAGACTTTGCCAGCCGGCCAGTCGTGCAAGTTGTGCAATGCAGGCGATAGCGGCAAGCGCTGCCATGAACTGGGGTACCAGCGAGAACAGCTCGGCAACCACAATCGCGAGCATGCTGCCTGTCACCAGCCACTCTACGGCTTTGCGATTCCGTGGCTCCACCGCAAGACCTTTCGCGCGTAAGGCGTTGGCCGTGAATGCCGGCACTATTCGTCCGCCAATGACTGTAATCAACAGCATTACCAGATCAATGCCGGCGTACAGCGCTTTGCGGGCAAGCTGTATGTCGTTGCTTTGCACGGCTATCAGGAACAGGAGGTCGAGCAACCAGAATGCGAGCAGCACCAGCAGCAATGGCCGGTTGCGATTGCTTGAGCGCAGCAAAGAGGGCGCTATAAGTAATGCGAGCGCCGGCAGGAACAGAAGCTCTGTTGCGAATAGAACTTCGATACGGCGGTGGTGGCCCGATAAAGCGAAAGCTACCCGTCCGGCAATCCAGGTAAGCGTCAGCACGATCAGGGGCGCACCAGCGAAGCCCCGGCTGCCTGTCCAGCTTGGTACCGCCGTTAGCATGAACCCGGCAATCGCGGCGGCTATGAAACCGTACAGCATTTCGTGGGCGTGCCAGAGTAACGAAGGCATGGCGAGAGCCGGCGTCGCGCCGCTGGTCAGTATCCAGAGCCAGGTTGCGATGGCGACGAAAGCATACAGGCCGGCAAGCAGGAAAAAGGGACGAAACCCGTAGCTGAACAAGGCGAACTGCGGGCTTGATTTTCGTGCTTGCGCGGGATTTTTCATGAGGTCAGGAGCTTTAGCGGGCCAAGTGGATCATGAGTGCGCGCGATAAAATACATACTGACAAAAACAGCAACCGCCGCGACATAACAGACAGCGCGCACCTGCCGCGTGCGGCCGCGGCGCAGCGCAAACGTGCCCAGCCCAATGTACGCGACCAGCAGACCAAGTTTGGCCGCGAGCCAGCCATTCGCATAGATCGCGGCGGGCAGGATTGTTAATAACATCAGTGCGGCAGTGAGCAACACAGTGTCAATTGTGTAACTCAGGTAACGAACGCCGGCGGCCATCGGCCAGCGTACGCCGGCCTGTACCAGCAGCCCGCGCAGGAAGAACAGCGAACCGCTGGCCAGCACGGCGTACACATGCACTGACTTGATGTGGGGGTAGAACTCCAGCATCAGTTGCCGATGGTCTCCGAATTGTCTGGCAGCGCGACCTCTTCTTTCTGCGGGCGCACCCAGAGACGGAAAACGAACCACGCCAGCGCCAGTGCGCCGACACTGAAGACAGTGTCGCCGGGTACGCGCATCCACACAAGCAGGTCAACCAGTGGCTGTTGCATGAACTCGGCAGAGCGCGCATACCAGTAACCGTTCTCAATTGCGGCAATCAGCTGCAGTATGCCGAGCGGCAGCAAGGTCATCAGCGCCATGCCGGCCAGCCCGATGTTGAGCGCCCAGAACGACGTTTTCAGCAACGGGTTGCTCCAGCGCGCCGCGGGCTTCATGCCGCGCATGCAGAACAACATCAGGCCGATACCCAGCATGCCGTACACGCCAAACAGGGCCGTGTGGCCATGCAGTGGTGTGAGGTTGAGACCCTGCATGTAATAGAGCGGCAGCGGTGGGTTGATCAAAAAGCCGAACAGACCGGCGCCGACCAGGTTCCAGAACGCCACGGCCGTGAAAAACATAATTGGCCAACGATAACGTTCCATCCAGGGCATTGCGCGGCCCAGCTTGAACGTGTGGTAAGCCTCAAAACCGATGTATGCCAGTGGCACGACTTCGAGTGCTGAGAACGAGGCACCCAGAGCCAGTACGGCCGTCGGCGTGCCTGCGAAGTACAGGTGGTGCAGCGTTCCCAGTACTCCGCCCGCCATAAACACCATGGTCGCAAAAAGCACAGCCACGGTTGCGGTGCTGATGCGGATGAGCCCGAGTCGCGTAAACAGGAATGCGATGACGGCAGTTGCGAACACCTCGAAGAAACCTTCAACCCAGAGGTGGACTACCCACCAGCGCCAGTACTCAACCATGGAAATGTGCGTGTGCTCACCCCACATCAGTCCGGCGCCATAGAAGAGTCCGATCGCGACCGTGGACAGGAACAGCAGCGTTACGATGGATTGCGATTCGTCACGGCGTGTAAGTGCCGGCCAGAGCGCCCGGCCAACCAGCGTTAGCCACAGGCCCAGCCCGATGAACAGGAACCATTGCCAGAAACGCCCCAGGTCGACGTACTCCCAGCCCTGGTGACCGAACCAGAAATTGTTGTCGAGGCCGAGTTTTTGCATCACGGCAAACCATTGACCCGCGAAGGCACCAACGACAATGATCAGCAGGCAAACCCAAAGCAGGTTGACACCGAGTCGTTGGAACTTCGGCTCGTGGCCCGAAACGGCGGGTGCTATGTAGAGGCCGGTGCCAAGCCAGGCCGTGGCAATCCAGAGCACGGCGAGCTGCGTGTGCCAGGTACGTGTGAGCGAGTAGGGCAGGATGTCACTGATCGCGAAGCCGTACATCTCCTGACCTTCAACCTGGTAGTGGGCGGTCATTGCCCCGAGCAATATTTGTGCGAGAAACAGTGCGATGACGACCCAGAAGTATTTCGCGGTCGCGCGCATTGAGGGTGTCACCACGACCATCGCGAGCGGGTCTGTGTCCGGCAGCGTCAATGGTTTGTCGTGCCGCGCCGCATCTACGGCGTGATACCAGCCGAGCAGTGCGATGCCGGCTATCAGGAAGAGCACGCTGAAGACAGTCCACATGAATGCGCTCGTTGGTGGTTTGTTGCCAACCAGCGACTCCGCCGGCCAGTTGTTTGTGAAGCTGATGTCCTTGCCGGGCCGTTCGGTGGTCGCCGCCCAGGCGGTCCACCAGAAGAAAGCGGCAAGCTGCGCGCGGTGTCCGGCATCGGGAACCGTGTCGTTCTTCATCGCATAGGCTTCGCGTAACCAGGTGCTGTCAGGGTCAGCGCTGAACAGGCTGTCGTAGTGCGCAGATACCTCGGCGATGGCCAAGGCACGGTCGGCGCTGATCGTGATCGTACGCTCTGCTTCATTCCAGCTATTGACGCGAATAGTGTCGGTAAGGCGCTGCCGGTAAGCGGCCTGCTCGGCTGGCCGGAGTTCCTCATAGCGGCTACCGAACTCGCGGCCGGACCAGAGGTCGAGCGTCGCGATGGCTTCGCGATGCAGCCAGTCGGCGGTCCAGTCGGGAGCGACATAGCCGCCGTGGCCCCAGATTGAGCCGAGTTGCTGTCCGCCAATGGACTGCCAGACCTGGCGCCCGGTCTCAATGTTGGCGCGCGTAAATACGACGTCGCCGGCAACCGTGACCACACGGTCCGGCATCGGCGGTGCTTCGCGATGTATCTCGCCACCGGTCCAGAGGAGTACGCTGAAAGAAACGGTGAGCAGGGTTGCAAGGCCCAGCCAGAGCTTTTTAGTACTGTTCATTTTCCATCCCCAGTTACAGTGAGATGATCTTGCCGCAATCGCCCACGGCGTCACTTGACCTGGATCAAGTGGTATTCAGCTTGGGCCAGTTGGGCAGTGTTGCCCTAACGCCGCGTGCGTGTAGACAGCCGGGAAACAAGGCGCCGGACGGTGCCCGCGGGTACCCTTTGCCAGGCGCGTTCGTGCAGGTAGTACACAACAATTTTTACGGCGGGCTCAACCAGACCCACCGCCATGGCCACGGCAAGCTCGCCAGTCACGGCAAGGACAAGCAGGGTCGTGGTGACGGTGCCGGTAATGCGATAGGTGATTGCCTTGAGCAGGCTGCGCAGGTGTGATTCGCGCTCGGCTGCCGACGGTGATGCGCTCACGTCATGGTTCCTTTTGTGCTTTTTTGCAATGAGGAGTGGCACAAGAGTACTGTGTTGGCGCGCGAGCGGATAGAATGCCGGTTCTTGCTACATGCGACCTGACAGCGAGAAAGCCTGATGAACTTAGTTGATCGATATCTTCGGTATTCCGTTCTCCTGGGCCTTTCGATCCTTGCGGCCTGCGCCACCGCGCCGGTGGCCGAGCAAACCAGCGACCTGCAGCGTCTAGCGGCGCGCGCCCAGAACGTCACGATTATCCGGGATGATTTCGGCATTCCGCACGTATACGGTAAAACGGACGCAGATGCGGTTTTCGGCTTGCTCTATGCGCAGGCCGAAGACGACTTTGCGCGCGTAGAGCGCAACTATATATGGGCGACTGGACGCCTCGCACAAGTCGACGGCGAGGACGCTATCTACAGCGACCTGCGTGCGCGCCTGTACATGAGCGAAGCCGAGGCGAAAGAGGCGCTTGCGGCCGCGCCGGACTGGCTTAAGGCGCTCTGTCATGCTTTTGCCGACGGCCTGAACTACTACCTTGCAACGCACCCCGAGGTGACACCTGCCTTGCTGACACGCTTCGAACCGTGGATGCCGATGTATTTTTTCGAGGGTTCGATTGGCGGCGATATCGAGCAGATCCCACTGCCGGGTATTGAGGCGTTCTACGGTCTGGGCAAGGGGGTCGAATCGACGGCGTCGTTACCCGTGCAACTGGCAGAGCCTGCCGGGTCCAACGGCATTGCCCTGGCCGGCAAGTTGACGCGGTCCGGTAACCCGATGTTGCTGATCAACCCGCATACGTCGTTCTATTTTCGCCCTGAGGTGCACGTGGTCAGTGACGAAGGACTGAACGCCTACGGTGCTGTGACCTGGGGGCAGTTCTTTGTTTACCAGGGTTTCAACGAGCATACCGGCTGGATGCACACGTCGACGTATGTCGATTTTATGGACGAATTTGTCGAGCAGGTTGAGGAGCGTGCAGGCAAGCTCGTGTATCGCTATGGCGACGAATGGCGAGAAGTTGCCGTGCGTGAAATCGTCATTCCGTACCGCGACGGCGATCTGTTGCGCGAACGCCGGTTTACAACGTATGCAACGCACCATGGTCCGGTGACGCATATGAAAAATGGCAAGTGGGTTGCAACGCGGATCAATTGGGACCCGGTCAATGCCTTGCGACAATCCTACCTGCGCACCAAACAAACGGACTATGAAGGCTTTCGCGGCGTCATGAATATCCGTACCAATTCCTCCAACAACACGGTGTACGCAGACGCAAGCGGCAACATCGCCTACTTTCACGGAAACTTTGTGCCGCGGCGCGATACGCGCTACGACTATTCGCGGCCAGTTGACGGCAGTAACCCCGCGACCGACTGGGACGGGCTGCACACAGTTGATGAGAGCATCACAGTATTGAACCCGCGCAATGGCTGGATTCAAAACTGTAATTCAACACCGTTTACGGCCGCCGGTCCTGACAGCCCACGCGCCGAGGACTACCCTGCCTACATGGCGCCGGACGCGGAAAACTTTCGCGGCGTGCACGCCATAAGCGTGCTGACCGACCTGCAGGATGTGACGCTCGATTCACTGATCGAGGCTGCCTACGACCCCTACCTGCCCGGGCTGGAGCGGCTTATTCCCGGGCTTGTTAGCGCATACGATCAAGATGCGGAGCGCTATCGTGAGTTAGAAGCGCCGATTGCTGTGTTGCGAGAATGGGACCTCAGAACATCGGCCGATTCAGTGGCGATGACACTCGCACACTTTTTTGCCACGCAGTACGTCGACACGGGTGCGAATCCGCAAGGCTTGAGCGGCATGCAACGGGTTATCTATCTTGCGACACAGTCGCCGCCTGAGGAACGTGTGCAGGTGTTTGCGAATACGGTACGCAAGCTCGAAGAAGACTTCGGCACCTGGTCCATTGCGTGGGGCGAAGTCAACCGGTTCCAGCGGCTGAGCGGTGCGATCGTGCAACCGCACGACGACAACGCGCCGAGTTTGCCGGTGGGTCTCGCGTCCGGCAACTGGGGCGCGCTAGCCGCGTTCGGTGCCAGGACGTTCCCCGGTACCCGCAAGCTCTACGGCTACCGTGGCAACAGTTTCGTTGCGGTCGTGGAGTTTGGCGAGCGCGTTACGGCCCGGTCCCTGCTTGCGGGCGGGCAAAGTGGCGATCCGCAATCACCGCATTTCGACGACCAGGCGCAACGCTACGTGGACCATGCGTTCAAGGATGTCGCTTTTTACCGTGAGGATGTCGACAGGCGGGCTGTCCACCGGTACAAACCCGGTGAATAACCGCATTAGTGCGTTTTACGTGCCGTGTCAGGCGACGCGGTATTTCGAATCTTCGAGTTGCGAACGCAGGTACTCATCGTAAGTGCCGGTGTAGTCGACCACCCCGTTCGGCGTAATTTCAATAATGCGGGTTGCCAGTGACGATACGAAATCACGGTCGTGGCTGACAAAAAGCAAGGTGCCCGCGTAATTCTCAAGCGCAAGGTTCAGCGCTTCGATGGATTCCATGTCGAGGTGATTGGTTGGCTCGTCCATGACGATCACGTTGGGTGATTGCAGGATGATCTTGCCGAACATCAGTCGGCGCTGCTCGCCGCCCGATACCACCTTGACGGATTTTTCGCTGTCATCGCGGGAGAATAGCATGCGTCCGAGCGTCGCTCGCAGCAGTTGCTCATCGGCCCCTTTGGGCTGCCATTGCGTGATCCAGTCGAACAGGCTCATGTCCTGCTCAAACTCGGCCGCATTGTCCTGCGCGAAATAACCCAGCCTGGCATTCTCCGCCCATTTGATTTCGCCGCTGTCCACTTCGATATCCTGGATAAGGCTGCGCAGCAGGGTGGTCTTGCCGATACCGTTTTGCCCGAGGATCGCAACCCGTGAGCCTGCTTCAATTGTAAGGTTCAGGTTCTCGAACAGCGGACCTTCATCAAAACCCTTGCTGATGCCAGTCGCTTCGAGTGCAAAACGACGCAAGGGCTTTTCCTGCTCAAAGCGGATGAACGGGCTGACGCGGCTGGACGGTTCGATCTTCTCAAGTTCGATCTTTTCGAGCTGCCGTGCCCGTGAGGTTGCTTGGCGGGCTTTCGATGCGTTCGCCGAGAAACGGCTAACGAAGCTTTGCAGCTCAGCCATCTTCACTTTCTTCTTCGCGTTCTCTGCATGGACTCGCTCGCGTGCCTGCGTCGCAGCGGTCATGTATTCGTCGTAGTTACCCGGGAATATCTGCAACTTGCCGTAGTCGAGATCCGCCATGTGCGTACAGACGCTGTTCAGGAAGTGGCGGTCATGCGAGATGATGATCATGGTCGACTTGCTGGCGTCGAGAAATTCTTCGAGCCAGCGAATGGTGTTGATGTCCAGGTTGTTGGTCGGCTCGTCAAGCAGCAGGACGTCGGGATCGGAAAACAAGGCCTGCGCGAGCAGCACGCGAAGCTTCCAGCCCGGCGCGATCTCGCTCATCGGGTCATTGTGCTGCTCCACGGGTATGCCGATGCCTTCGAGCAATTCACCGGCGCGCGACTCCGCCGAATAGCCGTCGAGTTCAGCGAATTCGACCTCCAGGTCGGCGACCCGCATGCCTTCTTCATCACTCATTTCAGGCAGCGAATACAGTCGGTCTCGCTCCTGCATGACCGTCCACAGGCGTTCGTAACCCATCATGACGGTATCGAGTACGCGGTATTTTTCGTAGGCAAACTGGTCCTGGTTGAGCTGACCGACGCGTGCGTTCGGGTCGGTGGAAACATTGCCGGAAGTGGGTTCGAGGTCGCCGGCAAGGATTTTCATCAGCGTTGACTTGCCGCAGCCATTCGCGCCGATAAGCCCGTAGCGATGGCCATTGCCGAAGCTCGCCGAGATGTTTTCAAACAGGGGTTTAGCGCCGAACTGAATCGACAGATTTGCCGTAGTAATCAAGAGTCTGTACCGAGTAGATAAGTGGGGCTGCCGGCCTTCAGGCGGGCTGGCACGTGGTGATTCAGGCCGCCGCCCGCCCGGCAGCAGGGTCCGGACTGTGGTCCGGGCGCGCGGATGATAGCAAAAACGCGGCGCTGGCGCGCAATTTGCGGCCCAGGCGCGGCAGCCTTTGCAGTCGCGGCGTTCCGCCGCTGTCGAGCGATCAAATGCCGGCGCCGCGTGTAGGAATTGCCATCGCTTTGAAAAATTAGCGCCGAAACGCTTCGCCATTGGCTGCAAGAGGCGCGGCTGGCGGCGATCTCAGGGCTGGCATGCTAGTTGCAAGAGTACTTCCGACAATAAACCAAAGAGGAGACGACAAATGATTAGTTGGGCGGTTACATTTCTTATTATAGGCATTATCGCGGCACTGCTCGGTTTTTCCGGTATCGCAGGCGCGGCAACCAACATCGCCTGGATACTCTTCGTGGTAGGCCTCGTACTGGCGCTGGTGTTCTTCCTGATGGGGCGTCGACCCCGAATATAGGCCACGGGCGAAGTCGCAGCACCGGCTGCGAATTTGCCAGGAAGAAAACGAGTGCGGCGTCGGCATTTGATGACGGCGCCGCACTCAATCTGCTGGAGCCAGTTACATGCATGTCCTGATTTTCATTGCAGCAATCGCAGCGCTCAAACTGGCGGCGCCGCTGTTTATTCCATTCGCCCTCGCAATGTTCTTTTTTCTGTTGCTGCTGCCTGTCATGTCGGCAATGTGCAGGACCGGCCTGCCCCGGTTCGCCGCGGCAGCCGTGAGTGTGCTGACCTTGTTTGGCTTGCTGGCGTTTCTCGCTTATCTTTCGGCCGGGCCGGCCGCGAAGTGGCTTGAAGAGTTGCCTGTGCTGGTCCCTTCGGTCCAGGCCAAACTGGAACCGGTTAGCGAGCCGATGGCCAAGATTGAAGCGGCGGCCAGCGAGGTGGAGAAGCTGGCCGATGTCGATGATGAGCCGGCATCGACAAAAGTGCGTGTTGAAGAGCAGAGTGCTGTGAGCAGCCTGCTCGACCAGGCAAGTTACTTTGCAACCCTGCTCGTGGTCACAATATTCCTGACTTTCTTTCTTCTGACCTACAGCGAACAACTCGAACAGCGTATCGCGAATCTGGGGCGAACCTTCGGGGAACGCCGGCGGCTGCTGCGCATTGGTCGCCAGTTGCAGGTACAGATCTCCCGATTCCTTGGCACAATTACGCTGATCAACATAGTGCTCGGCGTTGTCGCCGGTTTTATCTTTTACCAGCTTGATGTGCCGAACTACTGGATGTGGGGCGGCGTCGTTGCCTTTGCCAATTTCGTACCTTACCTGGGCGCCGTTACGATGACGGTTGTCATGTCGGCTGTCGCAATCGTCAGTTTCGACACGCTCGCGCAGGCGGCAATGGTGCCGCTGCTGTACCTGTTGCTGACTATCATCGAAGGACAACTGGTTACGCCAATCCTCGTGGGCCATCGCCTGGACCTCAATCCGCTGGTTATTTTTATTGCGGTAATTTTCTGGACCTATATGTGGGGCTTCGTGGGTGCCCTGGTCGCTGTGCCCATAATCGCGAGCAGCCGAATAATTTTGTCAAACATTCCGGCTACGCAGCCGGTGGCCCGCCTGCTGGCAAAGTAGCGTGCGTGCGCTGTTGGCGCGAAGCAGTCTGCTCGTCTGCAATATCTACACACACGTGCAAATCTTCCCGATTTTGCCAAAGGCCTCGCCGCTGCAGGCGGCTGTTAGCGCCAAACGCGTCTTGGCATGCGTCTTGCTTAGTACTTATTGAGACTTCAATGCGGTTGCGACTAAAGAACCGCTCGTTCAGATAACAGGAGGACCAACCAATGGAAGCACAAAGCGAATTAGCAGCGAACAGTAAACGATCCGCCAACGCCAAAACGGCCCGCAAGAACTCGCCAACCACCGAGAAGGCCAGCGAAGCGGCGCACGAGGCGGTCGACAAAGTGGCTGAGAAAGCAGCCGTCGCCGAAACGCGTTTGCGGCACACCGTCAATAGTGGCGCGGAGCAGTTGCAGGAGAAAAAGCAGGAAGCCATGCAGGGCACGGAAGACGTCATTGCGCAGGTGCGTAGCTACACGAAAGAGAATCCGCTCGCCGCAGCCGGTATCGCATTCGCCGCCGGACTGATCGCCGCTCGATTGTTGCGCCAGTAATGAGGCCGGCGAAACCGACAATGCGGCACGCCAGTGCGCCCGATGCGCATGATGCGGTGTCTGCAAACGACACCGATCGCGCACCGGCCGAGCTGGCGTCATTAAAGGCCGAGTTACAGGCGGCGGCAGGGGCTGCATCCAGCCAGATCAGCCTCATAGCCGCCACGGCGGCCGCCGAGGCGCGATTGAGTGTGCAGACCACCATCAGCAGCGCATTCCTGCGGTCGCTCAGCGCGGCCTTTCTGTTGCTGACTCTGGTGATCGTCGAATGCCTGCTGGGATTCTGGGCTGTCGGCGCGGGTGTCAGTATCACCGTGACCATGCTGGCGGCAGCGGCATTAAACCTGCTGCTTGCGGGTGCACTGCATGTCTGGCACGCCAGCCTGGACCAGAAGATCGGTTTCTCGAGGACGAGCCAGTTATTGAAAGAGCTTACGCCTGCGGCGCAGGAGGAGACGCAATGAGCCTTGCAAAACTCGAACGGCAAGCCGACCTGAAGGCGCGCGCGGCACGCTACAAACGCCTCGAGTTCCAGCGCCACGCAGACCGTACGGTAGACATTGCGAAAAAGCGCATTGCATCGCCGCTGGGACTGGCGCTTGCCTTTGGCGTCGGCTTTCTTGCAGGCAATAAAGGGCAACACAAGCGCGGCGGCGAGACGAGTGAGTCTACCGGCGCATTGCGCAAGGGGACAGCGCGGGTCTTTGAGCGGACGGCCGCCAGCATGGCGACAAGCTTCCTGGTCGGTGGCGTACTGGGCAATTCCGCATCGGTCGCAGGCGATCTCCTGCAGCGTGGGCGTGAAGGGCAGTAGTAAACAGCGTGCCTGTGCGAGCGGGACGTATCCGAAGGTCAATCTGACGGACCTGCGGCAGGCACCAACAGGCGACTTGCTCGCCGAACACCGCAGCGCGCTCGAGGCGGCGCTGGGTGTGCCAGCAAGCGATGGCAACCAGGTCGACATTTTGCAGAACGGGGCCGAGATTTTCCCGGCAATGCTGCGTGCCATCGCGTTGGCGCGCGAGCGAGTCGACCTGCTGACCTATGTTTACTGGGATGGTGCGACAGCCCGGGATTTCGCAGCGGCGCTCTCGTCGAAGGCCCGGCAAGGCGTGTCGGTCAATCTGCTGATCGATGCCTTCGGCAGCAAAAACGTAGACGATGCGACCATCGCGAGCATGCGTGAGAGCGGCGTCGTCGTGCGCTGGTTTCGACCGCTCGCACGCTGGCGCTTCTGGTTAAACGACAACCGTACCCATCGTAAAATACTGGTGGTCGACAACCGCATCGGATTTACGGGCGGCGTGGGTATCGCGGATGAATGGTCGGGCGACGCCGAAGGCCCATCGAACTGGCGGGAAACCCACTTTCGATTTGCGGGGCCTGCCGTAGCCGGTCTCAAAGCGGCATTTCTCGACAACTGGAACGAAGCTGGCGACTGGGAATGGGATCACGTACCCGATCAGACGCAGCCTGCGCCTGGCGGCGTGCCGGTGCAGATAGTGCAGGCAGCCTCGACGATTGGCTGGACCGCAACGGCGAGTTTATTGCGGGCTCTTGTCACCATTGCCCGTCATTCACTGCATATCGTGACGCCTTATTTTGTGCCGGATAGAACGCTGCGCGACATGTTGAGCGCCAAGTCGACACGCGGTGTCGACGTACGGCTCATGTATCCTGGTGAACATTGCGATATGCGCCTGCCGCAACTGGCGGGCTACCCGTCGGTTGGCCCATTGCTCAAAAGCGGTGTCGAGGTATGGGAATACCAGAAGACCATGTTGCACTCGAAAATAATTGTCGTGGACAATCTTCTCGCCTGCGTAGGTTCGGCGAACTTCAATCATCGTTCGCTGGGCAAGGACGAAGAGTGTTGTGCCGTTATTTATTCACCCACGGTAGCGACCGAGCTCGTGGCACAGTTCGACGCCGATTGCGCACATGCCGAACCGGTCACCCTGCGTACCTGGCATGAACGCAGTCGCCTGGTTCGTCTGCAGGAGCGCCTGGCGCGACTCATCGTCAACGAGCTGTAGCACGCGTGCGGGTCGCGGCATCAAGCGCGCCGCGCCCAGCGGGGCAATCCTGCATTTGCTGGCGACCTGCAAGCTAAGCGGCAGCAGCGTATGATGCGGCCATCCGCCGGTCGTTTCTTCGCCGGGACCCCGCCGCCAGGACCAGCCAATGACCAGCAAAGTATCCACTCCCAGCGAGCCCGAAACGGTTCGATTTCGCAGCTTGAAGCTGGCCCCACCCCTGTTGCAGGCGCTGGACGAGATTGGCTACGAAACACCGACGCCGATCCAGACGCAGGCAATTCCCCCTTTGCTGGAGGGCCTCGACCTGCTGGGTCATGCACCGACGGGCACAGGCAAAACGGCCGCTTTTGCGCTGCCTTTGTTGTCACGCGTCGACGTAAACAACCGCAATGTGCAGGTAATGACGCTGGCGCCGACGCGTGAACTCGCAATCCAGGTCGCGGAGGCTTTTCAACGCTACGCGACGCATATGAAAGGCTTTCATGTGCTGCCTATCTATGGCGGCCAGGATTATACGGGCCAGATCCGGCAGCTAAAGCGCGGTGTGCAGGTTGTTGTCGGTACACCGGGCCGGATCATGGATCACATGCGCAAAGGCACGCTCAAGCTGGGCGGTTTGCAGGCACTCGTGCTGGATGAGGCCGATGAAATGCTGCGCATGGGCTTTATCGACGAGGTCGAGTGGATTCTTGAGCAGACGCCGAGCGGCCGGCAGATGGCGCTGTTCTCGGCCACCATGCCCAGGGAAATCGAACGCATCGCGCGGCGTCACCTGAACAAGCCCGTCGAGATCTCCATCAAGGCGCGTACGGCGACAGCGGAAACGATTCGCCAGCGTTTCTGGCAAGTCAGCGGGTTGCATAAGCTCGATGCGCTGACCCGCATTCTCGAGGTTGAGCCCTTTGATGCCATCCTGATGTTCGTGCGCACCAAGACGGCAACCGTGGAATTGGCTGAGCGGCTGGAAGCGCGAGGCTATGCGGCGGCTGCAATGAACGGCGATATGGCGCAAAGCCAGCGCGAGCAAATGGTGGAGCGCCTGAAGAATGGCAAGCTCGACATTCTCGTTGCGACCGACGTTGCCGCGCGCGGTCTCGATGTCGATCGCATCAGTCATGTCATTAATTACGATATTCCCTACGACACCGAAGCCTATATCCATCGCATCGGACGAACTGGGCGGGCAGGCCGCAGTGGCGAGGCCATTCTGTTTGTAGCGCCGCGCGAGCGACGCATGTTATACGCCATTGAGAAAGCAACCCGGCAAAAGATCGAGCAGCTCCAGTTACCGAGCACCGAGACCGTCAATAATCAACGCATCGCAAACTTCAAGCAGAAGATCAGCGATACGCTGGCGGCTGGAGAACTCGCCTTCATGCAGGGGCTCGTTGAGCAGTATCGACAGGAGCATGATGTGCCTGCGGTGGATATTGCAGCCGCACTCGCGCAAATGGTAATTGGTGACAAGCCGATGCTTCTTAGCCCCGAGAAAGAGCGGGCAGGACGGCGTAGCGAGGGCAAACCCGGCCGGCAGAATTCTAAGGACAGGCCCACGCAGGGTAAACGCCGACGGCAGGACTCGGTGCCAGAGGCACACATGGAGCGTTTTCGTATTGAAGTCGGGCATACTCACGGTGTGAAGCCAGGCAATATTGTGGGTGCAATTGCCAACGAGGCGGGCCTTGATGGCAACCACATTGGCCATATCGAAATTGAAACGGACTACAGCCTTGTGGACCTGCCAAAAGGCATGCCCAAAGATATTTTTATGGATCTCAAGAAAGTGCGCGTTTGTGGAGAGGCCCTGAAGATCAGAAGGCTCGCGGACGAATCGCCGGCGACGGGCAGCAAGCCGGGCCGCAATAAGAGCGGTGCAAAGCACAAGGCCAGGGCGCCGAGCAAGGGTAAAGCAAGAAGCAAGCCGGCCAGGCGTAAACCGACAAAAGGTGCCAAGCCTCGCGCTTAGTGCCGTACTCCTTCAAGGCCAGTAGTTATGAATAACGATGTTCTGCAACAACTCGCAAATATTCTGGGCAAGGGCGATATCCTGACGGGCGCCGCCGTGGCGGCCTACGAGTTTCCCTGGGAGACACACAGCGAATGCCGGGCACGGGCTATCGTGTTTCCGCGCAGCACGGAACAGGTCGCGGCGGTCCTCAAGCTGTGCAATCAGTTGCGACAGCCGGTCGTGCCCTTCGGCGGAACAACCAACCTCGTGCAGGGCTGCGCGACCAGCGATGATGACATCGTGTTGTCGCTCGCGCGTATGAATGAAATTGAGCAGCTTGATGTTGCCGAACGTACACTCACCGCACAAGCAGGTATGACCATGCAGGCGGCGCAGGAAGCGGCGGCGGCGGCGGGCCTGTATTTTCCACTGGATATTGGTGCGCGCAGCAATTGCACGCTCGGCGGCATTGTTTCGACCAATGCCGGCGGCACCAAGGTGATTCGCTACGGCATGACACGCGATTCAGTGCTCGGGCTGGAGGTGGTGCTCGCCGACGGCACGGTACTCACGTCAATGAATCGCTTTATCAAGAACAACTCGGGCTTTGATCTCAAGCAGATGTTTGTCGGCAGCGAAGGGGTGCTCGGTATCGTTACGCGGGTGGTTTTTCGACTGGCATCAAAACCCACGACGCAGCACGTAGCCTTGCTCGCAGCAGACTCCTTCGAGAAAGTTGTCGAGATGCTGGCCGTTGCGCAGGGCGCGCTGCCAGGCACGCTGACAGGTTTCGAAGTAATGTGGAACAGCTTTTACGAGCGAGCCGTGGTACCACGCGGCCGGCTGCCCGCGCCGATCGAGCCGGGCGCCTGTTGTTATGTTCTGATCGAATCCATGGGTACGGACACGGCGCATGATCAGTCAGCATTTGAAGCTTTGCTCGAAACGCTTATTGATGAGGAATTGATCGTTGACGGTGTGATGGCCAAGTCAGACCGGGAACAGGCCGATATCTGGGCGATACGCGACGAGGTTGAGCCCGTGCTGAAACAGGCACATAACTTCGACGTCAGCCTGCGGAGTGCGGATGCCGGCAAATACCTCGAGGCGCTGGTCCGGAAAATTCCGCAACGAGTGAGCAACAGCGAGGTCGTGGGTTTTGGCCATCTTGGCGACAATAACCTGCATGTCAGCGTGCAACTCGCGGACCACAGTGCGGAGCAGGTGCGTACCGTTGAGGAAATTGTCTACGACGAGCTGCGACCGTTCAACGGCGCCATTTCGGCGGAACACGGGATTGGCATCGAGAAGCGTGCCTATTTGCACGTGACGCGCAGTGACGCTGAAATCGCGTTGATGGAAAAACTCAAACGCACGCTCGACCCCAACAATATTCTTAACCCGGGCAAGATTGTTTCTATTACCTGATACTGCAAGCATGAAACAACGACTGATCAATTGTCGCCTGTTCGACGGCGACGCGCTGCGCGACGCGCATGACGTGCTGCTGGACGGAGCGCAGATTGCCGCGATCATCGCGGCTGACGAAGCTGTGCCTTGCGACGAGGTTGTGGATCTGGGTGGGCATCTACTTGCGCCCGGACTCATCGACCTGCAGGTTAACGGCGGTGGCGGTGTTCTGTTCAATGCAGAACCGACAATTGCCGCATTGCGCACAATCGCCGACGCGCACCGGCGCTTCGGTACAACGTCTTTCCTGCCAACGCTGATCACCGACGACGACGACGTCATGGAGACGGCAATCGCGACGGTCGCGCAGGCAATGGACGAGAAGCTGGCCGGGGTTATCGGCATCCACCTTGAGGGGCCGCACCTGAACCCGCAGCGCCGCGGTGTGCACGACGCCGGCAGGATGCGACCGCTCGATGAAAAGGCGTTCGCCCGACTGTGCGCGTTTGCTGCCGGACCTACCCTGCTTACCGTAGCGCCAGAAACGCTGCCGGCCGGCGCGCTGGCGCGCCTTACCGAGGCGGGCGTCATCGTGTGTGGCGGACACAGTGACGCGAGTTACGAACAGACCTGTGCAGCGCTGGACGAAGGGCTGGCAGGGTTTACACACTTGTTTAATGCGATGAGCGGCATGCAGAGCCGGGCACCCGGCATGGTCGGCGCGGCGCTCGCGGACAAGGACAGTTTTGCCGGCATTATTGCGGACGGCTTTCACGTTCATCCGGCGGTTTTTGCCGTTGCGGTGGCCGCCAAGGCGCGCGGTAAACTCGTGCTGGTTAGCGATGCAATGCCAACCGTCGGCTCGGATATCGGGCAGTTCATGCTGTTTGGCGAGGAGGTGCTTGCCGGGGACGGACGCTGCGTTACTGCGGATGGCACGCTTGCCGGTGCGGATATCGGCTTGATAGACGCAGTGCGCAATGCGGCACAGTTTGCCGACATAGACTTATACGAAGCGCTGCGCATGGCCTCGTGTTACCCAGCCGCAGCGCTGGGCGTTGCGGATCAGCTTGGTTTTATTCGTCCCGGTTACCGCGCCAATCTGGTCGAGCTCGATGCTGGCTTGCAGGTATGCCGTACCTGGGTAGACGGTGGCCGGCGCGAGCATGCGGGCAATGGGGCAATCGATGTCTGAAGAACTCACCACGGAATCTGTTAACCCGGCGACGACAGAACTTGATCGCATGTCGAGTCTCGAGTTTGTACGCGCGGTGAACCGTGAAGACGCGCAACTCGCGGCAGCCGTCGCGGCACAAGAGCTGCAGATCGCGAACGCTATCGATCTTATCGCAACGCGCATGGCCGGCGGAGGACGCCTTGTGTACGTGGGCGCGGGTACTTCCGGTCGCCTCGGCGTGCTGGATGCGGCCGAATGTCCGCCCACGTTCAACGCTGATCCGGGCCAGGTTGTGGGCCTGATCGCCGGCGGCGAGCGCGCGCTGACCGAGGCCATCGAGGGCGCTGAGGATTCGCGCGAGGCCGGGCGGCAGGATCTGCAGGGTATCGGGCTGTCGGGTAAAGACGTGGTCGTTGGCATCGCCGCGAGCGGCACCACGCCGTACGTGCTGGGCGCGCTTGATTACGCCCGGGAATGCGCTGCCGGTACCGTCGGATTCAGTTGCAACCCGGGGAGCCCGGTGGGTGCTGCCGCCGCGATTGCGATCACGGTGGTGGTGGGTCCGGAGATTCTTTCGGGTTCAACCCGGATGAAAGCCGGTACGGCAACCAAGATGGTGCTGAATATGCTGAGTACCGGCGCCATGGTCCGGCTTGGCAAGACCTACGGCAACCTGATGGTGGACCTGCGCGCGTCAAACAGGAAGCTGCGGGAGCGGGCGGTGCGCATCATTGTTCGTGTCACCGGCCTGTCGGCCAGCGAGGCGGGCACTCTGCTCCAGGCGTCTTCGGGCGATCTCAAGGTCGCCATCGTTAGCCAGAAACTTGGTCTCGATGCCGGGGAGGCGCGCCGCAGGCTCGAGCTCGCTGCCGGCCGCTTGCGGCACGCGCTCGAGCATGTGGGCTCCTGACTGGCAAGGCCGGAGACCGCAGCATTTGGCTTTGTTTTCCACATGATTTACATTGCCCCGGTCTCAAACGGCCGGTGCCACAATTCGCCATAGCATGAACGCTGCTTTGCCATACCGGGCATGCAGCATGGTCGTCAACGCAACAGTCCTCAGGTTCTTGGAGTAGACGATTTGGAATCCATAGCGGTTACGGGTGGCCGGAAGTTAAGCGGCTCGGTTGATGTCAGCGGTTCAAAGAATGCGGCGCTGCCGGTTCTTTTCTCGGCTTTGCTCGCCGATGGCGAACACCATTTCGACAATGTGCCACAGCTTCGCGATATCGTTTCGACCGAGCAGCTACTGGCCGCACTAAATTGCGAGTCGAGCCGCAACGGCAACAGCATGCGAATTCGCGTGGCCCCGCCGTCGACCCCGGAGGCGCCCTACGACCTCGTACGCAAGATGCGTGCGAGCATCCTGTGCCTGGGACCGTTGCTGGCGCGCTACGGGCAAGCGCGGGTCAGTTTGCCGGGCGGTTGCGCCATTGGTTCGCGGCCTGTCGACCTGCACGTTGAGACGATGCAACGCCTTGGCGCCGAGATAGAGATAGAAGCAGGCTACGTAATCGCAAAGGCAAAGCGGCTGGTCGGCGACCGCATCCTGTTCGACAAGGTGACTGTCGGCGGCACCGAAAACGCCCTGATGGCGGCTACCCTCGCTCGCGGTACCACGGTCATCGAGAATGCGGCAAAGGAACCTGAAGTTGTTGATCTCGTGCACTATCTGCAAACGATGGGCGCAAAGATCGAGGGCGCTGGCAGCAGTGTCATCACGATTGAGGGTGTGGACGAGCTGCAACCGGGACGGCATTCGATCGTGGCGGACCGGATCGAGGCGGGCACGCTATTGATTGCGGGCGCCATCACCGGCGGCAGCGTGCGGGTCGCCCGATGCGAGCCAGCGCACCTGCAGTCACTGATCGACAAACTTCGGGAAAGCGGCTTTGACGTGCATGCCGACCAGGACTCGATCACGGTCGAAGAAGCACAGAGCTGGAAGGGTACGGACGTCACCACGGCACCGTACCCTGCTTTTCCGACCGATCTGCAAGCGCAGTTTATGGCCCTGATGACGCAGGCCGAAGGTACATCGGTGATCACCGAAGGCATCTTCGAGAACCGCTTCATGCATGTTCAGGAGCTTGTCCGCCTTGGCGCAAACATTACCCCGATGGCACAGGTTGCCATCGTTCGCGGAAATCGCGGTGCACTCAGCGGCGCCAGCGTAATGGCCACGGACTTGCGCGCCAGCGCCAGCCTGGTGCTGGCGGGACTGGCTGCCGAAGGCACAACAATGGTCAACCGCATTTATCACCTCGATCGTGGCTATGAGAATCTCGAGCGCAAGCTGGCCGGACTTGGCGCGGATATCAAGCGAGTGAATGCTGGCTAAGCATGCTTCTTGAAGGCCTGCGAGCCAGCCGCCGACTCATCAGGCGAGTCAGTCCTGGCAGCGTCTTGCTGCTGTGCCTGTACCTGCCGTTGCTGGCGCATGCCGAACTTCCCGATCAGCCGCTCGACGTTGTCATTTACGGTGCCTCCGGCGCCGCCGGAACGCGGCTCCTCAATGAAGCGCTGCGCCGTAATCATCGCGTAACCGCGGTGACCCGCGACACTAGCCGGATCGTCGGCGGCCGACGCAATCTTCAGATCGTCGAAGGCGATATCGTTGACGCGGACAGTGTTGCCCGCATAACGGCGGGCGCTGATGTCGTCATCCTGTCGGTGCGCGGCAGCATAGATGGGTCCGACAACCCTGCCAGCACGGTGCACCGGGTGGCGGTTGAGCAACTCGTGGAAGTTTTGCGCGCCGCGCCGGACAGTCAGACCCGTTTGCTGATCGTGGGCGGTGCAGGCAGCCTCGAGGTGCGCCCGGGTGTGACCTACGCGGAGAGTATTCCGCGACTTCTTCGACTCTTTATTCCGCGCGAATTGCGGCGCGAAATCGCCGGCCATCGCCTGGCACTTGCTTATCTTGCCACTGTTGACGATGTTCCCTGGACCTATGTCAGCCCACCGAAGTCGTTCAAGCCCGGGCGCCGCACGGGCGCATATCAACTGGCCGGCAAGCGTCTCGCGTACGATGCACGCGGCCGCAGCCGGATCAGCATGGAGGACTATGCGATCGCGCTACTCGATGAGGCAGAGCGCGCCGAGCATATTCATGAGCATATTTCGGTGCTCGGCAAGTAAGCCCGGCGCCTAGCGATAGTCGGGGTTCGGATGGTCAAAACGGCAGCCTGCGTCCCACTCGCTGCGTTGGTTACCGTGTGCCGGGAACCCGCCTGCGTCACGCAGGATGCGTGCCATGTGCATCAGGTTCCAGGTCATGAACGTTGTATTACGCTGGGTGAAGTCGTTTTCCGGGCCACCGGAGCCCTCATCGGCGTAAGACGGGCCGGGGCCGGCAGCGCCGATCCAGCCAGCATCGGCTTGTGGCGGGATCGTGTAGCCGAGGTGCTGTAGCGCGTACAGGCAGGTCATCGCGCAATGCTTGATGCCATCCTCGTTGCCGGTCACTACGCAGCCGGCCACGCGGCCATAGTAAATGTATTGTCCCTTGTCGTTCAGCTTGCCCGACTCGCCGTACAGTCGCTCGATCACACGCCGACAGACCGAGCTCTCTTCGCCGAGCCAGATGGGCGTTCCAAGTAGCAAAATGTCGGCGGCCAGGACTTTCGCGCGCAGTGCCGGCCAGCCGTCCGAGTCAAAGCCATGTTCAGTCATGTCCGGGTAGACGCCGGGCGGCAAGTCAATATCGACCGGTCGGACAATCTCGGTGGTGACGCCATTTTTTTCCATGATGGCCGTGGCAACCCTGAGCAGAGCTTCTGTGTTTGATGTCTGCCCCTGCGGCTTGAGGGTGCAGTTGAGAATCAGTGCGGACAACCCGGAAAAGTCCGGCGCCGGATTTTTATTTGCATTCGAAGCTGACATGCGATGAGTCTCCTTGCGAAGGCAGTTCACCATAGCATCTCTAAAACAGCCGTCGAAAATCAGCCGATGGTACAATCCCCCGGAACTCAGGGATTTGATCGACGCAGCAGAGTACCCAGGCATTGGAAAACAGTTTTATCGATAAGCTCGACGTTTACCTATACGAACTACGCGATTTCGCGATAGGCCAGCTCGGCGATGCGTCAATGCTGTACCAGCTAGCCATTATTGCCGCCATGTTTGCGCCCGCCTGGTTCCTGTCGCTGCGGGTTGAGCCCAAGCTGGAGGCACGTGCCCGGCTGATCAAGGGCATGCCGGGTCTGTTGCGCTTCATCGTCGCGTTCATGCGGAGAATGGAGTGGCTGTTTTTCGCCCTCTTTCTCGGCATTGCTTACGTGCTTACCGATGCCATTGGCTGGCCCAGTCGCAATTACCTGATCTTCAGCTTTATGCTCCTGTCCGGGGCCTGGTTGCTGGTGACCGTTGTGTCGCAGGCCATTCGCAGCCGGCTGGTTGGCCGCATTTTTGCCTGGGTTGCGTGGATTTACGTTGCGGCGACGATCTTCGGCATCAAGGATGAGTTTTCGACTTATCTCGAAACGACGACGGTCGGCTTCGGCGACAAGTACACGCTGGCATTCATCAGCCGCGGCATCATCCTGTTTGGCGTAGTGCTCTGGTTGTCGGCCGTGCTCGGTGGTTTTGCGGAACGGCGCATTAATCGAATTGACGAGCTGACGCCATCGCTGCGGGTTCTGATCGGCAAAATTGTACGCATTATCCTGATCGTGCTGGCGTTCACGATTGGCCTGTCGACCCTGAGCATTAACCTGACGGCGCTAACCATTCTCTCCGGTGCCGTCGGTGTCGGCCTTGGTTTTGGTTTGCAGAAGGTCGTCTCGAATTTTATTTCGGGCATCATTATTCTGATGGACCAGTCGATCAAACCCGGAGATACGATCACACTCGGCGAAACCTTCGGCTGGATCCGTGAGCTGCGGGCACGTTTCGTCTCCGTTGTTACCCGGGATGGCCGCGAAT
This sequence comes from Gammaproteobacteria bacterium, assembly GCA_030425905.1. GTDB lineage: Bacteria > Pseudomonadota > Gammaproteobacteria > Steroidobacterales > Woeseiaceae > UBA1847. The sequence continues at coordinate 36,056 of JAUHZT010000010.1, forward strand.
ACCTGATTCCAAACGAAGACTTCATTACGCACGAAGTCATCAACTGGTCTTTCTCGGATCGTTACGTGCGCCTCGACGTCTTTTTTGGTGTTGCCTACGACTCCGATCCGCACGAAGTTACGCGCCTGGCTATCGATGCCGCCTCCAAGGTCAGCCGGGTGGATAATTCCGGAAAGCTGCCGGTGTGCTGGATGAAGGAGTTTGGCGATTCGTCGCTCAACTTCGTCCTGCGCTTCTGGATCGACGATCCACAGAAAGGCCTGACAAATATCCGCGGGCAGGTGTTGCTGGCGTTATGGGACACCTTTAAGGAACACGATATCAAAATTCCATTCCCGCACCGGGAGGTTATTTTGAGAACACCGGTAGAAGATAAGCCGGTGACAACGATGGCAGACTAGGCGTTCTTGTTGCTTTCGATAAGGCAATAGTGTCGGTAGCGCAATCGTCATGCTAGGGTTCAATGCTCGACTCACACAAATTAAGGGGTAGTTTTATGCGTCTGATCACGATGTTGATTGCGGCAATGTTTGTTCTGGTTGCCTGCGAAAAGAACGATGGTACGGCTGAACGCGCCGGTGAGGCGATGGACGAAGCTGTAGAAGCGGTGCAGGACAAGGCCGGCGAAATGGGCGAGAGCATCGAAGATGCGGCTGGTGCGGCCAAGGATAAGGCCGGCGATATGGTCGATAGCGCCAAAGACATGGCGAATGATGCGGGCGAACGTGCCAAAGATATGGCCGGCGATGCCGGTGACAAAGCCAAGGAAATGGCAGGAGACGCAGAAGCAAAAGCCAAAGAAATGGCCGAAGAGGCTGAAGACAAGGCCAAAGAAATGGCCGATGATCTGAAGAACTGATCCGGGGCGATGAGAATGGCTAGGTTTGTTTGCGCGACGGCGGAGTAGCACGCGTGAACAATCTGAGTATCCAGCTACCCGAGGTGCTCAATAATCTTGCGCACCTCGGGATCGCTTTCTTGCTGGCTCTGCCAGTTGCCTGGGACCGTGAGAAGTCGAGTCGCGGCGCAGGTTTGCGTACTTTTCCTCTCGTCGCCGTTGCAGCCTGCGGCTACATGTTAATCGGCCTGTCAGTTCTGGAATCCGGTGATGCGCAAGCGCGGATTCTTGCGGGCCTGATCACCGGCATAGGTTTTATCGGTGGCGGCGCAATTTTAAAGAGCAAGGGTACGGTTTCCGGTACGGCCACAGCGGCCAGCATCTGGAATACCGGCCTTATCGGCGTATCTGTCGCCTACGATCTTTTCGAGATTGCGATTCTCATGTCACTGATCAACTTTGTCACCCTGCGCTACGCGCACCGAATCAAGTCCGCGGCAGAAAAGGTCGAGTAAGCGCTCTGGCTCTTGTGTTGCTGACTAGCGTCGGCTTAGCAGGCGCTCGAGATAATCGTAAGCGAGGTTTGAGTCGGATTGGGCAAGCCAGAACAGTGCCTCTTCGCGCAAATTCTGATCCATCGAGCGATCTTCCACGAAGCCGGTCAGGCTCCTGAACGCCGCTGGATCTGCGTGCATCGAGACCGCCGCCAATAGGTCTGACGAGCGGCCCGGCCGGGCTTTGATCTGCTGGTTGAGCCAGTTGATGCTGGCGTCTGTGTTGATGGCGCCGAGGTCTGCGATCTCGCTGTCCGCCTGCACGGGACACCCGGCGCTCAGAGCGCGAATATTGCCCACAGTTCCCGACTGTATCTGTACGTAAACACGCAACCGGTCCGAGTTAAGACTGCAGTCGTCAGCGATACTAAAACCGCGTTGCCTGCCATCGAGTTGACAGCCTGTCACCGCGGCAATGCCGCCGTTCCAGCTATAACAACAGGATTGTCGCCCGTGTGTACCGGCTTTTACCTCCCACATGTACCAGCCGTCGGCAGTGAACTCGATTTCTGCGGCCTTGCTTGAAGGGTAGGCGAGCAGGAGCAATGCTACCGCGAGTATCCGGGCCGCTTTGTCGATGGCGCGCATTAGTCCGTACCCTCAAGCGTAGCGTCAATGATGTTCCAGATCTCATCGCTGTCCATCATGATCAGGTACTGCAGCAATTCTTTCTTCTCGGCGGCGTTGGTGCTCGATCGGTACAGCGCCAGTACGCCGTCGTCGTTGTCGGCGATCAGCATGCCGTCGAGTGCGGCTTCGCGAATTTTCTCACTCGTGGCGGCGCGGTAGATATCAACCAGCGTACTATCCACTTCGTCTCCGCCAACTATCCCCATAGCTTCGATTGCCTGTGCCTGCCGTTCCAGGTTACTGCCGTCCATTGCGAGTTCCCGCAGGATCTCGATGTCTCCGGAAATAGCGATAGCGTCTATCCAGCGTTCGCTGTACTCGGCGCGATCGCGTAGCTGGCGCAGCTCCTCCTTCGCGCCCATCGCACCAAGCATATCGACGGCGGCCTCAAATTCGGCTTCGTCCTGCGCATTTGCCGCGAGCGTGAAAACCGATTCCCTGTCGTCTGCGATCAGGTAGGCTTCCAGCACGGCGTCGCGCAAGTCCCGGTCACCCGTGGAATACAATGCGCCGAGCTGCGCCAGCGCGTCCTGATTGCCGCTTATGCCGATCATCCGGATGGCTTCCTCGCGCAGCTCGCCTTGGGCATTCTTCGCGGTTGCGACCAGCAGCTCCTGTGCCTCGGCGCTGTCAATCTGGCTCAGCACAAACAAGGCGCGTTCTTTCAGCTCGTCGCTGTGCGTGCCCTCCAGAACCTTGCGTGCCAGCGGCAGCGCGCGCTCAGGTGGCGCGGAGATCAGTGCCTCCATGGCGGCAAGTTTCAATTGGTCATCGTCGCTCGACTGTGCATTCGCTGTAGTTGCCACGGCGAGCAAGGTGATCATTGAGATAGTTCTAAAGAACGCATTCATGTCCGTGTTTCCTGTGTTGTTGACTGTGTGTTTTCTGATGCCTCTTGTGTGAGTTTGGTTAGCATGACGTTCAGTTCGAAACCCAGTTTTGCGCGCAGCAGTTCGGAATCTTCTGCGCTGATGTCGTCGGCCGCGAGGCGTAGCAAAATGGGCTCGAAGGCGCGCAACACCCGCGCAAGATCGGGTGAAGCATTCTGGCTGGCCAGCTTTTCGTAGCGACGGTTCTGCTCGATCAGGCTCATGATCATGGCCGTTCGTTCCGCGTCAGTTTCGTTCGAGAGCCTGGCCAGGTCGCTACGGCTGTCGCGGAAGTAGACTTGTAAACCACGCCGCAGAGCAGCTGGATTGTTCGCAGGCGTCGAATAGACGGCCGGGGTGAGATCGACACTTTGTGGCAATCCGGTATCCGTGGTCCCGGGGTTTAGCAGGGAGCTGAACCCAATGGCTGCCACAATGGCGGCTGTTGCCGTGGCGCCCAGCAGGAACGGCCAGATATACGTTCGCCGCGGCCGGCGCTGCTCAGCCGATGCGCTGCGGTTTGCCGCGTTCTCGATCGTATCGTGGAAGCGCTGTAACTGATCGCTGGGCAGTGCTGTGGCCGGCTCGTCGGACAGTCGATTCAGCGCCTCGCTGATACGCGCGTAACGCGTGGCAAGCGACTCATCCGCCGCAAGTGCGCTGGCAACTTTGGCGCGTTCGGCTTGGCTGAGTCCATCGTTGTAGTAGTACAGCAGTAGTAATTCGTCGTTGTCGAAATTCATGATTCCACCTTCAGGAGGTCCGGCATGCACACGCGTAACTTGCGTACGGCGCGAAACAGGGCCTGTTTGATCGTGCCTGTGCTGCTACCGAGTTCGGCGGCGATTTCGGCGAGCCGCCACTGTTCGATGTGCTTGAGCACGAAACAAACGCGTTCAATATCGGAAAGCCGGGTTAGAGCATCGCCAAGACTTGCATCGAGTTCATCGGTGTAGCGGTCCTGCTCGGGAGATTCCTGTTCGTCCGTAATGTCAAAATCGAGCGAGTCGAATCTTGCCGGCTTGTGCTTGCGCAGTAGCTGCAGCGCCGAGTTCACGGCGATGCGGTGAATCCAGGTGTCGAGCCTTGCACCGCCCTGGAACTGGGCACGTTTGTCCCAGGCGCTGAGCAGGGCATCCTGAACGGCATCTTCGGCCAGTTCCGGGCTGCGCGTAATCTTCAGGCACGCGGCAAACCACCGATCCGCTCTGCTGGATATCGCTGCGTGAAAATCGGCGCGCGTGGGCAGCACCGGAGGTTTGAGGTTCGCGACCATTGCAACTTTGATGAGCGGTCGAGGAAAAAGGTTAGCACCTTCTCGATTGCGGCGGGTTAATGCGCCACCCGGTCGTTGTGCACCGGCCTATCTGGCCAGCCGATACCGTTACTCGGCGAAGCGACTGGCCGACTGCGGGTCGCAGTCGAAGGGAATGAACTCAAGCTCGGGCGAATAGTTCCAGACGAGTTGCGCCGTAAACGGCTTCGCGAGGTAGTCCGGGTCTTGCAGAAGAATATCGATGTCAATTGCGCTGCCGTCAGGGCGCAGCGTGTAGCGTTCGACGACGTGCTTGTTCTCGCCCGAAGGGATGCCGGCGGCGTACGGGCTGCGGTTTCTGCTGAACAGGCGCGTATCGACGACGAGCGTGTCTCCGTCCCAGTGGCCAATGGAATGACCCTGGCTGCTTCGTGCGCCATCGGCGGGGTGGTCGCGGCCGTCCATGTAGACGACGCGTTCGAGTCGATTAAATTCGTTGCGCATCAGCACAACGTCTTCGCGGACCTCAATTTCGGCCAGGTAGAACGCGGACCAGGCAACGATGCGCGGCGTAGGCCAGGTGATGCATTCGGCGATCGGGTCCATCGACTCGTCATAGGCAATTTTCGATACGGCGCCGCGCTCCTTGAGCGGGTGATCGATAATCGCGAACAGGAATTTGAACGCGAGTTCGCCGTCACCACGCCAGATACCGTCCAGCGAGCGGGTTACTGGCCGGGACTCGGAAGGTGCTTTCTGGCCCCCCGTCATGACCTGCAGAAGCCGCTCGCCCGGGCCGCTGACGGACAGCATGCGGCCGTGGTTCTTGCGTGTATCCCGATCGGGATGAGCGCGTACTGTTACCGTGTCGCCGACTTGCAGCGAGTCCCGGGTCCAGCCCAGTCGGCGCAGGTTGGAGGTTGCGTTGCCCTCGAAGAGCCACCTGGCGCCATCGGCGTCTTCGAGCGCCAGGTAAACGTGTGGGTTACTCCAATCGAGTTCCACAACCTGCCCGTGAATTGCGACGACCTGGTCTTCAAGAAACCGGGCCGGGCTGTGGTGAGCGACAGCGAGCGCCGGAAAACCGGCGCTCGCCACACAGGCCATCAGTAGCCACTTCAGCCGTGGCAGAGACCTAAGTCGCGGATGCAGCGCAAATTTCGCTGATTGATGCATCGAGTGTTGCATTGAACTCGTCGTCACTTTGCTGTGCCGAGAGTCCCTCGGAAAGCGCTCGCGAAAAGCTCGCGACCATGTTCTTGTTCGCGATCAGGCGACGGTTGGCTTCTTCCCGGCTGTAACCGCCCGAGAGTGCAACTACCCGCACTACGTTCTTGTGCGCGGCACAATCGGCATACAGGCCGGCTTCCTCGGGCAGCGTCAACTTCAGCATAACGAGTTCATCCGGTCCGAGCGCGTCGAGATGCTGCAACAGGTGACGGTGCAGAATATCTTCCGCTTCGGCCTTGTCGGGGCAATGGATGTCGACTTCGGGCTCAATGATCGGCACAAAACCGGCAGCGGCAATCTGTTTACCAATCTCGAACTGCTGTTTGACGACTGCCTCGATACCGGCAGGATTCGCCTGTTTGATGACTGAACGCATCTTGGTGCCAAAAATGCCGTTGGCCTTCGCCTTGCCCAGCAATTCGGCCAGGTCCGGCATTGGCTTCATCAGTTGTACGCCGTGTTCCTCGTCGGCAAGACCCTTGTCGACCTTAAGAAACGGCGCGATGTTTTTCACATTCCAGAGGTAGGAGGCGGTCGGCTGGCCTTCAACCTCGCGATCCATGGTGTTCTCGAAGAGAATGGCGCCGAGGATGCGCTCGCCTGTGAATGCCGGGGAGGTCATGATTCGCGTGCGCATCTGGTGCACAACGTCGAACATTTCCTCATCATTCGACCAGGCACTTTCAGATACACCGTATAAGCCCAGTGCCTTGGGCGTGCTGCCACCGCTTTGATCCAGTGCGGCGATGAAACCGGGGGCGGTTCTGACTTTTTCTAGCTGCTTCTCAAAATTGCTCACGTTTATTCTCGACTGTAGGTGGAAGACAAGATTTGGCTGGCCGAATTGTACAGCATGCGGCCCGAATGGGCTTGCTGTGCCGCCGCCAGCCGTAATATGTCGTATGCTGCCGGCGTGGAACTGGCCGATCTGGACAAGCTGCAACTCGTGCTCGAACCGGTCGGACAGGCCGGTCTGGCGATCGCTATTATGTTGATTATGGGTGGTGTCGCGCTCGGTCTGCGCGTCGCGGACTTCCTGGCGCTGAAAAATGCGCCACGCCTGTTTATTGGCGGGCTCCTTACCCAACTCGTCGGTTTGCCGCTGCTGACTTACGTCGTGCTGCTGCTCGTCGAGGTACCGGCCTCCGTGGCATTGGGCATGATCGTGGTGGCCTGTTGCCCCGGCGGGGCCGTATCCAATTTACTGACCTGGCTAGGACGCGGCGACGTTGCCTACTCGGTAACGCTAACGACTGTATCCAGCGTGCTGGCCGCGGTGCTGACGCCAACGTCCATTCTGTTCTGGAGCAACAGCTATGCGCCAACCGCCGGTTTGCTCGAGGCTGTGTCTGTTCATCCGCTGGCGTTCCTGCTCCAGACCACCGCGCTCCTGCTGGTGCCGCTGGTTGCCGGCATGCTGCTGGCGGCATGGCGGCCAGGTCTTGCGGCCAGGCTGCGCCGCGCGATCGCGCCGCTCGGTAGCCTGCTGCTGGTTGCGGTCATTGTGTACGGAGTGGTGATGTTCTTTCCGCCGCTGCTGCCCGTGCTGCCGTTTCTTGTTCTGATTGCGATCGTGCACAACACACTGGCCTTTGTGCTCGGGGGGCTGGCCGGCGTGCTGCTGCGCGCCCCGCGAGCAATTCGCCGTGCGCTGACTTTCGAAGTTGGCATCCAGAATTCCGGGCTCGCACTGGTAATTCTCCTGAGCCAGCTTAAAGGTCTTGGCGGCGCGGCCGCGATCGCCGCGACCTGGGGCGTCTGGCATATCGTGGCAGGTGGGCTTATCGTTATCGGATTACGCAACTTTGACCGATGGAGGTCGTGATATGACGCTCGACACCCGCATCATGGGCGGCAGGGTATATGACGGTTCCGGTGCCGCGGCGATCAGCGCTGATATTGGTATCCGCGACGGACACATTGTAGAAATAGGCAAGTGCGGGCCGGCGCAGCGCACGCTCGATGCGGCTGGCGCGATTGTAACGCCCGGGTTTATTGACCTGCACACGCACTACGATGGCCAGATAAGCTGGGACGAGGAGTTGCAGC
>JAUHZT010000126.1 GCA_030425905.1 Gammaproteobacteria bacterium
CATGCGGCGTTTCGAGTTTTTTCTTTTTCCGCATGAAGATCCACAAGCAATGCTGGAACCGGAGAACCTGGCGCGCTTGTTTGCGCCGTATCGGGATTTTTCAGCCGTGCAAGTCGTTCGCAAGGCGGTGTATGTGTTTCATTCGAGGCTTGTCGACAGGATGCAGTCAGGCAACGTGTTCTTGCTGGGCGATGCGGCACACCTGATGCCACCCTTTGGAGCGCAAGGCATGAATTCCGGTGCCAGGGATGCTAATAACCTGGCCTGGAAGGTTTCTACCGTGTTGCGTGGTGGTGCCGAGCCGGCAATGCTGCAGAGTTACGACAGGGAACGACGCGATCACGTTGGCAAGATCATCAGCTACTCGGTACGCATGGGGCGTCTGAGCAACATTACGTCGCGCTTGCTGGCGCTGTTGCGGGATGGCCTTTTTGCACTGTTGAATGTTCTGCCGCCCGTACGCGACTACTTTCGTAGTATGCGCCACATGCCCAGACCGGATGTCAGCGCCGGGCTGGTTGCCGGACCGCGCGGTTCTGCAGTGGACGGGTTAATCGGCAGGCCGGTACCCAATCTTGCCTTGATCCACGAAGACGGTTCGCACGCCAGCCTTGACGACGTAATGGGGGCGGGTTTTGCGGTCGTCGGCATTGACGCGCACTGCGGGCTGGAGGATACGGTCCGCAAAATTCGCATGCTCGATCCGCATGCCAATGAGGTTCGTATAGGAATTGACTCCGGTACACAGTACGCACCTGGCGGGGAAACCGGGCGCGAGTGGTGCCGCAAATACCGTGGCAAAATCCTGCTGGTGCGGCCGGACCGCTATATCGCGCTGGCGGCATCAGTTGCCGAACTTGAGCAGGCGATGGATGAGTTTCTGGCCATAGCGGGGTGTCGATCAGTTGGCGGCTTCCAGATTGGTTCGGCAATAAGCCGTGCCGCGAGTTAGAATACGCGCTCGCACAATGTAGCCAGTGTTCAGTACACCCGTCATCATGTCGTTAAAGTCTCTGCTCAAACCTCAAATCTTCAGTACGCTGAAGGCCGCTTATTCCCCCAGTAGTTTTCGTGACGATGTTTTTGGCGGCCTGACTGCCGCTGTCGTCGCGCTGCCGCTTGCACTGGCATTCGGGGTGGCGTCCGGGGCCGGGCCCATTGCCGGTCTTTACGGGGCCATTGCTACCGGCTTTTTCGCTGCATTGTTCGGCGGCACACCGGTGCAGATTTCGGGGCCGACCGGCCCAATGACCGTGGTGATGGGCGCTGTAATAGCCACCCATGCCAACAATCTTCCGGAAGCCTTTACGATCGTGATGCTGGGCGGCCTGCTACAGGCCGGGTTTGGTGTCTTTGGCCTGGGGCGTTACGTCACTTATACCCCGGTTTCAGTGGTGTCCGGTTTCATGAGCGGCATTGGTGTGATCATCATGATCATCCAGACGCTGCCGTTTTTAGGTTTGCCGGCGGCTTCCGGCGGCGTCATCGGCACGCTCAGCGAACTTTCGACGCTGAACCTGTCCAGCATCGATAGTGGTGCATTTCTGCTGGCCGCATTGGCTCTGGCTTTAATCGTATTCTGGCCGGCTGGTCTCGCACGCTTCATGCCATCGCCGCTGGGTGTGCTGGCGATTGGCACAATTGCGTCGGTGACGCTCTTGCCAGGCATCCCGGTGATTGGCGCAGTGCCGTCTGGTCTTCCGTCGCTTATTCCGCCGAGTATGTCACTGGACAATCTTGCCCAGGTCCTGCAACCGGCATTTATTCTCGCGTTGCTGGGTTCTATCGACAGCTTGTTGACGTCGCTGGTCGCGGATTCGATGACAAAGTCGCAGCATGATTCTGACAAGGAACTTGTCGGACAGGGTCTTGGTAACCTGGCCGCCGGACTGCTGGGTGGAATTCCGGGCGCGGGTGCAACCATGCGTACGGTCATTAATGTGCGGGCGGGCGGACGCACCGCTATTTCCGGAATGTTGCATGCGCTCGTATTGTTAGGCCTGGCGCTGGGTCTTGGGTCCGTTGTTGCGTACGTACCGCACGCGGTTCTCGCTGCTATATTGATGAAAGTCGGCTGGGACATCATTGACTGGGGTTATTGGAAGCGCCTGAATCGAGTGCCACGCGAAAAAGCGGTGGTGATGCTTGTCACTTTCCTGTTGACCGTATTCGTCGACCTGATTACCGCGGTCGCCGTGGGAATTGTTCTCGCCAGTTTTGTTAATTCCCGCTGGCTCGCAGTTGAGCAACTAAAAGGTCTGCGGCAGTCTTCCGGCATTGACGACGAACTTCTGACTGACGACGAGCGAGCCGCGTTGCGTCAGGTGGGCGGTCGAGTACTTGTGACGCAATTACAGGGTTCTTTTTCTTATGCGTCGGCCCGCGAGCTTGCACGGCGCGATATTCAGGCGACGTCAAACACCGATATCGTGATTTACGATTTCACGAATGCGGGTTACATCGACCCGAGTGCGGCGCTCGCTGTTGATGAAATGTTCGACCTTTCCGTTCGAAGCGGTCGACAGGTGCTGGTCGCCGGCCTTCGAGATCAGGCACGCCAGGCACTCGCGGGTATGGGTGTGCTTGACCGGGTGCCGCAAGAGCGGCAGTTTGACAATCGCAGCGGCGCGATAGACGCCGCCGTTGATCTTTGCAATGCACTGACTAGCGAGGTTGCGGAGCGTCCGGCACCTGGTAATCTCGGTAGCTAAAGGTGCCGGCGGTACTCTTTGTTGCCTGCTGAAGCTTTTCGCAAGCCTGACCGAGTGACGGTTCGCGGATGAGTTTCTTACCTTTGCGAATTACTTACATCCACTTGTAACTCTTTCCTTCGCGGCATCCAATACCGGCATCCCGCTGCGAGTCCGCGGCTCCATTTTTCCATTTTATATCAGTGGTTTAAAGATTATTCCTGCGCCATGTTTTCGCTGGCACGGTTCTTGGATTGTACTGGGTGGAGTACATCACGCGGCACCAGGCAGTAACGCGCCGCCAGTTGCAGAACCCAGACACAGGAGAATGCCAATGGACATTTATGAGCGACTTATTCAGGACCACGAAAAACAACGCCGGCTATGCGCAGAGTTGATGAAGACCTCAGGCGATAGCGCTGAACGCCGGAAACTGTTTGCGGAGCTGTGCGAAGAAGTTGAGTCACATGCCGCGGCCGAAGAACAAAGTTTCTATGCTGCGCTGATCGAGAAAGCCGACGGTCAGGACAAGGCGCGCCACAGCGTTGCCGAGCACAAGGAGGCCAGCGACCTGATCGAGGAACTGCAGGCTATGGACATGGGCACGGGCGCCTGGATTCAGAAGTTCGAGAAGCTGAAGGAAGACCTCGTGCATCACGTCGATGAGGAAGAAGAGGAAGTGTTCCCGCTGGCGAAGAAATTGATCGATGCGCAGCGCGCCGAGAATCTGGCAGACAAGTTCGAGGAGCGCAAGGCAGCCGAACGTAAAGCCGCCTGAAGTCCGCAGGGGCCGTTGCGACTGGCCTCACGTTGCAGTCTTTGACCCTGCGCGTTGGTTGTTCGGGCTTTTGCTGAGTACCCTGACTCCAGAGTCAGGGGGTGTTGCAAACGGCCGGGACGCCATCGCGCAGTTCGGCCTGAAAGCTAAGCACCGGGTCGAACTGACTGACAACCTCGCCGGTAAGCAGATCAGCCGAAAAAGTCCATTCGACCACTTCAACCAGGTCGCACTGGTCCGCGCCCTGCAATGTGGCAAAGCCGAGCAGCAAGGTTCTTTGAAGTGCATCCGCCGAGTCTGTCCCATAGCTTTCGAGAACAGATTTGGCACTGACATTGAAGAACGTGAATTGCCACAGGTATTCCACGTACTCACGGAGCACTTCGCTGCTGAGCGGGCGTGCGTTGATTTTTCCGGCATAGCCGGAAAGCAGGCTGCGGTCTACGCCGTCGCGCGTGGCATAGCTGCATTTGAATACACGAGAAAAGCCAGGTGATGTCAGGTCGTCGATATTGCCAACCGAGTTGCCGTAGCTGAGTTCTCGTACGAATTCGAAATAGCGCTCATTCTCGGTATGGCCGACGTAATAGCCGTTTACCTGCCGTGAAGTGTTGTCTGCGTCTTCCCAGGTGGCCGCCGTCGAGAAGTCATCAGTACACAGTTCGTAGGAAACGGATGGATCTTTCACGTGGTAGACCGTGTAGCTTTGCGGGGTGGAAGCACGCTCATCTACGAAGAATCCGTCAGGCACACTATAGTTCGGGTCATAGACTTTGCGCAGCACTTCGCCGGTAGTCGGCATGTCTTGCTCAGGCGCGGACTGGACGGGCGGGGTAGCGACATCGGCGGTGCTCGGCGACGAACCGCCGCCGCAGGCACTCAGCAGTATTGTAAGTGCCAGCCAGTACGCCGATCGTTGTATCCAGTGTTTCATCGCGTCCCTCGATTCAATCTGCCAGCCACATGTCCTTATGTGCTGCTTGTGCCCAAGGCACCGGATGCCCGGGCCCCAACTCTTGCGATCAGCCCGCACGTTGCAGGGCGGACCTGTGAATTTATGCGGCGACCGTTCTCTTGCGCACTACTGACAGAGCGCCAGGTGCGTCTACACCCATCTTCACGTTGTGCTTACTCGCTGAGTACAATGAGATTTCGATGGGTCCGTTTGCGAACAGGTCGCCGACGGTTGTTGCCGGATCGATATCATCAGCCGGCAAGATGGCAATTTGATCGCCTTCTACCCGGCTTAGTACCAACATCGTAAGCATCTTTGTCTCCAGGCCGTGTCAGGCTTCAGCCAGATCGCGCTGGCTAGCGCCGGATACGTCGCTGCCGTTCGGCCCGTAAGTACCCGGATTGGTGTTTGAGCCACACAATACGGCGAGCCCTTTGGAGATCTGGCTTCGACGCGCATGAATAATCGCAGCAATCGTGTCGTTGAGTTTCTGGCAGCTGGCGATGATGTCGAGGAGTTCTGCCCAGCTATTGCTGACCAGTGAGTTTTTGTCGCACCAGCTGCAAACTTCATCCATCTGTTTGGGGCTGTATTTAAAGCCGGCTCGTTCACAGCAGGCTATCCGTGACTCTTCCAGCACCTTCAGTTCATCGACGCAAACGCGTTTGGCCTCGAGCGTCTCATGCAGCGCCTCGGTATCCTGCGCCTCCATAGCGTCACGTTCGGCCTCAAGCAGGCTACGAAGCTGTGCCGAAAGACGAATACTCTTGCCGAGCATCTCGAGCAGCCACATCCGAACTTCGTTTTGCGACGTTTCTGACATATCAGTCACCCAGCAGTCGTTCAAAACGCAGCATCGCATTGGCGATGGCATCCGAGTCCAGCTCGTATTCGCCGTTTTCGATCGCCGCACGAACCTCGGCGACGCGCGCTTCATTGACGGGAGACAGCGTGTCGACAGACTGCTCCAGGCGCTCAAGCAATTGCGCACGACCCGTCAGCTCGACTGTGTCTTCCGTCTTCGTGAACCGCCCGCTGGCAGGGTTCGGCGGCTCCTGTCCGCCAGAAACCTTGTTCTCGGTGGTGGCTTCACCCGGCTTATTGCCGAGTTTGCCAATCGTGCCCGGATCTACGGGGCCAATCTTGTTAGCCATACGCTCATACCTCAACTATCGTTGTTGCTAATCCCGGTATCGGCCAGACTCGGCGATACTTTAGGGGTGAATTTGCTAAATTTGTCCGTGGCTGGCATCAGGACCTCTACCAGTTCCCGAGACCTTACTATTCCTTCTACTACACGCCCGGAATTCAGGTTTTCGACCCGAATTCTCTGGTTTATGGCGCCGTCCGTGAGGGCTTTGCCGCTCATGCGAATATTAATGCCGTTCGACTGAACCGCCAGCGTGACGCTCTGGCCGCGACGAATAACGTTGTCCGCCTCCACAATCTGCGGCTCGAAGGCGCGGCCAGCGAGAATGGAACTACGCAGGCGCTGCCCAACGAGGCTGTCTCGCTCCTGGAAATACCCGGTTGTCTGGCGTGACACATTACGCAGCTCAGCGACCATGTCGTCGGCGCTCAGAATGTGTCCCCGAGGCAGCGCTTTGCTGGCGACCCAGATCTTCATCGTTACCGACATTTCCACGGGCACGTAGACTTTCCAGGGCTTGCTGCCACTGCAACGCACCCCCACAACGGTCTTCGGCCCGATTTTCGTACCGGCACGCATGAAGCCGGTGAGCGGTTTGTCACACGCAGCAAGCTTCAGGCGCTGGTCGAGCATGCCGGCGGTGAGCCGGGTTTCGCCGTTGCGATTATTCGAAAGCGCGGCGAGTTTGCCGCGCAGGTAGTCTTCGGCCGTGCTGGCGATATTGGCCGGATCGTGCCACTCGCCGGCCGTCGCGCCGGTCCAGCACAGCAATACAGTGATTCCTGCAAGGATACCCAGCGTCGCCCGGCGGGCGTCGGGTTTGTGGCACTTGTGCCTCATCGCCGTCAATTTACTGACAGATAGTCCTTCGTTCACACATCACCTGTTTCGTCGTTACTTCGTCCCCGGACCGCAATAACAGCGGACCCGGGCCATCGGGAGACGGCGGGCCAACAGTTCGCTGACGCGGCCGCTTGAATACTCGACGAACTACGATGCAAGTGCCGTGCCATCCACGAAAGTGCTGTATTTGAAGGGGTTTGGCCGGCTTGCAATAGATTGCCGGGCAAGCGGCAAGCGATTGCCGCCTGGAACGATTCCTGCCACTACGGGTTATCGGCAGAACCGTTGGGGACTTAAGCATTGATCGGATCTTCCGGAGTTGGCATGCCGCTTGCATTAGCGTTGGCAGGGATCGAAAGATCAAATTTTCGTGAGCAGGACAAATGAAACTTGATGCACTGACACAACGAGAGGACATGCTGCAGTTTCGCGCACAGCGCAATCAGGTGCTGGCGTCGAATATTGCGAATGCTGACACTCCCGGCTACAAGGCACGGGACCTTGCCTTCAGTTCAGCCTTGCAGAATGCACAGGGCGGCGCGTTGCCGCTCGCGGGCAGCAATCGTTTGCACCTGGATACCAGCGCTGCAGATAGCCGACTGACAACGAGCGATGCGTTGAAGTACCGCGTGCCGATGCAACCGGCGCTGGACGGTAACACTGTTGAAACGGATGTCGAACAGGCGGCTTTCGCTGAGAACGCATTGATGTATCGCGCCAGCCTCGCATTCCTGGACAGCCAGATTCGCACCATTAAGTACGCAATCAAGGGAGGTGAGTAATGTCCCTGTTTAAGGTATTTGAAACGGCGGGCAGCGCGATGAGTGCGCAAACCGTGCGCATGAACGTCACGTCGAGCAACCTGGCCAACGCTGGCAGCGTCAGCGGCGACGCGGAGCGTGTGTATCGCGCCAAACAACCGGTGTTTGCAACCTTTCAGGACACGCTGAATGGCCAGACCGGTGCTTCCGGTGTACGTCTCGACGGCATTATTGAAAGTACCGCACCATTGGCAACCCGCTACCAGCCAGACCACCCCGAAGCTGATGTCGACGGCAATGTCTACGTCTCGAACGTCAACACAGTCGAAGAGATGGTCAACATGATCTCCGCATCGCGCTCGTACAAGAACAATGTCGAGATCATTAATACAACCAAAGATCTGCTGAGCCAGACTTTGTCACTTGGAAGATAAGCCCATGATTACAGGCACCTCAAACGACACATCGGCTTTGTTCGCGGCGCCACCATCGCAGCCGGATCAAAGCGACCTTGGCCAGGAAGACTTCCTGACGCTGATGATTACCCAGTTTCGCAATCAGGATCCGTTCGAGCCAATGGATAACGGTGAGTTCCTGGGGCAGCTCGCGCAGTTCAGTACCGTGAACGGTATTGAGTCGCTGAATGCCGAGTTTGCGGGCCTGTCCGGAGCGCTGCGCGATGAGCAGGCGTTGCAGGCAGCCAACCTGGTTGGCCACACAGTACTTGCGGCAACCGATAGTGCTTACTTCAACGGTGCGAACGCCGTTGGCGGTGCGCTTGACCTTGGCTCTGCGGCCAGCAATGTCGAGATCGATATCGTCAACGCCAACGGTGAACTGGTGCAACGGCTGAGCCTCGGCGAGCAGGCACCTGGCACTGTCAATTTTGATTGGGACGGGCGAAACGCCGACGGCGAACTTGTCGATGCAGGCCATTACCAGGTCAATGCCCGCGTAGTGCGCGGCTCAAATATTGAATCCACGACGGCCTACCTGCGAGCGGATGTTGAATCAGTAACGCTCGGCCAGTTCGGCGGCGCAATGACACTTAACCTGAGCGGCGGCAACGCATTGTCCCTCTCAGATATACACCAAATTCTTTAGGAGACAGACAATGCCATTCACAATCGCACTCAGTGGCCTGAACGCAGCTTCGGCTGACCTCAGCGTAACCGCAAACAACGTTGCCAACGTCAATACCAACGGCTTCAAGATGTCCCGTGCCCAGTTTTCGGAAGTCTTTGCCGTCGGCACGCAGAGCGTCAGCTCTAGCGCGGCCGGTAGCGGTGTACGGCTTTCTGAAATTGCTCAGCAATTTACCCAGGGCAACATCGACTTTACGGACAATGCCCTTGATCTCGCAATCGGCGGCGAAGGCTTCTTCGTGCTGAGTGACAACGGATCACGCATGTACTCTCGTGCAGGCGCTTTCGGTGTCGACAATGAAGGCTTTGTAGTGAACTCGCAGGGCGCGCGCCTGCAGGCCTATCCTTATGCAGGTGGCGGCTTGTTTAACACGGGTACGCCGAACGATCTGCAGTTATCGACCGGTGCCAACCCGCCGTCGGCAACGACCCGCTCGACGCTGGGTATCAACCTTCCCGCTGACGCATTGCCTCCGACCAACCCGGTGTTTGATTCGGCCGATCCGACCAGCTTTAACCATACTACCTCGGTCACGGTCTACGATTCCCTGGGTGCTGCGCATACTGCAACGGTCTATTTTATGAAAGACGCCGTTGAGAATACCTGGAACACCGCAGTGGAGATTGATGGCACGGCTGTGGCCGGTGCAGGCCAGATAACCTTCGGCAGCGACGGCAGCCTGCAGGCGCCTGTAGGTGGCCTGATGCCGCTGAATGCCTACGATCCGGGTACTGGCGCCGCTGACATTTCAATGTCCCTGGACTTCGGCACCGCAACGCAGTTCGGAGACAACTTCGGAGTTAACTCGCTGTCGCAGGATGGTTTCACGACTGGCCGTCTGACCGGTGTGAGCGTCGATGAGGAAGGTGTTGTATTTGCCCGCTATACCAACGGGCAATCCTCTTCGCTCGGCAAGCTGGCCATGGCCAATTTTGCTAACCCACAAGGTCTGCAGCAGCTTGGTGACACGGCCTGGGGTGAGTCATTCCAGTCGGGTGATGCCTTGCTCGGTGAAGCTGGCACAGCTTCTTTCGGCAGTATTCAGTCGGGCGCACTGGAAGCATCGAACGTCGATCTGACCGCACAGCTTGTGCAAATGATCACGGCGCAGCGAAATTTCCAGGCGAATGCGCAGATGATTTCAACGGCCGATACCGTTACCCAGACTGTCATCAACATACGTTAATCCACTCATAGCAACCTAGCCTAAGAACCGGATCGAACCATGGACAAGATGATCTACGTGGCAATGACGGGCGCCAAGCAGACCGAGTACGCCCAGGCCATCAACAGCAACAACCTCGCGAACGTCTCCACGA
>JAUHZT010000011.1 GCA_030425905.1 Gammaproteobacteria bacterium
GGTACACCTCGGTCTTGCCGCTGCCGGTCACGCCATCCAGCACGTAGGCGGCGAAGCCTTCACCGGCACGCATTGTCGCGACGGCTGCCGCCTGGTCCGCATTGAGTTGTGGCGCCGGCACGGGCTCAGGCATCTCTGTTACACGCGACGGATCATCGTCCGAGGCCCGGCGCGCCGATACGCTTATCAGCCCTTTGGCGGACAAGGCCCTGGCGACGCGCCGCCAGTGCGGCAGGGTTTCAGTCAGAAAGTCAGTGTCCAGCCCATGGCCACCCGCATCGAGCAGCAACTCAAGCAGTTCCGCCTGTTTCGGTGCCCGTTTGTGCAGCGTTTCCAGGTCGATACTGGCGCTCGACGCTGTGGCGGTTACGAAATCCTGTTCCGGGTACAGGCTTTCGCCCTTGCGTAAGGCGACCGGTAGAGCGGCGGCCACCACCTCGCCGACAGGGTGGTGATAGTAGTCACTCGTAAATCGAATGAGCCACAGCAATTCATCCGGCAGCAGGGGTTCATCGTCGAGCACGCGCGTGACGCGCTTCAACTGCGCGCGCGGCAGGTCACTGTCGGTCGCAAGGCCAAGCACCAGCCCAACCAGCGTCTGCCGCCCGAAGGTCACGCCCACGCGGCTGCCGACAGCCACTGGCGCACCGCTTGCGGGAGGCAGGTAGTCGAAGAGGCGGGACAGCGGTACCGGGACCGCGACCTTAAGAATGGGCTCAGCGTTCAATAATCAACATCAAAACAAAAGCTTAGTGGAATACTTACAAGACTGCTGCTGTGCAAGCCGGTCACTTTGGCGTGTGGCGACTGTCAACCAGGGACCCGCGCGTGCCGTGCGTCAGCCAAGGACACGTTAGTTGACCGTGTGATGGAGTCAAGTGGCAGGCAACGTCGGCGCGGTCTCTTCTCTGTGTGCGAAAGTCAGCATTTTTGGATAGAGTACGCCCGACCTACGGAGGCGTATCTATGAAAATTGGTGTTCCAAAAGAGATTCATCCAGGTGAACAGCGCGTCGCGACGACACCGGATGTGGCCACCCAGTTGCAGAAGCTCGGTTTTGAGGTTCTTGTCGAAACAGGGGCAGGTACGGCCGCGAGCTTTTCGGATGAAGCCTATGCCGCGGCGGGTTGCAAGGTCGTCGACTCGGCCGCCGAGATCTGGAAAGACGCCGATATTATTCTCAAGGTGCGCGCGCCCGAAAGTGGAGAGGCCGATGGTTTGCGCGCCGATCAGACACTGATCAGCTTCCTCTGGCCGGCACAAAATCCTGTCTTGCTGGAACAATTGACAGCCAGCGGTGCAACCGCGATAGCCATGGACAGTGTGCCGCGCATATCCCGCGCGCAGAAAATGGACGCCCTGAGTTCGATGGCAAATATCGGCGGCTATCGCGCTGTGGTCGAGGCTGCGCAGCATTTCGGCCGCTTCTTCACGGGCCAGATAACCGCAGCGGGCAAGGTTCCGCCAGCGAAGGTAATGGTCATCGGTGCTGGCGTCGCAGGACTCGCCGCGATCGGCGCCGCCAAGAGCATGGGCGCGATCGTGCGAGCGTTCGATACCCGGCCCGAGGTTAAGGAGCAGGTTGAGAGCATGGACGCCGAGTTCCTGATGCTCGACTTCGACGACGAAGACGGTTCCGGCGAAGGCGGCTACGCGAAAGTCATGAGCGAGGAGTTCATCAAGGCCGAAATGGCACTGTTTGCCGAGCAGGCCAAAGACGTCGACATCATCATCACGACGGCGCTTATCCCCGGCAAGCCGGCGCCGCGGCTGATCACAGCCGACATGGTGCGCTCGATGAAAGACGGCAGCGTCATTGTCGATCTCGCTGCGGAACAGGGCGGCAACTGCGAACTGACCGAACGCGACAAGGTGGTGAAAACCAACGGTGTCACGATTATCGGTTACACCGACCTGCCCAGCCGCCTTGCGGCACAGTCCAGTCAGTTGTATGGCACGAATCTGCGTCATTTGCTGACGGATCTCACGCCGGAAAAAGACGGCAACATCGTCGTCAACATGGAAGACGAAGTGATTCGCGGTGCAACGGTCTGCAAGGATGGCGAAACTACCTGGCCGCCGCCGGCGCCCAAGTTATCGGCTGCGCCGGCGAAAAAGGCGCCGCCGCCGGCACCGGTTAAGGAAGAGCCGAAGCCATCCGCGCGTGGCCCGTTGATTGCCCTCGTGCTTGGTGGGCTTGCCCTGTTCGGGCTCGGTGCCGTCGCGCCGCCATCGTTCATGGCGCACTTCACGGTATTCGTACTCGCGTGTTTCGTTGGCTACATGGTTATCTGGAACGTGTCGCCAGCGCTGCATACGCCGCTCATGAGCGTGACGAACGCCATTTCCAGCATCATCGTCATTGGCGCGCTCTTGCAGGTCAGTTCAGCGAATACCACGATCATGTGGATTGCTGCATTCACGGCGCTCATCACCAGCATCAATATCGCTGGCGGATTCGCCGTTACCCGTCGCATGCTCGACATGTTCAGGAAGTGAGACAGATATGATTAGCAGCGGCATCGTTACCGTTTCATACATCGCAGCAACAATTCTTTTCATCCTGGCGCTCGGCGGCCTGTCCAATCAGGAGACTGCGCGACGCGGTAACTGGTATGGCATCGTGGGTATGGCCATCGCGTTGTTTGCCACTATCTTTGGTGTTGTCACCCAGCACTACGTCATTCTGTTTGTGGCGTTACTCGTGGGCGGCAGCGTCGGTATTGTGCTGGCGCGTCGTGTGCAGATGACACAAATGCCGGAACTCGTCGCGATCCTGCACAGCCTCGTGGGGCTCGCAGCGGTCACGGTCGGTTTTGCCAACTTCATGGATTCATCAGTGCACTTCGCGGGTGTTGAGCGGACGATCCACGATATCGAAACCTACCTCGGCATCCTGATTGGTGCGGTCACCTTTTCGGGTTCGATTATTGCATTCGGCAAGCTGTCAGGTCGCATCGGTGGTAAGCCCATGTTGCTGCCGGCCCGGCACTTTATGAACCTGGGTCTGCTACTGGCGGCGATCTGGTTCGGCCGCGAGTTTGTTATTCAGTCGGCTGCGGGCGGCGGCATGATGCCGCTTGTGATAATGACAGTGATCGCGCTGCTGTTTGGCATTCACATGGTAATGGCGATCGGCGGCGCGGACATGCCCGTGGTTGTCTCGATGTTGAACAGTTATTCGGGCTGGGCGGCATCCGCGACCGGGTTCATGCTGAGCAATGATCTGCTGATCGTAACCGGCGCGCTGGTGGGTTCGAGCGGTGCGATCCTGAGTTACATCATGTGCCGCGCCATGAATCGCAAGTTCATCAACGTGATTGCGGGCGGCTTCGGTACCGGTGGCGGTTCGTCGTCTGCGGGTGAGGCCGAGCAGGAAGGCGAGATCGTGGCAATCGATGCGCAGGAAACCGCTGCGTTGCTCGAGAACGCGAAGGAAGTAATGATTATTCCCGGTTACGGCATGGCCGTCGCCCAGGCCCAGCACACGGTTTACGAAATCACCAAGGTCTTGCGCAGCAAGGGCGTGAACGTTCGATTTGGTATTCACCCGGTTGCTGGGCGGATGCCAGGTCACATGAATGTGCTGCTGGCCGAAGCTCGCGTGCCCTACGACATCGTTTACGAAATGGACGAGATCAACGACGACTTTCCGAATGTCGATGTGTCCGTTGTGATCGGCGCGAATGACATCGTAAACCCGTCCGCACAGGAAGTGCCTGATAGCCCGATTGCCGGCATGCCGGTACTTGAATGCTGGAAGGGTGAGACGACGATCGTGCTCAAACGCAGTATGGCAACCGGCTATGCCGGCGTGCAGAATCCGCTGTTCTACAAGGAGAATACGCGGATGCTATTTGGCGATGCGAAGGAGACGCTGGACCAGGTTCTCAAAGCACTTTAAGCAATGCGTTGTTGATTTTTCTGACGGGTACGGCACACTTCCTTTAACCAGTTTGCAATAGTGTTGTTGCAAGCTGTGAACGGACGACAATCGAGGTGTGCAGATGCTCGCTGGAATGGCTTCCGAAATTTCGCAACAGGTTTTGCGAACCGATGTAGCCGGTATGCCACTGGAGTGGATCGACTACCGGGAGGCTGTGCGCCTGTATCACGCGCGGCAGGTTGCCTACGATTGCGGCACCCTGCTGTACACGGTGTTCGGCGGTTTCAGCGCCATGAACGGCCGCCGCAGCAAAATAGACGTGAATTCTATAATTGCGACCCACGGCACCAGCCAGAGCCTCTCGCGCAATCGCGACAAGTACGTGCCGCCGCTTAACAACCGAACCCTGTTCAAGCGCGACGGCAACTTGTGTCTCTACTGCGCCATGCGTTTCCCGACCCGCGATCTTACCCGTGATCACATCACGCCCATTTCCCAGGGCGGCAGAGACCACTGGAACAATGTCGCCACCGCCTGCCGGCGCTGCAACAACTACAAAGGCGGCCGCACACCCGAACAGGCGGCCATGGAACTCATTGCCGTTCCATTCACGCCTACCTACGCTGAATACATCTACCTCAAAGGGCGGCGCGTTCTAACCGACCAGATGCAATACCTGCTGGCCCACATCCCGCGCTCAAGCCCACTACACGCGCGCCTGACCGATCAACTATTCTCCGGCGAACAAGTCGTCGATACCCACTTCCACGACTAATCTCCTAAGCCGAAAGTGAACCGGAATAAGGAGCCCTGAGAAATTCAGGCTAGCCGAAAGATGGGCTGTACCCGGGGCTTTAGCTTATGCGCACGGCGGCCGCGCTCCGGTGGTTGGGGATCATCGCAAGGGTGCTGCGCTCCGGTGACTGTTTTGCCGAATGGCTCACGCCACTTGCGTGGCGCTGCGCTTTATTTCGGCAAAACAGTCCCCCTCACCCAGCCCCCCGAGAGAATGCCTGGTGTTCAGATTGAAACACCCATAGTTGCTGAGGGTGGCCGGGTGAGGGGGGTTCCTCGGCCGAAATAAAGCGGAGCAAACCGGGCACTGCCCGGTTTGTGAGCCATTCGGCCGAGGAATCACCGGAGCGCGGCCGCCGTACGCATAAGCCAAAGCCCCGGAGCGTGGCCGCCGTACGCATAAGCTAAAGCACTGTAGTTTTGGACCGGGGTTCCGTGTTCCTGGCGGGGTTTGGTTATACTGCTTCGATGCAGTATCTGATCGACGCGAGTGTCTATATTTTTCGGGCTTACTATTCGATGCCTGACGATATGGTCGATCGGGAAGGTAACCCGGTTAACGCTTTGTACGGGTTCTGCCGGTTTCTTGGCGATTTCATGGAGCAGGTGCGGCCGGGGCATATCGCGGTGGCGTTTGATGAGAGTCTCTCGAGTTCATTCCGTAACGAGATTTACCCGCTGTATAAGGCCAATCGTGAACCGGCACCCGAGGAGTTGCGACGGCAGTTTGGCCAGTGTCGCCGGTTTGCGCGTGCGCTCGGTTTAATGGAGTGCGCAGACCCGGGCTATGAAGCCGATGACCTGATCGGTACGCTCGTAGGCCTCGGCCGGGCGCAGGGTCGGGCGTCGACCATCGTCAGTCGTGACAAAGACCTGACGCAGTTACTGAGCAGCGCGGATGTGTTCTGGGATTTTGCGGGCAAAGGCAAGCTGGCTTACGACCGGATACCGGATGTGTTCGGCGTCTGGCCGGAACAGATTGCCGACTTTCTCGCACTGGCAGGCGATGCTGTCGACAACATACCGGGCGTGCCGGGTGTGGGTAAGAAAACGGCAAGCGCCCTGCTCAGGCATTTCGGATCACTCGACAATATCTACGCAAACATAGACCGTGTTCACGAGGTCGAGGTGCGTGGTGCAAAGAAGCTGGGTGCGCGTCTTGAGCTGCATCGCGAGGCTGCGGTTCTTGCTCGAAAATTAACGGGCATTGCGTGTGATGCGCCCATGGACGACCCGGAGCGCTTCCTGCGTCCGGCGAGGCCGGACCTTGGCGCAATCAACGCTTTGTTTGACGAAGCCGACATCGGCATGGCGCTGCGGCGACAGGCGGAGCGGCTCGCCGACCTGCACGGGGCCTGAGTCAGCGGCAGAATTGCGCACTGAATCAACCCCCGCCCTTCGGCGCAAAGCTATGCTGCGATTCCCGATGGGTTCTGGATCGAGCATTTCTTGAAAGCGAATAACCTGCTGATCATTTCGAGTGCGCTGCTTCTGCTACTTTGCTGGTGGAATCGGAATCATCTGCCCGCTGATATGCGGCTGGTCCCGGAACTGGCGTCGGAGCCGCGGCAAACTCGCGCGTCGAAGACGGGTTTTGAGGCCAGTTTCAAGGGCGTCGACTATGCCATTACGCCGCAATACGATTATGAGCTCTACGGGCTGGTCGTTTCCTTTCGGCATCACGATGGCAACAGTCGCATGCACCGGCAGTCAAACGATCACCTGAATATGCTGGATGTCTGCGTGCTCTGGGGCGATACCGCTGCGAGTCCGCTGCTCAACGAGATTACTTTCTGGAACGGCATTTTTACCTGCAATGTGCAAACGAGGGATCAGGCCGCCTGGGATGCGTTCGATATCTATGAGTTGTCCAACAATCATTTGATCTCGGATGACCCGCGCCTGCGTGAAAAGCTGCGAGATATCAGGATTGGCGACCAGATTCGCGTCCGCGGTTACCTGGCGTCTTATGCGAGTGCGAACGGTGGCACACGCGGTACCAGCACCACGCGGCTCGATACCGGCGATGGCGCTTGTGAGACGATATACGTGCAAGAGTTCGATATCGTGCGCAAGGCGAGCAATTTCTGGCGTAGCGGCATGTATGTCTCCTTGCTAATGTTGCTGGCGGGTCTGCTGATACATTTCATCCGGCCATACCGGCCGCACAAGAATTGACGGCCAGCCAGGCGCAAGGAATTTTCTAAAAGCGATGATTGCGAGAAACCAATGCTGTGAATGTGGGCACAAGTGGCAGGACCGGCCGATCGGATTCGCCATTCATCACGCCTGCCCGAAGTGCGGCTCGGCTTACTGGGAATGGACAAACTACGAGAAGGACGAAGAACGCGACGAAAAGGCGCCGCCCGATGCACAACGCGCTTAGCTCAGCGGGGAAACTCGCTGAGGTCGTCTGATTCATCAACCTCAATCGCTTCGCCAAGGAAGTCTTCGTCGAACAGGTAAAGACAGGTGCCTTCCGGTGCCTTGATTGCACGAAAGGCGCCCTCAAAGCCCGGAAATGTCTGGCTCGCAAATCCATGCTGTTCGCACAGTGCTTCTATAGCGTCCCTGTCATGGCACTTGAAACACAGGGAGGGACCGTGCAGCGCAATACTTTCGGATAGCCCAAGTGCAATACCGCCGGCGTCAAAGCGCATGTGCGTCGTCGGTTCTTCCCGCATTTTCAAAACGACCGGTGCGAGGGGCGCCCAGAACCGTGCTGCGTGCACGGCGTCCTTAACGGGCATCGTCAATTCAAACCAGGTGCCGCAGGCTGAATCGATGTGATCTTCATCGGCGCCATAGTGCGTCCGCGCCTCGAGCATGATGACCGTATTCTGGTCGAGGTCGGACAGGTGCAGTTCATTGAAAGCGTCTTCGCCAAGCTGCATGCGGGTGAATTCGAAACCGTGGTCGCTCATCGAGCGCGCATGTTTGGCGAGATCCGGTTGCACGAAGGTAAGGGCGGGCGAATCGAATTCCCGGTCATGCAGGCCGATGTTCAGCACACCGTCGCTGACGACCGTGTACTTGTGCGGCCATACCTCACCGATGGAAAGCTCTTCGAAACCCAGCAGTTTGTAAAAGTTCAGCGACTCAAGAATATCGGGCGTTCTTACGCTGAACTCCAGAAAAGCGCCGGCGCCACTCACCTGGCTGCACCCATCGCCAGTGCACGGCGCTTTGATTCTTCAGCCTCTTTGTCGCTCAGCGTGGCGTCGGCCTGGTTTGTCTCCGGCCAGCCGCCACAGGTGGTCTCTACCAGGCCAGCGAGAAACTCAACATGTGCGGCCGCCGCATTCAATGCCGGTATGTAAACCAGTTCGCCACCGCCGGCCGCGCGGAACAGTTCATTGTTCTGTATCGCGATTTCTTCAAGCGTTTCGAGGCAATCGGCTGAGAATCCCGGGCATACAACATCAAGCTTGCCAAGTCCTGACTGACCGAGGCTACTGATCGTCTCGTCAGCATACGGTCGCAACCACTCTTCACGCCCAACCCGCGACTGGAATGCCACCACCCATTGCTCCGGCTCCAGCGCCAGGGCCTCGGCAACCAGCCGGGCGGTCTTCTGACACTGGCAATGATACGGGTCGCCGCTTAGCAAGGTTCGTTGCGGCACACCATGAAACGAGAACATCAGTTTTTCACCGCGGCCGTGCGCCTGCCAGTGATCGCGGATGCTGTTCGCCAGCGCACTGATATAGCCAGGCGCGTCATGATAGTGATTGATAAAGCGCAGCTCCGGTACCCAGCGACGTTGTGCCAGTGTTGCCGTGACGGCTTCGAACACCGAGCCTGTGGTTGTTCCGGAGTACTGCGGGTACAGCGGCAGGACCACCATCCGGCGCGCGCCAGCGCTGAACAGCTCTTCAAGCGCGCTGGCAATTGCAGGCTGCCCGTACGACATACCAAGCCTTACTTCCACGCGCCCGCTGAGTCTGGAGGAGAGCTGTTGCTGAACTTTTGCGCGAATGTCCTGGCAATGCAGCAGCAGCGGCGAGCCGTCGTCGGTCCATATTTTCTGGTACGCGCGCGCTGAACGTGCGGGCCGGGTTCTGAGAATGACGCCGTGCAAGATCAGCCACCAGAGTGCACGGGGCAACTCGACAACGCGCGGGTCCCAGAGGAATTCGGCGAGATACCGGCGTACTGCCGACGGGGTAGGCGCGTCGGGAGTGCCAAGGTTTACGAGAAGAACACCGAGGCTCTCCGCGAGACCGTGTTCAAAAGACGGCGATGACTGATACGTCGGCATGATACTTTGGACCGCGAAAAGTGCTGGTAACAGTACTGGAAAGCCGCATACTGATCCAGCATCAGGCGGTATAATTGCTTGTCTTGCAACGCTTTTGTGATCTGGATAACGAAATGGGCGAACTCTCCGAAGACGAATTGCCGGTTCCCGGACGCTGGGCACTGATTCGCGACGCGGCGCTGCTACAGGTCAAACTTGTGATTGATGGCTTTCGCGATGTGCTGCTGGTGCCGGCCTCATTCATTGCGCTGATCGCCAGTCTGTTGTCGGGTTCCGGCGGCAAGCCAGGCCCGCAGTTCTATCAGCTGCTGGCGATGGGGCGGCGCAGTGAGCAGTGGATCGACCTGTTTGGCGCCCTCAAGCACTCCGGACATGCTGCGCCACAGCCGGACACCGACAATGCGGTGAGTATTGATCAGGTGGTTACCCGGATGGAGTCTTATGTTATCGACGAATATGCGCGCGGTGGTTTAACCCGGCAGGCGAAAGAGCAGATCGACAAGGCGCTGAACGCATTGCGGAAGAAAAACAGGAAAGCGACCTAGCGCATGACATCGCGCCCCGACAGCAGGTCGTCGATGGACGGCGCGGGGTGGTCGGGCCCGACCTGCCCGGCCTTGAGCCTGGCGATGTAATTCTTGTAGGCACGCATCGCCTGGTAGCCGAACATCCAGAGAATCGGAATGTTCGCAAACATGATGATGCCGGTACCGGTCCCGATCACATTGTCGAGGTCCGCGTTGGTCTTAACAAAGCCCAGCGTTGCAACAATGATCAGGCCGCAGTAAGCAATCTTGTAAACAAGAACCGGCTTTTCGCCGCCAAGGAACACAATTGCCTGCTCGCCGTAGTAGCTCCAGGAAATCATTGTCGATAGTGCGAATAGCCAGACGGCGATCGTAATAACCCACTTGCCAAGACCCGGTGTTACGGAGTCGAAAGCCTTCGCTGTCAGCGTGGCGCCGACGTAGTCCCGATAGAAGCCGTCACTGACAAGCTCGGGTTTTTCAGCACCCAAAAAGACGTTCCACTGTGCTACAAAGCCATCCGCAACAGCGACGACATTGCCCGATATTCGGTGCAGGCTGTTCGCGGTGGTCTCGTTTTCTCCTGCACGCACCACAACGGAAACGCTGTCGCCTGCGTACCAGTCATCGCCTGCCAGTTCCGTATCTGTCAGCGCCCAGCCTTGTGCCGTCTCAGCGAAGGCCGGCTCAGCGGCAAAGGGCATGTCTGGCGCGCGACTCCAGATGCCCGTCGATAAAATGATCAGCGCTGTGAACGTACAGACCACGATCGTATCGATGAACGGCTCCAGCCCGGCCACGATACCTTCCCGCACCGGCTCGTCGGTTTTCGCGGCCGCATGCACCATGGGCGACGATCCCTGGCCGGCTTCGTTGGAGAAAATGGCCCGCTTCATACCAAACAGGAATGCAGACGCCGCCGAGCCGCCTATGAACGCACCCGCCGCTTCGGACGGGGCAAACGCTGACTTTACGATCAGCGCAAACATCGCCGGTACTTCGGTGATATTGGCGGCGAGTACCCAGATGCCAGCCACGAGGTAGGCGGCAACCATGAGCGGCACCACGGTGGCTGCGAAGCGGCCAATTCGGCGGATGCCGCCAATGATGACAGCACCCACTATCAGTGCGAGGACGATGCCGGAGACCCACGTCGGCACACCGTAGTAGGTTTGCGTAATCTCGCCGACATTCCAGGCCTGGAACATATTGCCGCCGGTTGCCGTCGATGCCAGCAGGGACACACAAAATACGATGCCGATAGTGCGGCCGAGCCGCGGCCAGCCCTTGTGCTGCAGGGCGCGTGCAGCCACCCACATTGGTCCACCGTGTGGATTGTCGGGGTCCTCGGTGTTGCGGTAGAGCATCGTCAACGTGACTTCGGTGAGCTTGATGGCCATACCGAGGAGGCCGACGACCCACATCCAGAACACGGCCCCGGGCCCGCCAAGTGCGATCGCGAGCGCGACACCGCCGATATTGCCAAGTCCGACGGTGGCAGACAGCGCAGTCGCGAGCGCCTGGAAATGGTTGATCGCACCTGGGTCGTTCGGGTCGTCGTATTTGCCGCGCACAACAGCGGGGCCGTGCCGTAAAGCCCAGTACTGCGAGAAGCCGCTCCACACGGTGAATAGCACGCCCGTGCCCACGATCGCGTAGAGCACGTATTCGTGCCAGAGAATCGAATTTAGAAAAGCCAGTCCGGTGCTGAGGTCCGACATACGTCTGCTCCTTGTTCAGTACCGAAGGATTTCTTACTGCGGCGCGGCTTCCATAATCGCGCACACGCCCATGCCGCCGGCCGTGCAGATTGAGATTAGCCCTCTTCCGGAACCCTTCTCGCTGAGCATTTTTGCCATAGCGGCGACGATCCGTGCGCCGGTTGCCGCGAATGGATGGCCGATGGCGATGCTGCCGCCTTTCATGTTCAGCCGGGTCAGGTCAATCGGCCCCATTGCTTCATTACGGCCGAGGCGTGTCCGGCAAAACTCTTCAGACTGCCAGGCTTTCAGTGTGGCAATGGTCTGCGCCGCAAATGCTTCGTGAATTTCGTAAAAGTCGAAGTCCTGCAGGCTGAGATTCGCCTGCTTGAGCATGTCGGACACCGCGTACGCGGGCGCCATCAAGAGACCTTCTTCGCTGACGAAATTAACGGCTGCCGTCTTGGTAAATGTCAGGTAAGCGAGAATCGGCAGGTTTTTCTTGCGCGCCCAGTCTTCGGAGGCAAGTAGCACCGCTGCAGCGCCGTCCGTCAGCGGTGTGCTGTTGCCGGCGGTCATGGTTGCGTCTTCGCCCTTGTCGAACACAGGCTTGAGTTTTGCGAGTTTCTCGAACGTTGTGTCGCGGCGAATATTGTTGTCTTCCTCGCAGTCCATGTAAGGCACGACGATGTCCTCGTACCAGCCCTCATCATAGGCGGCCGCCGCCTTAACGTGGCTCGCCAGCGCAAGCTGATCCTGGTGCTCGCGTTGCACGTCCCATTTCTGGGCTGTGATCTCCATGCTCTCGCCCATCGAAAGCTTGGTGCGTGGCTCGACGACGCTTGGTGTCAGTGGCGCAAGGTAGCTGGGGCGCAGGCGCAGCCAGGGCTTGAGCTTGCCGAGAAAGGACCGCGACGTGTAGGCATCCATCAGGATGCGCCGGAAGTCGTCCTTGTAAACCACGGGTGCGTCACTGATCGAGTCGACGCCACCGGCAATACCGCTGTCGATCTGGCCAAGCGCGATCTTGTTTGCGATCAGCACGGCTGCTTCGAGGCTCGTGCCACAGGCACGTTGCAGGTCAACGCCGGGCGTGCGCATGGAGAGGCCTGAACTGATCGCCGATTCACGGGCGAGGTTCCAGTCCCTGGAATGCTTGATGACCGCGCCGAGGGCAACGTCACCAATTGTCTGACCCTTGAGGTCGAAACGATTAACCACCCCTTCAAGGGCAGCCGTCATCATGTCCTGATTGGAACAATGTTTGTAATTGGTATAGGCCCGGCAGAAAGGTATGCGGGAGCCGCCAACCACAGCGACCCGAATTGCGCGACCATCATGCAGCATGTTTGCCTCCAGGCAAGAAAAGGGATAAACGAATGGGTGAGAACTTTACACCATTGGATCGGCAAACCGTAGACAGGCGCGCGCCGACGGGGCCAAGAAAAAGGCTGTATACGCTGCCCAGCCGTGCAATCATGCGCAAAATAAGCAAAGCATAAAAAGTATTTGTTGTGAGCCTCGTTAACGCACCTCTGTCCTGGCGCAACGAGCTGGGACGCCTGTCGCGTATCGCCGGCCCGCTGATCGTCAACAACCTTGCTGTTGCGGGCATGCAGTTTGCCGACGCAGTCATGTCGGGCAGGCTGGGTGCGCGGACACTGGCCGGCGTGGCGATTGGTGCCAGCGTCTGGTTCTTTATGTTTACCGTCTGCCTCGGGACGCTCATGGCCATCGCCCCGATTGCGGCGCGCCACTATGGCGCGGGCCGGCCGGAGCTGATCGGGCGCTATGCGCGCCAGGGGATATACCTGGGCCTGGCCTTCGCGGTGCCGGTCATCTTCGTCGCACAGTGGCTGGTGGAACCGTTCCTGACAGCCATCAACATCGACACAGACTTTCGCGACCTGACGATTGCCTACACCAAGGCAATTTCCCTGGGCGCGCCGGGAATCTTTGTATTTCTCGCACTGCGTTTCACCACCGAGGGGATCGGCGTGACCAAGCCGATCATGTACACGTCGATATTCGCGCTCGTTTGCAATGTGTTCCTCAACTGGGTGCTCATGTACGGGCACTTTGGCCTGCCGGCACTGGGTGGCGTTGGCTGCGGTCTCGCCAGCGCTATTACGATGTGGATTATAGGCATCATCCTTGCGACTTATATGTTGCTCAACAAGACGTACAAGCCGCTGCATATATTTTCGCGATTGTCGCCACCGCGACCGTTTGTGCTGCGCGAGATCCTGGTGCTCGGTTTACCCATCGCGGTAACGATTACCGCTGAAGCCGGCCTGTTCAATGCTGTGGCGCTGCTCATGGGGACACGTAGCACGGAGATCACCGCTGCGCACCAGATCGCGATCAATTTTGCATCGACCATGTTCATGGTGCCGCTCGCGCTAAGTTCCGCGATTACCATTCGTGTCGGTCATGAACTGGGTGCTGGTGACCCGTTACGAGCGCGCTACGCCGGTGCTTTTGGAATTTTTGTGTGCGGCGCGTTCATGACCTGTTCGGCGCTGTTCATGATGATCTTTCGCGACTCGATTGTGAGCCTGTATACGGATGACCAAACCGTGCAGGGGATCGCAATCAGCCTGCTCTTTATGGCGGCGATCTTCCAGGTGGCCGACGGTTTGCAGATCGGTGGCGCTGGCGCCCTTCGTGGCTACAAGGACACACGCCTGCCGATGATCATCAATACCTTTGCATACTGGGTCGTGGCATTTCCGCTGGCTTACCTCGCGGCGGTTACCTACGAGTTGCCGCCCAACTATATCTGGGCAGGGTTTGTCGTTGGCCTGAGTATTGCGGCCGTGTTGCTCGGTGTTCGCTACGCCCGAATTTCAAAGCGCTATTTGCAGGCACCCGCGCAAGTGAACGCGCAATAGCCGGGCGAATCATGCCGGCAATAGGGGGGCAATACCGCTGTTCGGTCGCCCGTCAGCCCGCAGGGGTTTGGCCGAAATCGGGGCTGTCACCGGCGAGATACTCATCCTCTTCCGGCGTGTTCTTGCGCCCGAGAAGCTCGTTGCGATGCGGGAAGCGCCCAAATTGCTCGATAATGTCGTGATGCAGTTCGGCGAACTGTGCAACGGTGCTGAATGTTTCCTGGTAGGTAGGCGATACCGCTTCTGCGAGCTTGTTGTACAGTGCGACGGACTTTGCCTGCACCTTGCGTGATTCAGCATGCTGCAGCGGCATGTAGAAGAACACACGTTCAATAGGGGTCAGGCTTTGGTCTTTTTTGGCGATCGCGCCTTCGACACACAACTTCAGCGCGATTGGGTCTTTTTCAAAGGCTTTGGCGGACCCCCTGTAGACATTACGCCGGAACTGGTCGAGCAACAGTATGAGCGCCAATCGGCCCCGCGGTTCTTCGGCCCAGTGTGTCAGCTTGCCATCGGACGCCTGCTCAATGTCGTCGGCAAAATCCTTTTCAATCTCCGCGTCAAAGGCGGCGTCTTCGCCAAACCAGATGTCCATGCGGCGGTCGATCTGCGGAGCGCTCAGCTGTTGTTCGCGAAACCAGAATGACAGGATTTTCTCGATACGAAGCTGATCTTCATCCGTAATCGTCGCGTCTGCGGATTCACTTAATAGTTTTACTGCCATTGCTGTCACTCCATTGCGCGACCGCACGGGTTGCGCTGGCCTGGAAACGAGTGCCCTGGTCGAAAAAGTGCGAACCAGTTCACGAAATCGGCCGCATTATGCGCTCCGCGCCCCATTCGCCGTAGACTTTAGCAGATGACGACCAGATACGGATCGAACCGGGTTCCGGATTCCAGGATTTGCCGCACGGCAACCTGTCTGCTTGCCCTGATGTTGCTGATGAGCGCTTGCGGCGGGGCCCGCACCGACCCCGAAGAGCAAGTCCGGGCGTGGGTCGCCGCCGTTGCGGCTGCGGCACAGGAGAAAGAGCGTGGGGCCATCATGGACCTGATCGCCGACGGCTATACGGATGCACGCGGTAATCGGGCAGCCGACATCGAGAATCTGCTGCGTCTGTATTTCCTGCGCCAGGGCAAGATTGTCTTGTTGACCAACATTGAGGACGTCACGATGCACGGCACAACCGCAGCCGAAGTGCGGGTGACCGTCGGCATGGCGGGGACCAGCAACAGCGCACTGGGAATCAGCGCCGATGCCTACCGCTTTGAACTCGAACTTGAGGCCCCGGAAGGCAGTGACAGCTATAGCGAATGGCGCCTGCTTTCGGCTCGCTGGGGAGCGCTGGCGCAGCCGGCAAACTAGTAACGACACGATCACGGACGGGGGCGTTATGAATCTATTCGTAGTTATGCGGGGTATGTTGCTCGTTTTGAGCCTGCAACTTCTCGGGTGCGCATCGCTCGATGAACTGCCCGCCACGCCCGGGGTCAGCTTGCGCAATGTAGAAATTGAACACGTCGACTTCAGGTCGCAGACTGTTCTCCTGTCGTTTGATGTTACCAATCCGAATTCATTCCCGCTGCCAATTCGGTCCATCCACTACGATGTCCGGCTCGACGGCAACCGATTTGCGAGTGGCACAGCCGCTTGCGCGCTCGACATCCCCGCTGGCAGCGACGGCGCGTTTTCGATTCGGGTCGATCTCGATCTGCTGCAAACTGCACCGCAACTGATGTTCGCTGCGCGTGACGGGGGGCGACGCGACTTGAGCTACGAGCTGCAGGGCGAACTCGGTATCGATATCCCCGGTACCCGGCCCGCCCGATTCAGCAAAAGCGGCGCGGTTCGAATGTTCTCTGCGCTGCGCTAACGATCCAAGCGGGCGCAACAAGCCTAAAGTTACGCGCGCAACCAAGCGCCCCGCCCGTTTCGCTGCTTGCGACACATCATGCTAAGTGATTGTCTTGCAGTGAGTTTCATGCGTAATATTGCAGTGCAATAGCGAGCGCTCGCCGGCGGCAACTATACTGACCTGCTCGGGTCGCGCTGTAGTTCCTGCGCCGTCCGACGCAACGGCGACGATACAACTCAATAATTATCAAAGACTGGCGCAGGCCGTTGGCTTGCGCTGCCAAGGATTGCATGACGCCACGAAACGCAAACGGGCTCTACGACCCGGCCTTTGACCGCGACAGTTGCGGCTTTGGCCTGATCGCCAATCTTGACGACCTGCCCAGCCACTGGGTCGTGGAGACGGCGATTTCGGCGCTCGCCCGCCTGACGCATCGAGGTGCCGTAGCGGCAGACGGCAAGACTGGCGACGGCTGCGGGTTGCTGATCAAGTTTCCAAAGTCGTTCTTCCGCGAGGTCGGCAACGAACTCGGCTTCAGCCTCAACGAGCGGTTTGCCACCGGGACGGTGTTTCTCAGCCAGGATGAGCAAGTCGCGGCGCGTGCCCGCAAAATTATAGAGCAGGCGGTTGCCAATATCGGGCTCGAGTGTGCCGGCTGGCGCGTCGTGCCGACTGACAAGGAGGCTTGTGGCGAGCTTGCGCTGCGGACTTTACCGAGAATCGAGCAGCTTTTTGTCAACGCGCCTGCGGGGATGCCGCGAGGGCGCTTCAACCGCCGCCTGTTTCTTGCGCGCCGCCGTGCCGAGAATAATTTGCAGGACACGGGCACCTACATTGCCAGCTTGTCGTCGGTAACGATCAGCTACAAAGGCATGGTCATGCCGCACCTGCTGGCGACTTTCTACTCGGACTTGCGCGATCCCCGGCTGAAATCGTCGGTGTGCGTTTTTCATCAACGCTTCTCAACCAACACACTCCCGGAATGGAAGCTGGCACAGCCGTTTCGATTCCTTGCACACAATGGCGAGATCAATACGATCCAGGGCAACCGCAACTGGGCCCAGGCGCGCGCCAAGAATTTCTGCTCGGACAAGCTGGACGACATCTCCGACCTTGACCCGATTATCGGGCTGACCGGCTCCGATTCCTCGAGTCTCGACAATATGCTCGAAGTCATGCGTGCGGGCGGCATGGATGTATTGCAGGCTATGCGCATAATCATGCCCCCAGCCTGGCAGACAGTGGACGACATCGACCCGGACGTGCGGGCTTTCTACGAGTTCTACGATTGCCAGATGGAACCCTGGGATGGCCCGGCCGGTATTGTGCTGACGGATGGACGATACGCGGCATGCTGCCTGGATCGAAACGGTCTGCGGCCTGCCCGCTATGTCATTACGAAGGATCGACACATCACGATTGCTTCGGAAGTCGGCGTTTACGACTACGAAGAAAAGGACGTAGTCCGCAAAGGCCGGCTAGGCCCCGGCGAAATGCTGGCAGTGGACCTGATCAACGGCAGCCTGCTCGATAACACCGACATACATGACCGGTTGAAGACTCGCGCGCCGTTCAAGAAGTGGCTCAAGCAGGGCGTACGCTACCTCGATTCCGACCTTGTTGATACGCACATCGCAGCCGAGCCGATGGACCCGGAAATGCTCGGGCGCTATCAGAAAATGTTCAACATGAGCCGCGAAGAAATCAACGACGTGGTCGCGGTGCTCGCGAAGACCGAGATGGAAGCTGTTGGCTCCATGGGCGACGACACACCGATGGCCGTGTTGTCGTCGAAGGTTCGATCGCCGTTCGATTATTTCCGACAACAGTTTGCGCAGGTCACGAACCCGCCCATCGACTCGTTGCGCGAGCGTATCGTGATGTCGCTGCAGACGAATATCGGCCGGGAATCCAATTTGTTCGATATCGGCCCTGAGCATGCCGAACAGGTGATCATGAATTCACCGGTACTGTCGCAAAGGAAACTGCGCCAGTTGCTGGGCCCTGATATGTTCGAGAGCAGCCAGGTTTTCATCGATCTCAACGTCGATGCGAACATGACGCTGCCTGACGCGCTGGATGCCATTTGCAGCCAGGCCGAGGCCGGCGTGCGCGCGGGCAAGTTACTGGTGATGCTAAGCGACCGTTACATCCACAAGGACAAGTTGCCCGTGCATGCACTGTTGGCGACGGGTGCTGTGCATCACCACCTGGTGCGCGCCGGACTACGCTGCGACGCGAACATCATCGTCGAGACCGGCGTTGCACGCGACCCGCACCATATCGCGTGTTTGATCGGCTATGGCGCAACCGCAGTTTACCCGTACCTCGTGTACCAGTCTTTGCACGACATCGGGCGGCGCGGCAATGTCGACAAGCAGCAGCAACTCGGGCGCGCCTATCGGCGCGGTGTGCGCAAGGGCTTGTTCAAGATCATGTCCAAAATGGGCATCTCGTCGATATCCAGTTATCGCGGCGCACAGCTATTCGAAATTGTAGGCCTCGCCGACGAAGTGGTTGAGCGCTGCTTTGCGGGCACCGCATCACGTATCAAGGGCGCGAACTTCGACGACCTGCTCAGTGACCAGAAGGCACTGGCCCATATCGCGTGGGATCCCCGCGAACCGGTCACACAGGGTGGCCTGCTCAAGTACGTCAACGGCGGCGAGTACCACTGCTATAACCCGGATGTTGTCTCAACATTGCAGGCTGCGGTGCGTACGGGCGACTACGCGCGTTACAAGGAATACGCCGCACTCGTCAATGAGCGACCAGTCGCCACCTTGCGCGACCTGATGCACGTGAAGGCAGCGGGCCCCGCGGTGCCGCTTGAGGAAGTAGAGCCCATTGAGGATATTCTGCCGCGCTTCGACAGTGCCGGCATGTCGCTCGGCGCGCTCTCGCCAGAGGCGCACGAAGCGCTCGCGATAGCGATGAATCGCATGGGCGGGCGCTCCAATTCCGGCGAAGGCGGCGAAGATCCCGCGCGTTACAAGACCGAGCGTGTTTCCAAGATCAAACAGGTCGCGTCAGGCCGCTTCGGCGTCACAGCGGAATACCTCGTCAATGCAGAGGTCATCCAGATCAAGATCGCCCAGGGCGCGAAGCCCGGCGAAGGTGGGCAGTTACCCGGGCACAAGGTTAATGAGCTGATTGCGCGCCTGCGCTTTGCCAAACCTGGCGTTGGCCTGATATCACCGCCGCCGCACCATGACATCTATTCGATCGAAGACCTCGCGCAGCTTATTTTCGACCTGAAGCAGGTGAATCCGGACGCCCTGGTGTCGGTGAAGCTGGTTGCCGAACCCGGCGTCGGCACCATCGCTGCCGGCGTTGTAAAAGCGTACGCTGACCTGATCACAATCTCCGGCTACGACGGTGGTACTGGCGCTAGCCCGCTCAGCTCCGTCAAGTACGCCGGTAGCCCCTGGGAACTCGGGCTGTCAGAAGCGCACCAGGTATTGCGGTCGAATGATCTGCGGCACAAGGTGCGCCTGCAAACCGACGGCGGGCTGAAGACCGGCCTCGATGTGCTCAAAGCGGCATTGCTGGGCGCCGAAAGTTTTGGTTTCGGAACGGCGCCGATGGTGGCGCTCGGTTGCAAGTACCTGCGCATTTGCCATCTGAATAATTGTGCGACCGGCGTGGCAACCCAGAACGACGTACTGCGCAGCCAGTACTTTATTGGCCTGCCCGACATGGTGATTAACTTCTTCCATTTCGTAGCCGAAGAATTACGCCAGCTCATGGCGGAGCTTGGCGTGCGCTCTATGGCCGAGTTGATAGGACGCGTCGACCTGCTTGAGCTGCAACCTGGCAAAACACCAAAGCAGCATCGCCTCGACCTCTCCCCGATTATTTCGGACAGTGGGCTGGCGGCCGACACGCCGCAGTTTTGCACCGATTTGCGCAACAAGCCGTTCGACAAGGGTGAACTTGCCGAGGAGATGCTCGAAGCAACGCTGCCGGCCATTCGCAATCTCTCGGGCGGACGTTTTCATTTCGACGTACGCAACTTCAATCGTTCCATTGGCGCTCGGCTGTCGGGCGAGATTGCGCGCATGCATGGCAATCACGGCATGGCCGAACATCCGCTGGAGATCAACCTCACGGGTACCGCCGGGCAGAGCTTTGGCGCCTGGAATGTCTCGGGCCTGAACATGACACTGCTGGGCGATGCGAACGACTACGTTGGCAAGGGTATGGCCGGCGGACGCATTGTTATTCGCCCGCCCGAATCGGCCGGCTATATTGCCAATGAAACAGCCATTATCGGCAACACCTGCCTGTACGGCGCTACGGGTGGCCAGTTGTTTGCCGCGGGTACGGCAGGTGAACGATTTGCGGTACGCAACTCGGGTGCCACCGCCGTGATTGAAGGCGCAGGAGACCATTGCTGCGAGTATATGACCGGCGGTGTAGTGGTGGTGCTGGGACGCTGCGGCGTGAACTTTGGCGCAGGCATGACGGGCGGTTTTGCCTATGTACTCGATATCGATCGTGATTTCGTCGATCGCTACAATCATGAGTTGATCGATATTCACCGCATCACGCCAGAGAGCATGGAGGCGCATCTGCATCATCTTCGGACCCTGATCGCACGTCACATCGAATTGACAGGTAGTGAGTGGGCGGCCACTTTGCAGGATGACTACCGGACTTACTTGCAGAAGTTCTGGATAGTGAAACCCAAAGCCGCCGAGCTCGGTTCGCTGATTGAATCGCTGCGCAGGGCAGCCTGATGGCCAAACATCCCCTGCAGTTTATCGAGGTGCCAAGGCGCGACCCGGACAAGCAGTCTGCGGACGAGCGCGTGCAGCACTACGGTGAAATTTACGGACAGTTCGATAACGCCGATGCTGCGCAACAGGCTGGCCGTTGCCTCGATTGCGGTAATCCCTATTGTGAGTGGAAATGCCCGGTCCACAATTACATTCCCAACTGGCTCAAGCTCATTGAAGAGGGCAAGTTGTTCGAAGCGGCAGAGCTGTCGCACCAGACCAACTCATTGCCGGAGATTTGCGGCCGGGTGTGCCCGCAGGATCGCCTATGCGAGGGTGCCTGCACAATTAACGAGATGGGTGCGGTCAGCATCGGCAATATTGAAAAGTACATTACCGATGAGGCTGTTAAACAGGGCTGGCGTCCGGACATGTCCAATGTCACGGATGCGGGCAAACGTGTTGCGATTGTCGGCGCGGGTCCGGCCGGGCTTGGTGCCGCCGACATACTGGCGCGCGAAGGTATTCGTTCGGTCGTTTATGACGCGTACCCGGAAATCGGCGGTCTGCTGACCTTTGGTATTCCGCCGTTCAAGCTGGAAAAAGAAGTCGTGCAGCAGCGGCGCGAGATTCTCGAGGGAATGGGCGTCGAGTTTGTTCTGAACACGCGTATTGGCGAGGACATCGCATTTGCCGAACTGGTGGACGATTTCGATGCCGTCTTCCTTGGCATGGGAACCTACAAGTACGTGTCTGGCAATTTGCCGGGTGAAGACCTGGCGGGTGTCTTTGATGCGTTGCCGTACCTGGTCTCTAATATCAATCATCAGTTAGGCATCGACAAGGATCCGGCCAGTCTGATCGACTTCGCTGGCAAGAACGTTGTCGTGCTTGGCGGCGGTGATACAGGCATGGACTGTAATCGCACCGCGATTCGTCAGGGCGCGGCAAGCGTTACCTGTGCCTACCGTCGCGATGAGGAAAACATGCCGGGCTCACGCCGCGAAGTGGCAAACAGCAAGGAAGAAGGCGTTCGCTTCCTGTTTAATCGCCAGCCGGTCGAAATTATCGGCGACACGCAGGTGACCGGGGTGAAGGTTGTTGAAACACGCCTTGGCGCGCCCGGACCAGACGGTCGGCGGCAACCTGAAGTTGTGCCGGGTACCGAAGAGATTTTGCCCGCAGACGCCGTGGTTATCGCGTTCGGTTTTCGACCGGACCCGCCAGACTGGCTCGCCGAGCACCAGGTTGAGTCGCTGCCGAGCGGCCGCACCCGGGTTGCTACCCATGGCGATTTTCCTTTTCAGACCAGCAACCCGAAAGTCTTTGCGGGTGGCGACATGGTCCGCGGGTCTGACCTGGTTGTTACCGCCGTTTTCGAAGGCCGCGAAGCGGCGAAAAGCATTTCGAAATTTCTCGGCGTCTGGTAACGCCGGCGCCCCCTGCGCTCATTCGCGCTTTATTTCGCGTAGGTGCAGTGCGCCAATGGCGTTTCCTGTCCCGGCCACAACTTGATCGGGACCGCGGCAACAGAATTCTTGGGTGAGCCGTCAATTAGTTTCTCGCTGTAAACGAGATACACAATCGCATTGTGCTGCACGTCGCAGAAGCGAATTACGCGCAGGGACTTGAAAATCAAGGAACGCCGTTCGCGAAACACGTGCTCACCGGGCTTGAACGCGTTCCGGATGCTGATCGGTCCAACCTGCTGGCAGTTGATCGAGGCATCCGAGGTGTCCTCGGCCAGCCCGAGCGCACCGCTGTAACCGCCAACCTGTGCGCGGCTTACGTAGCACACGACGCCCTCGACGTCCGGGTCCTGCACGGATTCGATCTTGATCGAATCATCCGGACTGAGCGGCCGTAGTTTTGTGTCGACTTTGCCGATCTCCTCAGCGCTGGCAACGCTTAGCAGGCACAGGCCGGCCCAAAATACCGTTTTGCGGGCTGAGTCTCTCATTGCTTGTCTCCTTCGTCCCACTGGTTCGCCTCGCTCGCAAAGTTGGCCCGGGTCGGGTTTACCAGGCAAAAGCGATGTCCCGTC
This sequence comes from Gammaproteobacteria bacterium, assembly GCA_030425905.1. Lineage (GTDB taxonomy): Bacteria > Pseudomonadota > Gammaproteobacteria > Steroidobacterales > Woeseiaceae > UBA1847. Next base: position 22,685 of record JAUHZT010000011.1, read on the forward strand.
GGTGCTTCCATGACCAGCCAGCTACGTACGGCCTTAACGCGCCTGGCGCCCAGCCGCTCGAGACGGCATGCCTCAGCTTCAATGTTGTCAGTTTCAATATCGAGGTGCAGGCGACTCTCGTGCGCGACGCTTTGCAGCTCGATATGTACCTCGTCGGGCGGGGTGTCGAGCACTGCATAGTTGTCATCCTCGGCCGCTGTCGACACTTTTTGTGAATAACCGAGCGCGGCGCTCCAGAAGCCTGCCGCGTCTTCGAGTTCTTCGGCCTGGCAATCAATAATAAAACCGGCCAAGCGGCTTTTGTGCATCGGCATCTCCTGTTCGCTAGACGTGGCTATTGACTGAATGCACCGACTGCCTCGAGCGCGGCACGTGCAACAGTCTTGCGTTTTGCCAGATCGTCGTCGTTGAGCACGTCCAGGTTGAGGGCAAACACGTAGGTGCCGGTAAGCGAATTCTCAACCCAGCCGACGTACCAGCCGATATCCGGGCCGGATTCATCGAGACCCCAGCCGGTCTTCGCGTACAGCGCCCAGTTGTTGCCTGTATCAGCTTGCATGATGGTCTTCGCCTCTTGCAGCGTCTCGGTTGATACCGGCAGTTCTTCCTGCACGAGGCGTTGCAGGAAATCTACCTGTTCGCGCGCCGATATCTGCAAGGGTCCGACAAGCCAGTAGGAGGTCAGGTCATCCTCATTGCCGGTGTCGTTATTGCCATAGTCAAACTTCCCGATCCAGCTCGTCATTGCTTCAAAGCCGATCGCTTGCGTAATGGCCTGGTATACCCACACAACCGAGTGCTGGTAGGCGGTCGTCAGTGTCTGGTCACGGTTCCACTCGCGCACAAAGCGGCTCTTGCCATCCCATTTGAAAAACATATCGCCGTTCTCGGCGAAGCCGGTCTCCAGTGCGATAAGCGTGTGTGGAATCTTCGATGTTGAAGCTGGCGGATAGCGTGTGTCGATTCGTGCCGCGCCGCTGAACCATTCACTGCCGTCCTCGAGCCGGACAATCAAGAGTGCGACAGCCTCGGGGTCGGCACCGTTAGCCGCAATAATCCCGGCAATATCCGGTTCTGCCGAAAACGCTGGTGCTTGCAGCAGGAGCGCGCTGCATACCAGGATTGTTCGCGTCGCAATTGTCATTCTGTCGGCACCTCGGGAAGCCAGACCGAGAAGCATACACCGCCGGCGATGTTTTCTGCGGCGATTCGCCCCCGGTGGCCTTCGGCAACCACCCGGGCGATAAACAGGCCGAGGCCCAGGTGCTCGTTATCGCGACCGGGACGAATGGACACCATTGAGTCGAAGAGCTGGCTGCGCATATTGTTGGGCAGCGGCGGGCCCGGGTTTACAACGTCCAGCCGCAGGAAGTTGCCGTCTTTCGAGAGCCGAAGCAGCAGTTTTTCGCCGTCGCCGCTAAAGCTCACGGCATTGGCAACGAGTTTATCGAGCATCTGGATCACGAGTTCGGGCGAGCCGGTAACCGGGCAGTTGTCAGAATCAATAATGACTTCGAACTCGCGCGCAGGGTAGATATCGCGGTAGGCGCTCGCTGCCGAGTTGAGCGCAGCGGCCAGGTCAAAGTGCTCGGGTTCCACATTGCGCATCAACTCCTCAACACGGTTTGCCTCACTCATTGCGCTGAGGATCCGGCGCAGGCGCTGGGCACCGTCTTTGGCGCGAGCGGTATAACCCGCGGAGGCCTCGCTCAAGGGTTCCTGTTCGAGATTCTCGAGCGACGATGTCACGATCGCCAGCGGGGTGCGTAGCTCGTGGGACAGCTTTGATGCGAGCGTTCTCAAATACTGATTGTACTCGCCGATTTGCGCCAGAACATTTGAGAAACTGCGGGACAGGTCGCCAATCTCGTCAACCGAATTGGAGCTTGGCAGCCTGTTGCCCAGCGTGTCATTGTCGAGTGCGTCCACGGCCGCAATGCTGAGTTTCTGAATGCGACGGGATAGCCAGCTTGCGTAGCCAAGCAAACTGCCGGCGACAACGAGCATGGCGATCAGCGTGAGGTTCATGAGACGCGTCAGGCCCTGGTTGGTAAGGCTAAGAATAGCGTCAGTTCCCTGCTGTAGTACGACGCTGCCAATGCTGCCGTTTTCGCCAGGTACCGGTTCAGCAACGGCCACAATGGCCCGACTGCTGTCGGGGCTTCGAAACCAGGCCGTGTCGCGCTCGCCGCCGAGTGCGGCACTGACGTAGGGTTGTTGTTCACGACCGCTCGGATCGGGTTCGGCGAAGATCGCTTCGGTTCCGGACTCTACCAGCGCATCGTAGGCGTAGCGCAGCCAGCGCGAGACGCCGCCCGCAGAGGCCGCCGCCGACTCCTTAAGGGCCCCCGCCGTTGCAATCCGCCAGCCCGCAGCATCGGTCACGATCAGCCGCATGTTTTGCTGCACCAGGTCTTCTGCAATGCCCGTGAGTTCAGCAGACCGGCTGACGAACAACCCCGGTGTGTCTCCCGAAAAGCTGGTGCTGCGCCGCCCGGCTTGCGTGGCGCTGGCGGTGTTTTCGACGACAAGCCCAAGATGCGTACCTAGCCGGGCCCGGGCTATTCGCGCTTCGAGATGGTAGCCGCCGGGTACATCCTGCCACACCGCCTGCACGGCCGATTCAGCCTCAAAGCCAAACGCTGTCTGCAAATAAGGGACAACGCGCCCCGGCGCTTCGGCGGCAAACGACAGCGACTCCTCAAGATAGGGCGGGTTCGCGCTGTACAGCAACACACGATCCGCATAGCCGCTAGCGGGTCCGGGAGCGAGCGACGGTCTGCTCGTGTAAACAACCTGTGGGTCGTCGACCGCAACGAACAGGTACAGATTGCCGCCGCGTAGTCCGACGGCGTACCGGATGTTCCCGTCGTCCAGTGTTTGCAGCGACGCCTCGCCAATTGTCCAGTCGTCAAAGTAGCCATCAATGGCCGGTGTCGTTTCGAGCGGATGGCCGTACAGTTGATCGCCGGCGCGGGATGCGTCGCCCGATGTAAGCGGGAAATCCTCGGGGTAGCGTGCAAGGTAGTCGGCGACGGCCCGGGCGGTGCCGGCGAGCATCTGCTGCTGGCTGACACGCAGTGCTGATTCGGTCTCGCGAATAAACTGACCACCGGCCCACGGCAGCATCAACGCCAGCAGGCTGACCAGTAAAAGCTGCCTCTTGAGCGTCATACGCCTCGGCTGCTTAGTCGCTTAACCAACGGTAGCCCATGCCATACACGGTTTCGATCGCGTCGAAAGCCGGGTCAATAGCGAGGAACTTGCGGCGAATACGCTTGATGTGTGAGGTAATTGTATTGTCGTCGAGTACCGCCTGTGCCGCGTCCATGAGTTGTTGCCGGTTCTTGACGTGCCCGGGGTAGCGCGCCATTGCATGCACGAGCCAGAACTCGGTCAGGGTCAGGCCAACCGCCTGTTCCTGCCAGGAAATGCTCATGCGATCGGTGTCGATGCACAGGTCGCCGCGAATGATCGTGCTGTCACTCGATTGCGGTTGCTTCATGGCATCCAGCCTTCGAAACAGGGCCGCAATCCGGGCCATCAGGTGCGGCAGGCTAATGTCCTTGGTGAGGTAGTCGTCCGCGCCGAGACGCAGGCCTGATACCGCGTCAAACTCGCTGTCGCGCGCGGTCAGGAAAATAATCGGCAATTCCGGCGCGCGTGCGCGCAGTTCCCGGCACAGCTCGAAGCCGCCTTCAACGTCATCCTTGAGGTTGATGTCGATAACAACGAGATCGGGTAATCGTGTCGCAAATGCCGCGAGTGCGGGTTTGCGTGCGTCGTAACCGTCCACGGCATAACCCTCGCGGCGAAATGCCGCGCTGTAATTTTCCCTGATGGCTGCTTCGTCTTCGACGATAGCGATGCGCTTGGCCACATGCGTCTCCGGTGATGGGGACCACAATTTGCCACATTCGGTCCTTGCATTGCCATTGTGCCGTCGGCAGTTGGCCGGATTGCCCTGTTGAGATGTGTCCACTACTCACAGGAGCTAATCCCATGGCCCGGCAAAACAGCAAGCGCAATAAACCTGCAGCCTCCAGAAACGCGACGCACTGGCACCCGCCCAGCACCGCGCTACCGGCAACGAACACACTGCCACGCCTGTTCAGGCGCCAGTCGCGCTGGGCCTGGCATGCGTTGCTGCTGCTTGTATTGTCGTTTCAGCCTGCCTTGCTGCGAGCGCAAACGAGCGCCCAGGAAGCTGTTGACCCTGGTCAGGTTCAGTCCGGCAGCCTGTTACTCAGGATGGCCAATGGCTACTACGCCGCAACGGCGCTGGATACAAACGTGACCATGCGCATCAATGGTCTGGTTGCGCGCGTGTCGGTGCGCCAGGCTTTTGCAAATACCGGCAGCGAATGGGCGGAGGGCGTGTACGTATTCCCGCTGCCCGACAAGGCAGCGGTTGACCAGATGCGACTGCACATTGGTGAGCGCTTTATCGAGGGTGAAATTCGCGAGAAAGAGCAGGCGCGCAAGGAATACGAGCAGGCGCGCGCGGCGGGCAAGAAGGCGAGTCTCGTTGAGCAGCAGCGGCCGAACCTGTTTACAACTTCAGTGGCTAACATCGCCCCCGGCGAAACGGTCGTCGTGGAAATCGAATACCTCGAAGACCTCAGGTACACGGATGGCCTTTTTAGCCTGCGTTTTCCAATGACACTGACGCCGCGCTACATGCCCGGCGCACCGCTCCCGGACCGGCAGGGCAGCGGTTGGTCGGCGGACACGAGCAAGGTAGATGATGCGTCGCTGATATCGCCGCCGATGGTTGGCCATTCTGCGCACCACAGGATGACGCTTGAAATTGATCTCAACGCGGGTATGCCACTCGATCTTATCGCCAGCCGTTATCACCCCGTAACCGTTACTGAGAACCAGGGACGCTACCGTATCGACCTGACCGATACCACGGTGCCGATGGACCACGATTTCGAACTAACCTGGAAGCCTGTCGCACTCGCGGCACCCAGGGCGCTGGCGTTCACCGAAACTGTCGACGATGAGCCTTACTACCTGCTAATGGTGATGCCGCCCGCCGCCAGCAACGACCAGGCATTGCTCATGCCGCGCGAGATGATTTTCATTATCGATACTTCCGGGTCGATGCATGGCACCTCCCTCGCCCAGGCAAAAAAAGCACTGCAACGTGCCTTGCAGGGTCTGCGTCCGATCGACCGTTTCAACGTGGTCGCATTCAATTCGCGAACAACCCCCCTGTTTACCGAAAGCCAGCCTGTGGATACGCGCACGCTTGAACTCGCAGGCCAGTTTGTCGGCGCACTGCAGGCAGAAGGCGGCACGGAGATGCGCGGTGCACTCGAGTTTTCTTTGCAGCGTGCCGCATCCGAATCTCATTTGCGGCAGATGATTTTTATCACCGACGGTGCCGTCGGCAATGAGGAAGAGTTGTTCTCGCTTATCGAGCGCGGGCTCGGGCAGGGTCGACTTTTTACCGTCGGCATCGGGTCTGCGCCAAATAGCTGGTTCATGCGTAAGGCGGCAGAGGTCGGGCGCGGCACCTTTACCATGATCAGTGCGCTCAACGAAGTCGGCGAGAAGATGGACCGCCTGTTCAGCAAAATTGAACAGCCACAGGTCACCAACATTGAAGTCGCCTGGCCTGCCTCGATGGTCGCCAGTGCTTACCCATCGACGGTGCCCGACTTGTACGCCAATGAACCGGTCATTGTAAAAGCGAGGCTGACGGGAACGCCGGGGAATTCGGATACGGTGCGGATTAGCGGCAATACGATGCAAGGTGCGTGGCACGATGAAATTGTCCTCAAGCCGACAGGCGACAATGAAGCCGGTGTAACTCGCGCGCAGGCAAACAGCGCTGGCATAGCGACCTTGTGGGCACGCGCCCGTATCGAGTCGCTGTTCGACGATGCGCGTCGTGGCCGGGACCCGGTGGAGGTCCGCGCTGAGGTTGTCGAAACGGCACTCACGCATCATCTCGTCAGCAAGTACACAAGCCTCGTCGCCGTGGACAAGACACCTGCGCGCCCGGCGGGCGATCCGTTGCGCAAGGACCAGGTGCCGAACCTGTTGCCTTACGGGCAAAGTGCGAATGCCATCTTCGGTTTCCCGAACACTGCAACGAATGCGGCACAGCTAATGCAAACGGGTTGCCTGTTCCTGCTGCTGGCAATAACGTTGCTGTTGCTCGGCCGGAGACAGCGGCATGCGGCAGCGGCTTAGCAGCGGCCGGTTCTGGCTAATGGCCTGTTTGTTGGGGATTGGTTTCTGGCAGCTTGGCCAGGGCGCCTATATTCCGGCAAAGGCCTGGCTGGCACAGGAGTTGATGTTGAAAGCCTGGCACCGCGCGGGTGAGGGTGTTGCGCAAGCTGTGCCCTGGCCATGGGCCGACACCTGGCCGGTTGCCCGGATGCTCGCCAGGGGTGGCGAGGTCGATATGATCGTGCTCTCCGGCGGGTCCGGACGGACGCTGGCCTTTGGTCCCGGCCATCTGAATGCCAGCGCGGCACCAGGTGCGCCAGGCAACAGTGTTATCGCGGGCCATCGCGACACCCATTTTCGTTTTCTCAAGGATCTCGCGCTGGGCGATACCATCGCAATCGAGACCGTGGATGGCGTGTTGCACGAGTATGCCGTGGTCGATCTTGATGTGGTGGATTCGAGACGAAGCAGCTTGTTGCTTGACAGTGACGACACGTTGCTAAGCCTCATCACCTGCTATCCGTTCGACGCTCAAGAGGCGGGTGGGCCGCTGCGGTACGTTGTGACGGCGCGGAAAAAGAACCAGTCGGAATAGCCGAACAAGTTTGCTAATGTCCTGATTCAGCTATTGCTCCCGCCTTATCCGGACCAAGATGAACAAGCGCAGAGCCCGGCTGGTCGAAGGACCGGTCGGCCGACATCTCGTTGATATGACCGTTCCCGTCTTGTTCGGGATTGCCACCATGATGGCGCAGGGGCTGATCGACACCTTCTTCATTGGTCGCGTCGGCGACCGCGAACTCGCCGCGTTTGGCTTCGGTTTCCCGATACTCATGATTGTCACGAGCGTGGCTATTGGTCTCGGCGCCGGCACGTCGTCTGTCGTGGCGCGCGCTATCGGGGCTGATGATCATCGGCGCGCTCGGCGCCTGGCAACGGACAGCCTGCTGCTGTCATTTGGCATCACGCTTGTTATCTGTGTAATAGGCATTATTTTTATCAATCCGCTGTTTCGCCTGCTTGGCGCACCCGAGGACCTGCTGCCGCTGATTCGCGGTTTTATGATCATCCTCTATTGCGGCGTTCCCTTTGTAGTCGTGGGTATGGTTGGTATGGCCAGCATGCGGGCGACAGGGGACACGCGCTTGCCCGGTACCCTCATGGTGCTCGCAGCGGTCCTCAATATCATTCTTGATCCCATCCTGATCTTTGGTCTCGGGCCGGTCCCGGCAATGGGGCTCAATGGTGCGGCCATGGCGGCATTGCTCGCACGCGGTGCGATTTTCGCGGGCACCATCTACCTGATGCGCTACCGGCTTGATCTCGTAAGCTTCAACGTACCGCAGCCTGGTGAATTGCGATCGTCCTGGCGCGCCATCCTGCATGTTGGCATCCCGGCTGCCGCGACCAACGCGATTGTGCCGTTTGGCGCCGTGGTTGTAACGGCGATCATTGCGCGCTTTGGTCCTGAAGCAGTCGCGGGCTTTGGTGTTGCCACGCGTATCGAGTCGATGATGCTGGTGATCTACTATGCCATGTCGTCCATCATCGGCCCGTTTGTGGGGCAGAATTTTTCGGCCGGCAAGGAAGGCCGGATTTTGCGGGCCCTGTGGCTTTGTACGATATTTTGTATCGGCAGCGGTCTTTGTATCGCCGCCTTGCTCGCCCTGTTGTCGGGGTACCTGCCGACGCTGTTCAGTGACAATCCTGATGTTATCGGTGTGACGCGCTTGTTTCTCTGGGTAGTGCCCATAAGCTACGGTGCTTACGGCATGGTGATGGTAATGAATGCCTCGTTTAATGGTCTCGGCAATCCGATGCCAGCCGCTTACATCAGCATTGCACGTATCCTGATCGTTTACGTTCCGCTGGCCTTCATAGGAGTGGCGCTGTTTGGTATGCCAGGAATCTTTATCGCGTACGCGCTCGCAAACATCGTGACGGGGGCTCTTGCTTACGCCTGGGCGCGACGCTCTGTCAAAACCCTGTGTGCGGTGCCGGCCTAGAGCGGCAGAATTTTGCGCCGGTAGATTACGTGCATGCCGGCGCCACGCGTCGCCATAAACAGCAGGAACGCAGCCCAGAGTCCGTGGTTGCCCCAGCCCTGTAACAGGTACCAGGCGGGCAGAAACACAACGAAGGTTGCGATCAGCATGATATTACGCATGTCACGGGCGCGGGTCGCGCCGACGAACACCCCGTCATACAGAAATGACCAGACAGAGACGATGGGCGATGCAATCATCCACGGCAAATACTCGATGGCTGTGTGGCGGATAGTCGGCAGGTCCGTGAGCAGGTAAATCAGGCTTTGGCCGCCGAGCAGATAAATTACGCTGAATCCGCCTGCAAAAATCAGCGACCACTTGAGACTCAAACGTACGGCAGTTCGCAGCGCCGCGCGATTCTTTTGCCCAATAGCCTTGCCGACCAGTGCCTCCGCTGCATGCGCAATGCCATCCAGCGCGAACGCCGTCAGGTGCTGGAAGTTCATCATGATCGCGTTTGCCGCGAGTATCACTTCCCCCATGCGCGCGCCTTGCGCCGTAACAAAACCAATCGCAAATATCAGCGCCATTGTGCGCACGAACAGATTTGCGTTGACCGAGAAAAAGGCGGCGTACTCACGCAGGTCGAGCAGTTTGGGCAAGGGCCAGTTGCCGACGTGTTTGCCGAGCTCGCGAGCAGCGAATACAAGGCCGACCGCGAGCCCTGCGTATTCGGCAATGACAGAGGCGAGCGCTACGCCATCAACTTTCATCCCGAGTGCGAGCACAAACAACAAGTCAAGAATGATGTTGCTTATATTGATAGTCAGAAACATCAGCAAGGGTACGCGAGCATTCTGCAGCCCGATGAACCAGCCGATAAGCACCATGTTGGCAAGCGTGCCCGGCGCGCTCCAGATACGAATAAAGAAGTATTCAAGTGCGTTCGCCTGCACGTCCGCGCCACCACCGACAAGATGCATAGCGAGTTGGCTAATCGGCCACTGCAATAACAACAGCAGGGCTGCGATTGCAGCGGAGACGATCATTGCCTGGCCCAGCGATACGCGCAGACCATCGTTATCGCCCGCACCGAAATTTTGTGCAGCGATACCCGTGGTACCCATACGCAGGAAATTCATCCCGGTGTAGAGGAAGCTGAAAATCAGGCTGCCGATTGCTACAGCGCCGAGGTAAACGGGACTGTGCAGATGACCTGTAACGCCCGTATCGACCATGCCAAGCAATGGCACGGAGATATTGGACAGGATCATCGGTAGCGCGATGCGCCAGACATCCCGGTCGGACGGAAGGGTGGCCGGAGAGTTAGCCAAACGCGTTGATGCCGGTCAACTCTCGACCGACAGCAAGTTGATGTACCGTCTCGGTTCCTTCGTAAGTGATGACGCTCTCAAGATTCAGCATGTGCCGGATGGGGACATACTCGGCGCTGATGCCGGCACCGCCAAGAATGTCGCGGGCGTCGCGTGCGATGTCGATGGCAGCGCGGCAATTGTTCCACTTTGCCAGCGATACCTGGCTCGGACTGAGCTGTCCGGCATCCTTGATGCGGCCGAGACGCAGCGACAGCAATTGCGCGGTTGTGATGCGCCGGCTCATGTCAGCCATGCGAATTTGCATCGCCTGCGTGTGTGACAAAGGCTTGCCGAACAGGACGCGGTCATCGGTGTATTTGAGCACCTCGTCGAGGCACGCTTGTGCGGCGCCGATGACGCCCCAGGTGATCCCGTAACGGGCCTGCGTGAGGCAGCTCAGCGGCCCGCGCAGGCTGGAAACGCCGGGTAATACATTGGCTTCGGGTATACGGACGTTGTCGAAAAACAGGCCGGCTGTGATCGACGCGCGCAGCGAGAATTTGTTTTCTATTTCCTGGGCCGAAAAACCCGGCATGTCTTTCTCGACGATAAAGCCTTTGATGCCCTCGCTGGTCTGCGCCCAGACCACGGCCGCATCGGCGATCGTGCCATTGGTGATCCACATCTTGGCGCCGTTCAGTATCCAGTCGGAGCCGTCGCGTTTCGCATGGGTCTTCATGTTGCCCGGATCCGAGCCACCGTGTGGCTCAGTCAGGCCAAAACAGCCGATAGCCTCACCGCGCGCCATGGCGGGCAGCCAGCGCTGCTTCTGCTCTTCGCTGCCGAAGGTGTATATCGGGTACATCACGAGGCTGCTTTGAACCGAGACAAAGCTGCGCAAACCCGAGTCCGCACGCTCGAGTTCCTGGCATATCAGTCCGTAGCTGACTGCGTTCATTCCAGCGCAGTCATAGCCTTCGATTGAACTGCCAAGTAAACCGAGTTCCGCTACCTGGCCGATCAGCTCGCGTGGAAAGCTGTGATTCTCAAAGGCCTCACGCATTAGCGGGATAGCCTGTTCGTCGGCAAAGCGCGCGACAGTGTCCTTGACGAGCAATTCGTCATCGGAAAGCTCCGAGCGCACGTCAAACAGGTCCATCGGATCGAGCCGGGTGTTGCGGGTAGTCATTGGAAAAAACCTTTAAGCAATTGCGTCAATAAGGTATGCCGAGCCGGCGGTAGATTACAGAGAGTAGCCACGCAGGGCCAATCATTATCGTCTGCAAATCTTCGATTGTCGCGCGAAATCCGTGCTGGTGGCGGTGCCCCAGCCAGACGCCAATGATGCCTGCAAGCAGCAGGCCGACGCTAACGCGCAAGGGCGAGAAGTCTGAATGCAGCAGCCAGACCTGCAGAAAGCCGACGCCGAGGATAAAGGGCAGCAAGCCAATAGCCAGCGATAGCGAAAGGATAAAGTAGTAGATCGTGCTGACCATCAGGAAGGCACTGCCCCAGTTCAGGAGCGGTGATATCTTCGCGAACTCCTCGGGTATTGGCAGGTTCCACAGTACACCGACTGCGCCAAGCACAACCATGGGCACAGCCGCCCAGTAAACCCAGCGCCAGGTCAGGTTCTCGTGGTTGCCAGCGTAGCGTTGCAGCCAGCGCTCTGTCTCATTCATATCGTGGTCCGCTTAGCGATTTTGCTATTCTACATAAGCTGCGGGCTTAAGCGGCCGTTCAGGCAGCCTATGGGTAAATTGCACAAAGGCTCATCTCAAGCGTGACGCAATGCCGGTAATCGTAGCTACAGGGCCACTAAGCTTAAGCTAATGACCGTAGCGCTAGCCGGCGCTTCGCACGTTACTCACAGAATTGTTTATAGCAAGAGGGTTACAAATGATAACTTCTAAGTCGCGGAAGATTGCAGTAGGGCTGGTCGGATTTGCGGTCGTTGCCACGGGCTGCGAGACAATGGATCCGTATACGCGAGAAGAGAAAACGAGCAACGCGACCAAAGGTGCCTTGATCGGCGCGGCGGCAGGCATTGTCGCGGGACTTATCTCCGGTGATGACGCGGTTGAGCGTCGCCAGCACGCCATGATCGGTGCCGGTATTGGCGCATTGTCCGGTGGCTCTGTGGGTTACTACATGGACCGCAAGGAAATGAAGCTGCGCCAGGAACTGGAAGGCACCGGTGTGAGTGTCACACGCGTTGGCGATAACATCACGCTGAACATGCCCGGTAATGTTACGTTTGCTACCGATAGCGCGGATCTCAATGCCGGGTTCTACGACGTCCTGAACTCAGTCGGGCTGGTGCTAAATGAGTTCGAAAAAACGGTTGTCGAGGTCGCTGGTCATACAGACAGCTCGGGCTCGGATTCCTACAACCAGTCATTGTCCGAGCGCCGCGCCAATTCAGTTGCGGCTTACCTGCGTAGCCGCAACGTTAACAGCCAGCGTTTGATCACACTTGGTATGGGCGAATCGCGCCCGATCGCAGACAACTCTACAGAAAGTGGTAAAGCGGCAAATCGCCGTGTGGAAATAACACTGGTACCCCTGACTGCGAGCTAAGTGCCGGTGCACTTGCCGCAGCAATTCGCAAGACAAAAAGCAGCCCAGGGATGGGCCGCTTTTTTTTCGCCGTTGGGCATCTGATGCCGAGCTACGCAAAAGCGGATGACGGGACCTGGGTGGAAGACACGGGGTTCGTGCGGCGCTTGCTGCCGGATGACGACGAGGGCTCTCGCCATCAACGTTTCGTAATCGAACTGCGCGGTGGCCAGACCTTGCTAATAGCGCACAACATCGACCTTGCCCAGCGTGTACCCATTGGCATGGGCGACCGAATCTACTTTCGCGGCATGTACGAATACAACGATCTGGGCGGGCTCATCCACTGGACGCACAAGGACCCGCTCGGCTTGCACGATGGCGGACATATCCGCTATCGCAGGAAAATCTACTCCTGACGCGATCCCTTACGCTGCCGTCATCGCGGCTTTGATTTTCTTCATGGCCGCTACTTCGATCTGGCGAATACGTTCCGCCGATACGCTGTACTCTGCAGCGAGGTCATGCAGGGTCTTCTTGTTATCCGAGAGCCAGCGGCTCTGCACGATATTGCGGCTGCGTTCGTCGAGCGTTTCAATCGCATCCGCCATCCGTGAGGTCGCTTCGTCGTGAAAGTCTTCGTTTTCAACCAGCATCGCCGGGTCAGAATTAGCCGCCGGTAAATAAGCCGCCGGCGAATAGTTGCGGTCGTCATCGGCATCCGGTGTCGGGTCGAAAATGGCGTCGCGCGAACTCAGGCGCTTCTCCATCTCGGTCACTTCCTTCGGTGAGACTCCAAGATCGTCCGCAACAGCGAGCGTTTCCTCGTGCGACAACCACGCCAGGCTCTTTTTGGACTTGCGCAGGTTGAAAAACAGTTTGCGCTGCGCTTTGGTCGTCGCAACCTTGACGATGCGCCAGTTCTTCAGCACAAATTCGTGAATCTCGGCCCGGATCCAGTGCACGGCGAAGGACACGAGCCGCACATCGTATTCAGTATCGAAGCGCTTGACGGCCTTCATGAGGCCCACGTTGCCTTCCTGAATCAGGTCGTTCAGCGGCAAGCCATAGCCAAGATAGCCCTTGGCGATATGCACCACGAAACGCAGGTGAGCCATAACGAGCTGGCGTGCAGCGTCCAGATCCCCTTCCTCGCGGAAGCGGATAGCCAGCGCCTGCTCGTCCTCTTTGCTCAGTACGGGTACCGATCCGACAGCGGCGATGTACGCATCAAGGCTGCCGACCGGTCCGGCCAGAACAAGGTCGTTATTTCTCAGTGCAATTGTGTTGCTCATCAAGCTTCCTCCTGTAACCGGGACGGATTTTAGCACTCGTATCTGCCGAGTGCTAACAGATGTTGCCCGTTGCAACATCGCGTCCCGGGATGGCTTCTGCCAGTCCTTGAGGGGCATGATACTTATTCTTGAATGATTATTCAAGTATTGCTACAATCCTTTTCTGCCTGTTGTAAGGCATTGTTTATTTTTAGGTTTTTCATATGTCGAGAGCGCCCGAATACAATCGAGATGAGGTTATCCACAAGGCTATGCAGGTCTTCTGGGCGCGCGGCTACGGGCGGACATCAGTCACCGACCTGGTTGCGGCGACAGGCCTGAAACCCGGTAGCCTGTATGCGGCCTTTGGCAACAAGCAGGGCCTGTTCGTGGCGGTGCTCAGGCACTATGGCAAGCGCTTCAAGAGCCGTGTCCAGCGCCTCACCGATACCGAGCGCTCGGCACTTGGTGTAATTCGAACACTTTTAATTACGATCGCGGATGAGGCCCTGCACACAGGTCACCAGCGTGGTTGCCTGGCCGTCAATTCCCTGCTTGAGCTCGCGAGCCACGAGCCGGATATTGCCCGCCACCTTGAAGCGCATAATGAGGAGATGTTGCAGGTCATCACGCAGCTCGTGGAGCGGGCGCAGGCCGACGGGGATATCCGGCCGGAGCGAAACGCGCGGGCCTTGTCAGCTTTTCTGCTGAACAACATCTGGGGGATGCAGGTGATGTGCAAGAGCCGTCCGAACCGTGCCGCTATGGCCGCCATCATCGATGGCATTCTCGTGAGCCTGACCGCCGCCTAGCGTGGCTCGATGCGCCGCATGTGCCGCGCCGCTGCAAACCAGGAGCCAACCAGCCCGAGTCCGACGCTGATGCCCACGATTGTGCCAATCTCCCGTAGGTCAAAACTGAGTACATTCGCGTCACTTTGATACAGGCCTGCGAGCCGCGTAATCGGTGCCTGCAACAAATAAAGCCCATACAGCACCAGGCCAATTGCAAGTAAGCCGCCGAGCAAGCCGTACCAGAAACCGGTCCACAGAAACGGCCGGCGCACAAAACCGTTGCTCGCGCCAATCAGCTTGGTCACCTCGATCTCTTCACGGCGATTCTGGATGTCGAGCCGTATCGTGTTACCGATGATGACGACGATTGCTGCGGCAAGCAGCACCGAGCCAATGAGAATGGCCTGCTGGACGATGTCGAGAATTGCGTGAAAGCGCTGTACCCAGTCTGTATCTACCTGCACCAGTTCGGTTTCCGGCAGGTTATTGAGTTCCTCGCGCAATAGCACCATCGACTGGCCGGTGTTTTGCGGCCCAGGCCTGACGACCAGCGTGTGCGGCAGCGGGTTGTGCGACAGTTGATTGAGAGCGTCGCCGAAGCCGGACTGCGCCTTGAACTCCTGCAATGCGTCGTCGGCGCTTATGACCTGCACCGATGCAACATCTGCACGTTGTTCGATCAGCTGTGCAAGGTTTTTCGCATCTGCGAGTGACTGGTCCTGCTGCAGGAACACCGAAAAATCGAGCGCGTTGTCCCAGCGGCCACTGACCGCCGCCGCATTCTTGACAACCAGGTTGAGCGCCGCCGGCAATGCCAACGTAACGCCTATGACCAGCACAATCATCAGACTCGCGAACGGTTGCTTGAGCAGACGCCCGAAAGAGGCGATGGCCGTACTTGCATGCCGGCCGAACCAAATACTCAATGGACCGGAGGAACGAACCGGCCGTACCACGTCCTTGTGACGGTTTACAGCCACCGCTCATCCTCGGGGCGCCCGATCAGAAAGGCTTCCTCTTCCGGCTCCTGGCTCGAGTCTTTTTCGAGTCGCCCGTCCGCAAGCGAGATACGGCGGCAGCCAAGCTTGTCGATCAGGTCGATATCATGGCTCGCAATCAGCAGGGTGACACCGAACTCATTGAAACGGCGGAACACGCGCATAACCTCAAGGGACAGATCGGGATCGAGGTTACCGGTTGGTTCATCTGCGATCAGCAGTTTTGGCCGTGTGACAATCGCGCGCGCGATACCGACCCGTTGCTGCTCGCCAGCCGACAGGTGTTCCGGATTCCGCAGTTCCTTGTGCAGCAGGCCCACTTGCTCGAGCGCGGCACGCACGCGCTTGCCAGTGTCGCGACGGTTAACGCCTGCAATGATCAACGGAAGTGCGACGTTATCGGCGACAGTCCGGTCGTAAAGCAGCTTGTGATCCTGAAACACCATGCCAAGCTGCCGCCGGTACGCCGGAATTCTCCGTCGCCGGACCCGACGGGTATTCTTGCCGTCGACAATTACCTGCCCGCTGGAGGGGCGGTCGATCAGCGCGATAAGACGCAGCAGGGTACTTTTGCCTGCGCCTGAGTGGCCCGTGATAAAGACCATCTCGCCTTTCTCAATAGAAAGATCGAGTCCCGCGAGAGCTTCCTGCCCGCCGGGATAACGCTTGGTCACGTTCTCCAGTTGAATCATTCGCTAAGGTGTCTCACGTGGTTTCGTCGTTACCCAGCAGTGCGTCGACAAAGTCATCCGCATTAAAAGGCTGCAGGTCTTCGGCGGCTTCGCCAATGCCAATAAAGCGAACCGGTACCTGCAGCCGATTGGCTATCGCCAGCAGGATGCCACCCTTTGCGCTGCCGTCCAACTTTGTCACCGTGATGCCGGTGAGACCGAGCGCCTCATGAAACTTCTCAGCCTGGACCAGTGCATTCTGGCCCTGGCTGGCGTCGAGCACGAGCATGACCTCCTGGGGAGCTGAATCGTCCTGGCGGGACAGGACACGTTTTACCTTGGCCAACTCGTCCATCAGGCCCTGTTGGTTCTGCAGGCGCCCCGCTGTATCAGCAAGCAACACGTCAATGTCGCGCGCCTTGGCTGCCTTGAGCGCATCGAACACGACCGCGGCTGGATCGGCGCCACTCTGCTGGGCGATCACCGGGACATTGTTGCGTGCGCCCCAGGTTTGTAGCTGTTCGACGGCGGCAGCTCTGAAGGTGTCTCCTGCGGCCAGCATGACCGACAAGCCCTGGTCCTGAAAGCGCTTGGCGAGCTTGCCAATGGTTGTTGTCTTGCCAGCACCATTGACGCCTACCATCAGAATGACGAAGGTTTCGTCTCGCGCAGGGATCGCAAGCGGTGTGGCGACCGGCGTCAGAATCTCAAGCAAGGATGCCCGCAAACCGGCTTTGAGCGCATTGATATCACCGAGTTCTTTACGTGCTAGGCGTTTTCTCAGGCCGGCAATTATTCGTTCAGTCGTATCGATGCCGACATCGGCCATGACCAGCATGGACTCAAGCTCGTCAAGCGAGTCTTCATCGATCTTGCCGCCGGGAGCGAGGTTCGCAAGATCATAGGTAAGCCAGCTGTCGCCGCGATTCAGGCGAGCACGCAGGCGACCTATGAAGCCGCGCGGTTTCTCCTGCGCCTGCACGGTGTCGGTTTTCTTTTTTCGTCCAAACATACCTTAAGTGAACCTTCAGGCGACTTAACCTACACTGCGTACCGGAGTGTCGTCCTGATCTGAAGTTAACATGGCAAAGCGCCGGGCTGGTGGCCGAAAAAAAACAGCTAAATCGCCGGGCACACCGGGGCGGCTGCGTATTGTAGCGGGAATCTGGCGCAGTCGCGTGCTGGAGATTGCCGATGCCCCTGGCTTGCGGCCGACGGCCGAACGCATTCGCGAGACGCTGTTCAACTGGCTAACGCCGCAAATTGCAGGAAAGCGCTGCCTTGACCTGTTCGCGGGCACGGGGGCGCTGGGCCTTGAGGCACTCTCCCGGGGTGCTAAAGAAGTGGTTTTTGTCGAAAAATCGCACAACGCACTGGCGGCCCTGCGACGCAATTGCGCGGCACTTGAAGCCCAGGGTGCCCGTATCGAGGCGACCGATGCCTACGCCTATCTGCAGCGTGGCGTCAGCGAGACCTTCGATGTTGTGTTTCTCGATCCACCGTTCGCCGACGACAGGCTCGACGAATTGTGTAGACTTCTGGATGTGACAGGTTGCCTCGCGCATGGCGCGAGCGTCTATCTTGAGCAGGCCCGGGACTCGCAGTTACCGGTGCTGCCCGTTGGCTGGAGCGTACAACGGGAAAAAACGGCCGGGAATGTGCGTTACTCGCTGGTAACGGCCGGCAAAGACTTAGCAACAACACAACCGGACCAGGTCTGATCAGGAGAGCTCAGGAATGCCAGTAAACGCCATGTACCCCGGAACCTTTGACCCGATCACGTTGGGCCATGAAGACCTGGTGCGCCGTGCAGCAGGTTTGTTCGACAAGGTCATTGTTGCGATTGCGGCGAATACGGGCAGCAAGGTGCCGATGTTTTCGGTTGATGAGCGGGTCGCCATGGCACGGGCTGCGCTTGCAGGCATCGATAACGTCGAAGTGACGCGTTACGAAGGGCTGACAGTCGCATTCGCGGAAGAGAATGATTTGCGCGTCATCGTGCGTGGCCTGCGCGCTGTCTCCGACTTCGAATACGAATTCCAGCTCGCAAACATGAACCGGCACCTCACCAAGAAGGTTGAAACCGCGTTCCTGACACCGACCGAGAAGTACAACTTCATTTCCTCGAGTCTTGTTCGTGAGGTCGCGGAGCTGGGCGGCGATATCCGTGAGTTTGTTTCGCCGTCGGTGCGCGAAGCATTGATGGAACGAATTCGCGGCTAGGTTGAATGCGCGCCTGTCAGCGCTGGCAAACTTTACAATAGAAGGTCGAACGTTGGCCGAGCACGATGGCGGTGATGGCGTTCTTGCAGTTGCGACAGGCTTCGCCTTCGCGCCCGTACACCGCCAGCTCCTGCTTGAAGTAGCCTGCCTCGCCCGTGCCGCCGTAAAAATCACGCAAGGTGGTGCCGCCCGCTTTGATCGCTCGCTGCAGGACATCCTTGATCGTTTTCGCGAGGCGCTCGTAACGCAGCAGTGACACTTTGCCCGCGGCTCGTTTGGGGTGAATGCCAGCCATGAACAGTGCTTCGCTCGCGTAGATGTTGCCCACGCCAACGACCACTTGCGGCGTCATGATGAATTGTTTGATAGCGACTTTTCTGCCGCGTGCACGCTGCCAGAGGTACTGGCCCGTGAAAGCATCGTCGAGCGGTTCGGGGCCGAGATTGACAAGCAGCGGATGTTCCAGCGGCGTTCGTGAGCAATGCAGCGAGCCGAAACGCCGTGGGTCTCGAAAACGCAGAGCCTTGCCCGATGACAGTTCGATATCGACGTGATCGTGCACACCCGCCGGCGTGCCGGAATCGACGATGAAAACGCTGCCCGACATGCCAAGGTGCAGGATCGCTGTGCCCTGTGACGTGTTGACCAGGATGTATTTGGCGCGGCGCCCAACGGTTTCGATGGATGCCCCCGCCAACTGCTGCTCAAGCCCGGCGCTCACGGGCCAGCGCAGCCGCCGCTCGCGGATGATTACCTCGCGAATGCTATGGCCCTCCAGGTACGGGGCGATGCCGCGACGGCTGGTTTCAACTTCGGGCAACTCAGGCATGTGCTTTCACTATCCAGCTAAACGGGTCCGATCCCTTGTCGTTAGGATCGTAACGCACAGGCAAAAAAATACCCGCTCAAAAGCGGGCATTTTGTGTGTGCATAACAAGTACGGCCTATTTAATCTTGGCTTCCTTGTAATCGACGTGTTTACGGATCGTCGGATCGTACTTTTTCGTTTCCATCTTTTCAGGATGGAGACGTTTGTTCTTGGTCGTCGTATAGAAGTGACCGGTTCCGGCACTGGATACGAGGCGAATTTTTTCACGATTAGTCTTGGCCATGGCTGTCTCCTCGGGCGCTTATACGCGCTGACCCTGGGCACGCAGGTCGTTTACGACCTTCTCGATGCCATGCTTGTCGATGATACGCATTGCCTTCGGGGAGACACGCAGGCGCACCCAGCGGCTTTCGGAATCGAGCCAGAAGCGCTTGTTCTGCAGGTTCGGCAGAAAGCGACGGCGAGTTCTGTTGTTGGCGTGAGAAACGTTGTTACCGCTCTGCGGGCGCTTCCCAGTAACCTGGCAAACCTTGGACATGATCGTTAAGTCTCTGTTTTTAATAAAAGTAGCCCGCGAGGGCGGGCTAGAGAGCGAGACTTTATACCAGCCCACGCAAGGCAATACAAGCGACCGGGACCGTGAAAAAGGGGCCGCGCCTAGAGAATGCCCCGTGCGGCCAGCGAGGTAGTCTGCCCGTCCCCCACTATCAGGTGGTCGAGCAGGCGGATGTCGACCAGTTCCAGGGCTGATTTCAGGCGTTTGGTGATGCGTTCGTCCGCCTGGCTGGGTTCGGCGACCCCACTCGGGTGATTGTGCGCGAGAATGACCGCCGCCGCGTTTACCTGCAGGGCTTCCTTGACCACCTCGCGCGGATACACGCTGGTGCCATCGATCGTGCCGCGAAACATTTCGTCAAAGCGCAGCACGCGGTGCCGGTTGTCCAGGTAGAGGCAGCAGAATAGCTCGTGCTGCAGGTGGCGCATGCGCGCCAGCAGGAAGGCCTCGGTGTCCGACGGGCTGCGGATTGCCTCACCCACGGTCAGCGCTTCTTCAAAAAAGCGCCTGGCAAGCTCGGGGATCGAACGAATGATGGCCGTGCGCGCGGCGCCAATGCCGCGTTCGGCGCGAATCGCTGCCTCGTCAGCCTGCAATAACGGGCGCAGACCGCCGAAGCGCTCCAGCAGGCGCGTGGCCAGCGTTGTGGCCGAATCGTTGCCGCTGCCGCAATGGATTAATGCAGCGAGCAGCTCGACATCACTCGGGTCTCGGGATTTCGGGCCCATCAACATTCCTTGTCAGCGGGTGCCAGTGAACGACGAGCATCCCCCGCGCAGGCATATTGATACAAGCAAATAATCTGGACGGCATGCCCTGATTCATTGGAAACTTGATCCATGAATATCTTGCTAGGCATTAGCGGCGGTATCGCCGCCTACAAA
>JAUHZT010000012.1 GCA_030425905.1 Gammaproteobacteria bacterium
GGTTTCTCAAGGCTCAGCGCACTGACATGCACAAAGCGCTTGCGCTGTGACTTGCAGGCCGCCGCCAGGGCGGCCGGTGCTTGTCGGTGAATCGCGTCGTAAGTTTCGCGGCCGCGCTGCCGGAGGATGCCGACACAGTTGAGGACGGCGTCGACGTTTTCGATGACAGGCAGCCAGTCATCGGCATCCGCAAGTTGTTCCAGCCGCACTTCACGCTGGGGTGCTTTGGCAACGGCAGGGTGCAAGGCGTGCCATGAGTGTTTGCGTTGCGCAAAGCGTGTGCCGATGATGACGTGAACGCCGGCATTAATCAGTGCCGCGGCCGCATGTCGACCAATGAAGCCGTTGCCGCCGAGCACCAATACGGAGCGCTGCGGCATCCTTATTACAACAGCTCGTGTTTTGCGATAACCGGCAACTGATTGCCGACCAGCGTTGAGATGTAAATGAAGTCGCGTGTCTCAACCGCGCCGGTCATCAGCGGTGTGCGTGCGCTGGAGTCTTGCAGGCTCATCAGCACATCGCCGTCACCGTTGATCGCAATAACATGCGAGCTGCGCGCCGGGCTGGGTCGCAGGAATTCCGGCAGGCGTTGCACGACTTTGCGCAGAAACGGTTTGTCCGAAAGGCGGTCGAGCAACGCATTGCGAGGCGCGGCAAGCCCAATCCAGAATCGTCCGTTCAGTCCATTATTAATGTTGTCGGGAAAGCCCGGCAGATTGTCGAGCAGGACCTCAGTCTCACCCGCTCTTGGTCCCTCAAGCCAGTGTTTGACAATTCGGTAGCTGCCCGTCTCCGCGATCAACAGATACTGCTGGTCCTCGCTGACGGCGATGCCATTCGCGAAATTCAGCGAGTCGAGCAGCACACGAGCGCTGTCCGATTGCGGATCGTATTCAATCACCTGTCCATGTGCGCCGTGCTCCAGCAGGTCGAGCAGGCTGCCCTCGAGCGTGCCTTCGTATTGTGCAGCACCAAACTTGGTCGACGCCTCCGTCAGGTAGACCTTGCCATTGGCCGCAACAGCGACGTCGTCGGCATAGACGAGCGCCTGGCCAGCGACTTCATTGAGCACCTCGGTAACCCGGCCGTCGCCCGTGACGCGTTGCAGGCCGCGCGTGGCGTTTGCTACCCAGAGTGCCCCGTCCGGGCCGAAATCCAGTCCCAGTGGGCGGCCGCCGGTGACCGCAAACGTTGCAATGCGGCGGCCATCGGTGCCGACCTGTAGCACGGTGCCGTTGCTGACGGCTGCGAACAGTGCGCCATTGGCCGCAACAGCGACATCTTCGGGACCATAATGGTTGCCGAGATCGATGCCGCGCGTGGCGGCAAGCATATCGTTCGGCGTGAAAGCGCCGGTCAGGCCCTGATCTTCGGGCGCGTGCCAGGCAACAGGCTCCACGGGTACGGGCCAGGCCAGCAGGTAGAGCAGGGCGAGCGCGATAAAGGTGAATGCGGTGAGTCCCAGCTTCTTGATCATTCCCCGTGCCTGCAAGCTAGCGCCTGGTATCGATCATCCGTAGAAATTCAGCGCGCGTGCGGGCGTCTTTGCGGAACGAGCCGAGCATCTGGCTGGTAACCATCGTGACGTTGGTCTTGTGCACGCCACGCGTGGTCATGCATTGGTGCGCGGCTTCGATAACGACACCGACGCCTTTCGGACTCAGTACGTCCTGAATGCAATTGGCAACCTGTGCGGTCATTTTTTCCTGCACCTGGAAACGCCGCGCAAATGCTTCCACGACGCGCGCCAGTTTGCTGATACCGACAACCTTGTTATTGGGCAGATAACCCACGTGCGCATGCCCGATGATCGGCGCCATGTGGTGCTCGCAGTGCGATTCGAACTCGATGTCGCGCAGCACGATCATCTCGTCGTAGCCTTCAACTTCTTCGAAAGTACGGGCAAGAAAAGCGATCGGGTCGTCCTTGTAGCCGCTGAACCAGTCCTCGTAAGCGCGCACGACCCGCTTGGGAGTATCAATGAGCCCTTCGCGACGCGTATCTTCACCGGCCCACAGGAGCAACGTTTTTACGGCCTCTTCCGCCTGTTTGCGACTCGGTTTGCGAGGTTTGGGTACTTTCCTGAGTTTATCGGACACCGGTTTACCGTCTGTTGAGTGGAAAGCCAGAGACGATACTACAATCACCCGTGCAGTTTCGGCCAGTCTTGTGCTAGCCGGGGCCGATCGGACAACTCACGCCCGTACCTTTAATGCCGCAGTAGCCGTCCGGATTCTTGGCGAGATATTGCTGATGGTATTCCTCGGCATAGTAAAACGTATCGAGCGGCGCCACTTCAGTGGTTACTGCGCCGTAGCCCGCATCGGCGAGTTCCTGCGCATAAGCCGCGCGAGACTGTTCTGCGGCGAGTTGCTGCTGTGCGTTGAACGTGTAAATAGCCGACCGATACTGCGTGCCACGGTCGTTACCCTGACGCATGCCCTGGGTCGGGTCGTGAGACTCCCAGAAAATTCGCAGCACGGCGTCCAGGGAAATGACAGCGGGGTCGAACACGACGAGTACTACTTCTGCATGCCCTGTCATGCCCGAACACACTTCCTGGTAGGTAGGGTTCGGTGTTGCGCCGCCTGCGTAGCCAACGGCTGTCGTGTAAACGCCATCAGCCTGCCAGAACACCCGCTCCGCACCCCAGAAGCACCCAAGCCCCAGCACGATCTGTTGCAAGGGCTCTGCGAACGGTCCTTCCAACGCTGCGCCATTGACAAAGTGCCTGGCCGGCACGGGCATTTTCTCTGCGCGCCCGGGCAATGCCTCGGCGGCGGAAGGGAGTTGAGATTTCTTGTCGGTGACCATTAGTACGCTGCCTGATGTCTGCCGCCACGGCGCGGCGAATTTACAATGCCATCTGCGCTTTGAAAGCGCACCGGAATGGACTGGGTGTTACCCCAGGTGGTTGCCCGGTACACGGCGAAATGCAGGTGCGGCAATGCGGTATGCCCGGTGTTACCCGAATAGCCGATTCTCTGGCCGCGTTCTACCTGGTCGCCCACCTCGACGAGTGCACCGTCTTTTTGTAAATGATAGTACTCGCCGGTTGTTCCGTCACTGTGCAGCACGACAATAAAATTGGCATAGGCACCGCAGCCATCTTCCCAGCAGCCCTTGTCGTTAGACTCGACGACTCGCGCGACAACTCCTGCGCGCGCCGCGTGTACCGGCGTGCCGACCGGCATGTCGAAATCGATCGAAAATTCCTCGCGCCCTGTATGGCTGAAGCGCGAACCGTAGCCCTGCATGATGCGATAAGTCAGGCCCTTCTCGTAGGGAAAAGCATAAACGTGTTCGTCATCGTGATTGGGGTCCATGTAGCCGATGGTCCAGTCAAACCGGATGCTATACCGAGCGTTACTCCGGGCGTCGTCATTGTTAAGCACAATGGCTGTTTCACTCTGCCGGGGCGGCAATGTGCGGGTTACCGTATCGGCTCCCTGGATTTGCATCGTGCGGCTGCGCACCTGCAGCGTATAGGTGAGTGGGTAGTCATTGAGGTTGCGTGCCCGCAACTCGACAGTGTCGCCATTGCGCACCTCATCAATGCAGAGCCAGTCCTGGTCACATTCTGACTTTGCGTCGGCACTCGGCAACGCAAATAGCAGGCACAAGCCAGCCAGTATTATCGCGCGCGCAAACATATAACGCGGGTCAGTCCTGCTCGGGGTCAAGGCTTGCGCGTACCTTGTCGAGTTCCAGCTGATTGAAGAAATACTTGTGTGTCATTACCTGGTTGGGCGAATCAACAGGCTCGCCGTTTTCAAACGGCGGTCGATAAACCCGGCGCCTGATTTCGCGCACCACTTTCTTGGACATGTCATCAAACTCGGCTGGTATATTCTCGATGACTTCCACTTTGGTCACGCGGCCACGCGAACTGACATCGTACGCGACTACGATACTGCCCTCGCGCAAATCCCGGTCGAGGTTCGAGCCATCTTCGCGTGTTGTGTCCTCACGATACGATGGAATCGGCTCTGCATTCAGCGCGTGCAATTTGCCGAGCGTGTCGGCACGCATCGCATAGCGTTCTTCGTCGGCAGAAAGCAGATCCCAGACTTCGCTGTACGTGCGTCGCGCCCGCCCCTGGTCAGAGCGGAAGTTATAGTAATCACCCAGCGCAACCATTGTTTTTGCCAGGATTTCCCAGTTGGATTCAGGGTTTTCCTCGGCGATGCGCACAGCACGTTTGAAATAAATTTCGCCGTTCGCAATAGAGGCTTCCTGGAAAGCATTTGGCTCTGAGGCGTCCGTGTAAAAATACGATTCGGCCAGCCGCGTGACCGGGTCGATCAGTGAAATATCGTCCTTGCCTTTGGCCTCTTCGATAATCCGTATCATGCGTCGATAGGTCGCACGTTCGTCGAGAACATACCCCGTGCGTCGTTGCCAGGCTGCACGGCGGCGCAGCGGCGGAATCAGTGACATCGGGTCATCGTCGAGATGCCGCAAATTCAGCGCATAGATCATGTCCTGCGCATTGCGTGCCTGTTCGAAGTCGCCAAGGCGCAGATTGGTTTCTGCCAGTGCCTCGAGGATCGGTATCTGGTCGAGGTTGTGCGGTCCTTCGTTCACGTGGGTGATGTGCGTAGCCTGTCGAAAAGTCTGTGCGGCCAGGTCCGGTCGGCCGCCTTCCAGCTGCGCCGCCCCGAGGCCTTTCAGCGGGTTGATCAGTCGTGCGCTGAGTTTGTCTTCGTTATCGGTGAAAATGTCGATGGCCGTCTGGAAGTTCTGTTGCGCCAGCTCGTACTTCTTCTGGCTGTATTGCACAGTGGCGAGATTATTCAGCGCTTTGGCGGTGTCGTTGGAGCCGGGACCGGAAATATTGATCGACATTTCGATGGCCCGTTTGGCGGCATTCTCCGCTTCATCGAGCATGCCGTCCGCTTTCAGACGCTGGAAGCGGCCAAACTCGAGCGCGAGTATTTCGCGCTCGGTCAGTCCCGTGGTCTCGGGATCGTCACTCGGCGGGCCGACGCGATCGGCGTCGCCGCCCGCCTCGGTCTCGTCAGCTTCGTCGGCAACCGGGACCACCTGGTCAAGCACGCTAATGCGCTCTTGCCCGGCCTGTGGGGCAGGCTGCGGTTCTTGTGTGATGCCGGTGCCGGGCAGACCAATGCTGGCTAACAGAATCAGGATGCGCTTATAAATCATAGTGTTATTTGCACGCTTTTCGTGTGGATCACAGTTTAAGACTCATTCATCGCAAGCAAGTTCGCCGCCGCCTGACAGAGCGCTGTTGGTTCGACAACTATACAACGTGGCTGTGGCACGAGACAGAAAGAGACCGCCCCGGGCGGTCCGATGTTACAAATGGCGACGATTGCCGATCAATGCGGCTCAGAAGCCGAGCCCGAGTTGCTGTTGTCCTGGCGGCTCGAACTGGCTGCAATCCAGGCTGTTTTCATAACGGCCCTGTTTGAGGCCATAGCGGGCGCAGGCGTTGTTGAACCGTTTGGCCAGCATGTCGGCATACGGTCCGCGACCGCGCTGTCGAATACCAAAGCGGGCATCGTAATCCTGGTTGCCACTTGCCTGACGCACAAGGCTCATCACGTGCTTTGCGCGGTCCGGGAAGTGGCATTCGAGCCATTCGACAAACAGGTCCCGCACTTCGAGCGGCAGGCGCAGGAAGATGTAATGCGCCTGCTGCGCACCGGCAGCGGCAACACGCTCAAGGATAGCTTCGATCTCGTGATCGTTGAGGGCCGGGATGACGGGTGCGACCAGGACGCTGACCGGTATGCCGTTCGCCCGCAGTTTTTCGATGCTGGCGAGCCGCGCCTCTGCCGACGGGACCCGCGGCTCCATGACGCGTTTCAGCGCCCGGTCCATGGTGGGCATGCTGATGGCAACGGAACACAGGCGGCGGCTGGCCAGTGCCGCCAGCAGGTCGATATCCCGTTCTATCAGGCTCGACTTGGTGATGAGGTTAACGGGATGGTGATGCTTCGCGAACTGTTCCAGCAAGCGCCGCGTTAGCGCAAACTTCTTTTCCGCTGGCTGGTACGGGTCGGTATTGGCACCCAAGGTAATGGCTTCGCAAACGTAGCCCGGCTTCTCCCATTCGGCAAGCAGGCGCTCTGCCGCGTTCGGTTTGTAGAAGATGCGGGTTTCAAAGTCGAGGCCGGGTGACAGGTCCAGGTAGCTGTGGCTTGGCCGGGCGTAGCAATAAATGCAGCCATGCTCGCAACCCTGGTAAGGATTGATCGAGCGATTAAACGGAATGTCAGGCGAGGTATTGCTGGAAATGATTTTGCCCGCACGCATTGCCCGGGTATGCGTTGCTGGCCTGAGTGCCGCGCGCGCAGCGGCCTCGCCGGGCTCGAAGTCGACCGGGCGCGCAACGAAACGGCCATCTCTTGCGGATACGGCGCCGCGGCCTTTGTGCGCGGACTTTGGGGTACTGGGCTTCATGGGTGGCTCTATACTGTGTTTATGTACAGTACTCGCGCACCCGACCGGCGTCAATCGCGCCGGCCTGCAATCAGTTCAGGACGCGGTAACCACGGCCGCGCAGGCAGCGTTTAAACACCTGGCGCTTGTCCTTGTCGGCATCTAGCCCCGATTTCGTACCGCCGTAGAGCGCGCCATTCGCCGCAGCACGCGCCACGTCACCGTTGATGGCGCCGGCCACGGCGCCTACTGCCGCGCCGGTTGCCGAGCCACGCGCAACCCCTTCGCTGACTGCAATCTCCTGTGTATAGGCCTCGCATTCCTGCCAGTCTTGCGCCAGTGCGTCCGGGTCTACGCCCTTCATGTCCACGATCGGATCCCGGTGGGCGGCACACGCCGCAATGAGCACGGCAATCAGCAAAATCGGGGAGCGGCGCAGGAATACTTGCATGTGGATTTGCCTGTCGGGAGCGTATACAGCTTATTATAGCGACCGAAACCGTCAAACGTTGGCAGGATGGAACCAAAAACAATGGCATCGAGTACTCACGGATCGACCGCGCGCGCAATTCTTTACGCCTTTGTGGCCAATTTTGGCATCGCGATCGCCAAGACCTGGGCGGCAATGTTCACCGGGTCGGGGAGTATGCTCGCCGAGGCTATTCACTCCTATGCGGATACAGGCAACCAGGTGTTGCTGTTTCTTGGCCTGAAACAGTCGCGCCGCGAGCCGGACGAGGAGCATCCGCTCGGTTACGGCAAACTTAGCTACTTCTGGAGTTTTATTGTCGCCATTCTGCTGTTCAGCATGGGCGGACTGTTCTCGATCTACGAGGGTATGCACAAGTTGTCGCATCCCGAAGAACTGTCGAAGTTGTGGGTAGCGATGCTGGTGCTGGTTTTTGCCATCTTCCTGGAGGGTGGTTCGCTGCTCGGCTGTATTCGTGAGATCAACAAGGTTCGAGGCAAGCGGCCGTTTATGGAATGGCTCAAGCACACGCGAAATTCGGAACTGGTGGTGGTGCTCGGGGAAGACATCGGCGCGCAGCTCGGGCTGGTCCTGGCGCTCGGCTTCCTGATTATGGCATCGGTTACGGGCGACCCGATGTACGATGCGCTCGGCTCTATCTGTATCGGCGTCATCCTGATCATAATCTCGGTCTTTGTAGCGTGGCGGATCAAGTCATTGCTGGTCGGGCGCTCGGCGGACCCGCAGATCCAGGAAGCGATTGATGACGTCATTCGCGATCACGAAAACATCGAGCGTGTATTCAATACGATCACAATCCAGTACGGCCCGGACACGATGCTTGCCGCCAAGATTTGCATGAACCCGGCGATCAGCATCAACGATGCGGTGGATAGCATCAATCACCTGGAACGCGAACTCAAAGAGCGGGTGCCGAATCTTCGCTGGTGCTTTATCGAGCCCGATAACGCGGACTGATTGAGGGCAAAAAAAACGGGCCAGCCTGAAAGAGCTGGCCCGCTGAATGCTGCAATTGAACGCGCTAGTCGGCGTCGGCCTTGTACAGATGTACGTCTCGCTGCGGGAACGGGAAAGAGATTCCCAGCTCGTCGAAGCGTTTCTTGATGGCTTCTGTCAGGCCAAAATAAACGGGCCAGTAGTCGGATGTCTTGACCCACGGCCGCACCACGAAGTTGACGCTGTTGTCGCCAAGCTCGGAGACAGCAATAGTGTGGGCCGGATCCTTCAGTACGCGCTCGTCAGTTGTGACCAGTTCTTCGAGTGTCTTGCGTACCTTGTCGAGATCGTCGCTGTAGCTCACGCCAACAACGAGGTCCACGCGGCGCGTAGCGTTGGCCGAATAATTGGTGATGACGCTGCCCATTATCTGGCTGTTCGGTACGATCACCTGCTTGTTGTCCGGCGTTTTCAGCACAGTCGTGAGGATTTGAACAACCTCGACCGTGCCGTTCACGCCGGCGCCCTCGATGAAGTCACCCACCTTGTATGGCCGAAACAGGACGATCAGTACGCCCGCGGCAAAGTTCGACAGCGATCCCTGTAACGCAAGGCCGATGGCGAGGCCTGCGGCACCGAACACGGCGATGAAAGAGGTCGTCTCAATGCCAACCTGGCCGATGGCGGCAATGACCACGACGATAAGCAGCGCAATGCGTACGAGGTTGCAGATAAACGCTTCGAGCGTCTGCTCGACTTCGGCCTTGCGCATCGCCTTACGGATGCCGCTGACAATGAAGCGGATGACGAGGCGACCGATAAGAAAAATCGCAATTGCCGCAGCAACGTTGATGGCAAAATCGAGGCCGTCGGTTTCCAGCCATTCAACAATTGCGGTGGTATCAAATGCGTCGAGTACTTCGGTAGGGGTGCTTGGTTCGTCTGCGGCCATGCCGATGATTCCTTCCTTGCTAAGAGTTAAAAAAACAGTGTGTTCTATTGGCCAGGCGTACCTTCGGTACCGGGCCGGAAGCGAAAGATCCGGTAAGGTTTCTGGCTTTGAATGTGCGCGCGTGGCTGCAGGACTACGTCTGGCAAGGCGCTGTCCGCCACGTACAACCAGCCGTCCGGACCGAATGACAATGCGTCGGGCCAGCGCATACGGCTGGAGCGAATTAGCGTGCTGACTTCGTGCGCGGAGCTTACAGCAAAGATTGCATTGTGTTCGATATCGGTAATGTAGACATTTCCGTTGAGATCGATGCTCATACCGTCGCTGAGTGGCTTGGCAGCGACTCGCTCAACGCGCGTTGCAAGTTGCTGGTCGCTAATGCTTGCGTTGCGCAGGTCTGCAAGCGCGATTCGATAAAGACCTGAGCCGGTCAGGGCGCCGAAGTACAGCCAGTCTTCGCCGAGTGCAATGCCATCGACACCCGCCTTGAGGGTGAGTATGCCGCCGAGGTAACGCATATCGCGCCCAGGCGTCCGGATTACGTAATCTTCGCTCGCGACACTCGTTGCGCCTTCGAGAACGCGGCGTGCGGTGCCGGTTTGCACATCGTAGACGATGAGCGCCGGCTGCAATCGCCAGATGCTGGCATCTGCAATGATCACCGTGCGGCCATCGGCACTTACCTGCAGGTCCTGCAGAAACGAACCGGCGGGGGCGATCTCGGAAGGCAGGCGCTGGTCGCGGATTATCTCATTCTTGTCGAGGTCGAACGCGAGCAGGCGCGGCGTCTTCAGGCCGTGGTTGCCGTGATCAATCGTCCAGAGGCGGTTCTGGCGGTCAATGGCAATGCCGAGCACCGTATCGAACAGGTCGAGCTGTGAACCGACATTGGGGAAAGGCACGGATGCCCCGTCAACAAACTCGAGCAGCCGGTTGCCTTTCGGGCGCGCTTCCGGGTGCACTGTAAAAAACAGGCGACCGCCGGCACTGACGGCGAGGTTGCCGATGGGTTCGGGGTAGGACAGGACTTCTTCGAGAACGTCTTCAGCCAGTAGCGCGGGCGTTGTCAGGTCGGGATAGTCTTCGCCGCCACCGTATCGAAGCCATCCGACCGCAGCCAGCAGCAGCGTCAGGATCAGGAACGACAGCAGAACTTTCTTCATGATTGACGCGTTTGAGACTTATCCTGCATGGCGCCAATCTTACATCATTGCTGCTGGCTATGATGCGAGCAGCGCCCAGCCCCAGGCACCCGCAATGATCCCAAGAGTGAGTAAACCCGCCGTGAGCTGGGCCTTTGCCGAGCGCAGCAGGTACATGGTCCGTACCAGGAGCACGCCGCCGGCGAAACCGCTGACGAAGCCCATCACGTGTGCACCGACATCGACATTCTCTTCGCCGCCCCCCATGCCCGTGTAGGCAAGCAGGGCGATGCCGCCGACGATGGGGCCGAGGCGATAGACCCAGCGTTCCTGTGACATCAGTTTTGCGTGCCACACATAGCCCGCGACCAGACCGAGTGCAGCGAACACTGCCGTCGAGGCGCCGATGGAGCGATGTACCGAGTCAAGCAGCAGGGTATTGAGCAGGTTACCGCCGGCCGCGCAAACGACAATCGCAAACCATGCAACGCCGGAGCCAAGCAGCCGCCCTGCAAACAGGCCGAACAGGGTGCCGAACACCAGGTTGCCGAGCAGGTGTTGCAGGCCCGAATGCAGGGTAAGCGCCGTAACCAGGCGCCACCACTCGCCAGAGCGGATCAGTGCGCCGTCCACACGCCCGGCGGCGAGCCAGTCACTCGATAACGCGGCAGTGCCGGCCAGCCAGGCAACCAGGCATACGACCAGGATGTAGCCAGCAACGCCCGGCCGTGCATCGTGCCAGTCGCTGACCGGGCGCGGTTTCGGCATGCTCGGTGGGTTCTCGTTTTCATAAAGCCGCAATTCACGGACCGCGTCACCCGACTGGGCGGCGGGGACGAGCAGCGCAAAACCGGATTGGTCATGAATCACCCGGTGCGGAATGCGCACGGCCGTTAATACCAGCGAATGGTCGCTGCAGGCTCCCGGATTGCGGCTTTCAAAGACCACGCGCCAGTCGTCGTCGATTTCGTTCATGGCGGCGCTAGCGAGCGGCTCGCGGGCGGCGAGCGGTTATTCGGCACGCGTGCGCGAAGAAAGTGGTCGGCAGGTTCTGGATGGTGTGCGGCAAGTCGCTTGTTCCCGGGTAGTGGTTAGTTTGGCAGCAGCCAGAGCATTGCTTGTACGTGGCGCCAACCTATCCTACCGTTTGCCGGGTCCGGATGCTGGTCCTGCGCCGGACATACGGTATTCTGCGTGTCAGAGAATCGTCTATGAACCGCGGGACATAAGGAACCTGTATGCGCGCATTCGCCAGTATTCTTGGGTTGTTGGCATTCTTTGCCGGGCCGGCAAGCGCCGACGTATTGAGTTCGGCGCCTGGAGGGTTTGTTACCCAGCACGAGATCATTATCAAGACGTCGCGCGCTGCAGCCTGGACGGCGGCCGTCGAGAACGTCGGGCAGTGGTGGAACGCCAGCCACACGGTCGCCGGTGATGCTACGCGTATGAGTATCGATGCACGGCCGATGGGTTGCTTCTGCGAAATGCTGGAGGGTGGCAACGGCGTTGTGCACCTGACGGTAACCTCGGTCAGCCGCAACGTCATGTTGCGCATGACCGGTGGGCTGGGGCCGCTCGGGCTGATGGGCGTGAACGGCAACATGACCTGGGAGTTCTTCGATAGTGTCGAGGGCACCCGGGTTAAATTCACCTACGCCGTTGGCGGCTATACCGAAGGCGGTCTCGAAGGCATTGCCGGCCCGGTTGACTACGTGATCGGTGAAGCGCTCGGTTTACTCAAGGACTATGCCGAGCGCACGGTGGCCGGCACGCTCGTTCAATAGGAACAGTACTGCAATGACTGCCATGCCGAAGGTTCTACCCGAGCTGACTGAGTTGCGCAGCGGTGTGCGCCGCCTGCTGGCGCCGAACCCGTCGATGATGACCGGGCCGGGGACCAATACCTATCTGTTCGGTAAGCGTGAGATCGCGGTGCTCGATCCCGGGCCTTTGCTAGAGGCGCATCTTGAGAAAATTGTAAGCGTCGCCGCTGCACCGGTGCGCTGGATAATTGCAACGCACACCCACCCCGATCATTCGCCGGGGGCCGCGCGGCTTGCATCGATGACCGGTGCAGAACTCCTCGGCATGCCGGCGCCCGACGGTGATCACCAGGACCGTACGTTCAGGCCAACCCGCGTACTCGGCGACGGCGATGTCTTGCGTACTGACGAGTTCGAACTCGAAGCAATCCACACACCGGGGCACGCATCCAACCACCTTTGTATCCTGCACCGCGCCAGCAACTGGGTATTTACAGGCGACCATGTGATTGACGGTTCCACCGTGGTCATTAATCCGCCCGATGGCAATATGAAAGCCTATCTTGCGTCGCTCGCGCGTGTGCGCGACCTGCAACCGGCGGCTTTGTTGCCGGGTCATGGAGACAGGATTACGGATCCGGCACGGGTTATCGACTGGATCATCGCGCACCGACTGGCGCGTGAGGAAAAAGTACTTGCGGCCGTGTGTGCGGCACCGGGCAGCACGACCACGGAGCTCGTGCCTGCCGTGTATGCCGATGTGCCGCAAGACCTGTACCCGTGGGCAGAGCGCTCCCTGCTGGCGCACCTGATCAAGCTCGCGGAAGACGGAACGATTCTCAATCAGGATAAGCGCTGGCTGGCAGCAATAAAGTCGGGCATGGTCACTTGAACAGCGCGGCAACATCGCATAGCGTACGCGGTCCGGATTGCGAGGAAATGTAATGACGTTTGTAGTCACTGAAGCCTGTATCAAATGTAAATTGACGGATTGTGTTGAGGTCTGTCCCGTCGACTGCTTTCATGAAGGGCCGAATTTCCTCGTGATTGATCCCGAGGAATGCATTGACTGCACACTGTGCGAGCCGGAATGCCCGGTCGAAGCGATTTACTCCGAAGACGAATTACCGCCGGGGCAGGAGCAATTTATCGAGATCAATGCACAATTGTCAGAGCAGTGGCCGGTCATTACAGAAATGAAGGACCCGCCCGAAGACGCCGACGAATGGCGCGACGTCAAGGACAAGTTGCAGTACCTCGAGCGCTAGACGCCACCGCGCGATCAGCGCATGAAATCAATCAGTACCTGAGCGAGTTCTGGCCCCTTGTCCTCCTGCAGGAAGTGGCCGGCATTGCGTATCCGCACATGCTCGCAATTTCTGGCGCCGGGCACGTGTTGCTGCCAGGCTGTCTCACCACCGCGCGTAATCGGGTCACGGTTGCTGAAGCAGGTCAAAAACGGTTTCTCCCAGCGGCCAAAAACCGACCACGCCTTGCGATTTGCATCACTGGCCGGGTCGTCAGGTCGCGTCGGTACCAGCGCGGGAAACGCACGTGCCCCTGCTTTGTAGCGTGCCGACGGAAATGGTGCGTCGTAGGCGGCGACTACTTGTGGCTCAAGTTCGGTCACCGTGCCGCTTTGTATGATGCGGCCAATCGGAAACCAGGGGCTGTAGCGGGCAAATGCCTGCCAGATCCTGAACGCGCGAGGCATATTCTGGTCGCCAGTTGGCAGGCCGCCATTGCCAAGCGCAATGCGCGCGAAGCGTCCGTCGTTTTCAGCCGCTACTCGCAAGCCAATCAGTGAACCCCAGTCCTGGCAGAACAGGCTGATCTGGCGCAGGTCGAGCTGCGTAATGAAGGCCTGCATCCATGCGACATGCTGTGCATAGCTGTAGTCACTCTTGCGCACGGGTTTGTCGGAGCGCCCGAAGCCGATGAGGTCGGGCACGACGACCCGGTGACCGGCAGCAGCCAGCGGCGGAATCATATGGCGATAAAGATAGGACCAGCTTGGTTCACCGTGCAGCAGCAAGACCGGTGGAGCCTCGCGCGGGCCCTCGTCAATATAGTGCATCCGTAATTCGCCCAGCTCGACGTAATGGGGCGTGAACGGGAAGTCGGGAAGTTGCGTGAAACGGGCGTCGGGTGTGCGAAGAAATGCCATCGTGTTGCGTCCCGGTGTCGTTGCCAAGGTGTTGTGACTATCATAGCGGCATGCAGGACCGGAATGACAATGAACGCCCCAGGCTGAGTCGGCGCGCGCGGCTTGTACGGCAGGCAACGTCTATTTACATGAGCCGCCGTGACCCGGCTGCAATCGATTGGTCGACCGCACGTGCCCAGCTCGACTTTTTTGCAGGCCTGGCGCCCTCAGCCGCGGGCGTCACAACGGAAGTGACCGAAATTGCAGGCCTGAAAGCGAACAGCATGCAAACGCAGTCACCGGCGGCTGGCAAGGTACTGCTCTATTGGCATGGTGGTGCTTACGTAATGGGGTCCTGCCGCTCGCATCGTGCGCTGGTAAGTCACCTGGCGAAGGCGACGGGTGTACGAGCCATACTTCCGGAATACCGGCTGGCACCGGAAAACCCGTTTCCGGCTGCAGTGGAAGATGCACTCGCGGTTTATCGCAGTTTGCTGCGGGAGGGATATGGCGCCAGCGATATTGCAGTGGCGGGTGACTCGGCGGGCGGTGGTCTGAGTGTTGCGATGCTGCTTGCATTGCGGGATGCCGGTGAGCCCTTGCCCGCTGCGGTTGCCCTGATGTCACCGTGGCTCGACTTAGCCGGTGAGGGAGAGTCCATGCAAACGCACTGTGAGCGCGACCCCTGGTTCAATCCGCAAGATCTGCCACATGTAGTCCGGCACTACTGTAAACCGGAGCAGCTGCATGAGCCGCTCGTGTCGCCGATCTTCGGCGAATTGTCGGGTATGCCTCCCTGCCTGATACAGGTTGGCGACGATGAAATTTTGCTTAGCGATTCTGAGCGGCTGGCACAGAAAATTATCGCAGGTGGCGGTCAGGCGGAACTCGATATCTGGCCGGGTATGTGGCATGTGTGGCAAATGTTCATCGGCCTGATGCCCGAGAGTCGCAGCGCGATCGAAAAGATGGGCGGCTTCGTTCGCGGCGCGCTCAAGCTGGAGTCAGCGGCAAAATAGCGGTTGCGCCGGTGTTTCTAGAGTTCGCCTCGTCCGGCATCATCAAACATCCGGATCAAAAAGCCACGAATTGCATGCACGGCTTCACCTTTGGGCATGAGCCGCTGCTGCTCGAAGACTTCGGCCATGTCGCTAATGCTGCGCTTGCCATCGATCAGTGACATGGTGAAGGCATAAATCTGTGTAGTCATCGCCTGGGTGCGAAACGACGGATTAAGCGGTACGGCTTCCTTGCCG
Source organism: Gammaproteobacteria bacterium (assembly GCA_030425905.1). GTDB lineage: Bacteria > Pseudomonadota > Gammaproteobacteria > Steroidobacterales > Woeseiaceae > UBA1847. Next base: position 15,097 of record JAUHZT010000012.1, read on the forward strand.
GTGACGATCCAGTCCGGCAGCGCTCGATGGCGCGGTGGATTGCTGGTTTTGCCGGACTTGCTTGCGGCAAAACTGAACACAGTTTCGAGGCGTCCATGCCGGCTGGCCGGTGAATTCATATACGGTATGGTTGCCTCGGCAAGCACCGGAGTGGCGAAACCGCATTCCCCGACAATCTCCGTAACTTCTTCGGGGCCATAGCGCTTGCTGCGTTCGGCAGCATTGAACGCGAGCGAGCCAAAATTAATCCAGCGGCCATCAGTCTTGAGGAGCGTATTGATACGACCCGCAAAAACGGGCAGATCTTCGGTAATGACGTCGATGAGCCACGGGGTAACAACAGTATCGAAGGCACCTTTGGCCACCGGGGCGCGCAGCGCGTCGCCAAACAGCAGGTGCAACCGGTCGTCACTCTTGCCCGGTGCCTTGAGCGTGCGCAGCACCGCGTCGTCGTCGGACCGGTGCGGCGCGATCGGAAACTCGTGCAACTCCAGTTCTTCGCCCGCGATCATTTTCTGCGCAACAAGCAGCAACATCGGGTTGAAATCGAGTGCGACAGTCAGCTCGGTATCGAGCTGGGTGTGGATGTCGTAGGCGAGGCGTCCGGCGCCCGCGCCGAGGACCAGGGTGCGTCCCAGCGACTGGTTGTCACCCAGTACGCGCGCGATCTGTTGCAGGGAGGCTTTGTTTTCCTCCTCTCCCCACGCCCAGTCGCGGTGAATATTGGCGTAGTAAGTGTGCAGACCGTGATCCGCTGGCAAACGCGTGCGCAGCGCGAGGTAAGTGTCGAAGTTTGCACTGAGCAGCTGCGGCCCGACCGGTGCGAGCAGGCTTGCAAGTGCCTCTTTGTGAGTAATCAGCGCCGACTTATGGCGCTCACAGCGTTGCCGGCTTAGCGCGCGTAACTGTGGGTCACCGAGCTCGGCGTCGAGCGCAGCCAGCTCCTTGTCGATCTTCTGCATGGCCATGTGCAGTCGCGAGCGCCATTCGCCGAGGCTCGCATCCGGATCGGCGAACAGCCAGGGAATGTTGGCTATGCGCGGGAAGTCGACTTTGCAGGCCTTGCAATGCAGCCCTTTCTTGTTCGTGTCGAGTGGTGTCTTGTCACAGCGCGGGCAGGCAAGCAATTCGGCAAGTTCAGTCATGGCGGCATTCTACAAGGAATCAGCAAGCAGGGTCAGTGGGCAAAAAAAAACGGCCGGTCAAAAGACCGGCCGCACTTTCAACGGTAGCCTGAGGGGGGGCTATACCGGGTTTGCAATGGTTCCATTACAGATTGGCGTGAACGCAGTCATGCTGTCCTGCAGCGCCGCGTTGCCAAGGCCATGGTTCGGGAACACCTGGCCGAACAGATTTTGCTCTCCATGCAGTGCCATGTAGTTGAGGAGGACCGTGTTCACAAGCAGCGGCACGTTGTTGGCGGCCGGCGTCGAGGCGCGTTGCACGGAACCGTCCGCGCCCATGTAACCGAGCTGCTGGTGTCTTGCGATCTCCTCGGGTGTTGCGCCGATAATCGTAGGTCGTCTTCCGGGGTTGTAGACCAGGAAGAAGGCGCCGGCCGTGGATGAGTTGTCACTGACCCACTCACCCTTACCGCGGCCCTCGGCCGTGTTGTCAATGGCACCGTTCGAGGAAACCGAACCGTCCGAGAAGACATAGATCATGACCGGTGTGCTCAGGCGCGCCGCGTACTCGAGTACGGCGCCGATGCAGCGTCCCGCACGTTCGTCCTTGACCTCGCCTTCAGCACGGCGTCCACCGTGATAATCGTAGCCGCCCATCTGGATACAACCAGCGCCTGCGTAGCCGTTCATAACCAGTTTCATAATCGAAGCAGTTTTCTGGAATTCGCGAGCGTCGCGATCACCGGCGTTGAACTCGGCATCCGTGAAGATGCCGGTCGGGCCAACGATCTGCGGATCCAGTGAGGGGTCGATAGGCACGCCGCCGAAACGGTCAGCGATATCGGCTGCCTTGAGGTAGCCGCAACGAACGAGTTCCTTGACGACCGCATCGTTACTGAGCTGCGTATCGACGTTGCTCATCTTGGCATCGGTCAGGCGATAGATAGACTCCATAACGGCCGTGGCATCTTCTTTGGAGAGAATGCCGACCAAATCACCGGTATCAACGAGGTTGGTTACGTCCGAAGGTCGATCGACCTTGGTCGGCCGCAGCTCGGCATCGTACAGCGACATCGGCAGCATCGAATTGCCACCCGAGTCGGTGTTGGCCGAACCGGCGAGCGTCAGGATCGAACCATTGGCACCCACGCCGCCTGCACCGGCACGGGCAATGCCGTACATCGGATTGTGCGGGTTGTTGCCGGTGTCGTTATCCGAGCGGGCTGGAATTACGGCGCCATTGACGAACGCTTCATTGCCCGGTGTCAGGCTGCCCAAGATGCCGCGTCGAAACGCGGAATCGAGATGAAAGCCAAGGCCGAGATCAAAGTTGGCGTACGGCAGCCCGGAAATCGGGTCGTTAAGCCCGGGTACCATGTCACCCGGCAAGCCCTGGCGACGGTAGCCATCAGTCGACAGGAAGTCCTGTTGACCGCCTTCCTGACCGATCAGGACATTGGAGCCGGCGATGTTAGCGCCGCCTGCGAGATCGAAACAGATGAAGGGGATCTTGCCCGCGCCGTTAGTCGCGATCTGACAGGGGTTTTGCAACATCCCGTCCAGGTCAGGCGACAAGGCGGCATAAGCTTCACGCGGGTTGGCGAACAGGCTCATGATGCCGCCGCCCAGCGTGTAGGCAGCGCCGCTCAAGAAGCCCTGTGCGACAAAGTCGCGGCGCGTGACAGGACGCGGATGGTCCGGATGCAACTGCGGCGCATCCCAGTGCCGTGCATTTCGTTTCTTAGCCATTGCAGTATTCCTTTTCTGTCCTGTCTGTTTACTGAACAAGTGTCACGCCGCTACCGAGGGTAGCTGCGCAAACGCCTTTCGCGATTGAGCGCGTATCCGATCCACCTGCGAGCAGGCGATCAATGAGATTGTCCGGTCGACCACCAGCGGCGCTGAATGACGCCAGCTCCGAGTACACCGTGGCATAGGTCGGCTGGCTCGCAAGTTGCGGACCGACCGGCGGGTTGCCGACGATGTTCTGGATCAGCGGGTTCACGAGCAGGTCGCGGTTCGCACCGGAGTAAGCCGTCGCCGGCGCTGCTCCGAAGTTGAAGCCCGGGAAGTACGTCGCCGCACCCGGTCCTTCGATCAGCGCGTTGCAGTACTCGATAGCGAGCTGTGCAATTGCCACCTGATGCGACGACAGGAACGTATTCACCTCGGCCACCGCTGGCAGCGACTGGCGCAGTTCCTGATAAGTCATGTCAACACTCGGTGTCGTCGGATCGACTCCGGTCACTTTGGCGAACGTGGCGTTGATCTCATCAAAGGTACGAATACCGATATGCGAGGCCGGCGCCAGGTCCGTTGGCGTGATCACCAGCGTCGGTTGGTCCGGCCGGTTAAAGTTAGCGGTAGCCAACCGGTCAAAGGTCAGGAAGAACTCGTCTTCCTCGGGTCCTTTCTCCAGCGGCAGCACCGCACCGAGCGTTGACAATGGCTGACCCAGTTCCTCGAACAGTGACGCAGACAGCGTTTCATTGAGTTTCGAGTAACTCTGGCCAACATTCGCTTCCTTGCCGTTCATCGCAACGCGCATGCCTTCAAGCGGGATGCCTTCGGGCGTGGAACCGTCAAGCGTAATGAAGTGCGGCCTGTCGAACAGGTAAGCGTAGGTGTCGTACTGCGCAACCTCGAAGAGAATGAAGGACGAGTCGGCCTTGGTCGTATCGCCCGGGTACAGAATCTCCGATATGTTGAAGAGCAGGAAGAATTTCTCGCCCACGCCCACATCGTAGTTTTGCTGAATCTGTTCCTGTGTCAGCGCACGGCGGTGGATAGCGGCGAGGCGCAGTGTGCCCTGCCACAGCCGATCACCGGATGCCTCGTTGCCGAGCACCAGCGCAAACGTGTCCTGCCAGTCAACCAGCGTGCCGCCCGGCACCGGGTCGGTCTGGGTGACGAGCTGGCCGTTTACATAGATGCGTCGGCCATCAATCGGGCTGTAGGTGGCGACGACATGCTGCAACGTAGCCTGTAACACTTCAGCGGCGTCTGGCGTTGAAAGCGCCGGGTCACCGTTGAGGCTGGTCTCGTTGGTGCGCAGCAGGAAGTCGTAGTTGTAAAGCGTCTGGTTCAGCGAGAAGTTACGCGCAGTGGTACCGGCCGAGTAGCTGATAATGCGTGCTTCTTCCTGCGTGACGTTACCCGGAATTACCCAGGCTTCGATAGAGAACTCGCCCGACTCCTGCAGGATGTCGAACAGCTTTTTCGACGCGGTAGTGGAACCTTGCGCCTTGCCATCATTAATAGTGATACCCCAGCCGCCGTACCATTCGACGTTGCCGGACAGGTTGAGGTCAACCGCCGGGTCAACACCGCTGGTGTCGTAAGCCACCAGGCCACTGCCGGTCTTGAATTCCCAGAGTGCAATCTGTGCATCCTCGAAGCGGTTGCCGCCGGATGCGACTGTGCCGTCGACCAGGCGCATCGCCTTACTGGTGACAAGGCTCGGGTCTACCACGGTTGCCGAGATGCCGTCGGAGTAAGCCTGGATGACGGCCTGCATAGCGGCCGCGTCAGAAGTACAGCTACCGGACCAGCAGTTATGGAACTCGGCGCCGAGGCGCACGACGAAGCGCGAGCTGGCCGCATCGTCGAGATTGATCTTCGACTTGGCCGCGTCAAATGCAACGCTAATGTCGGGGTCTGCGAAGTACGGCTGAATGGCGTTCGCCGATTCAGAACTGTGGCAGTTCGAGCAATTTTGCGTCAGCAGGTCGTGGATCGGTGCGAACGACGGCGGTCCGTTCGGATCAGCCGGAAAGTTCTTGCTGGCGCCCGGGTCCTGTGAGGGAGGCGGGTTCAGCACGATCTGGCGACCGCCACTACCCGAACTGCCGACCCAGTTTTCGATCCAGGTCGTCATGATCGAGCCACACACGTTCGGGTCCGAAACCCAGCAGTTATGGCCGCTGCCAACTTTCGATACGAGGCGCGAAGCCGTCGGCTGAGTCACGTCGGTGACGGTCAGGGCAGCATCAAACGCCATGTTTACGTCATCGTTGCGCACGAACATCGGCAACTGGCCAACCGTCTCGTTGTGGCAGGAGCCGCAGCGATCCGTTGTACGGGCATGTGTCCAGAGTTCCTGCTGGAATTTGAGGACGTTGGCGTCACGCGCAACCGGACCGGTGTACGGCGCATTGCCGGTGTTGTTATTGCCGTTGCCTTGCGGCGGCGGTGTGTCAGTTGTTTGCGCGCCGCCACCACAGGCTGCAAGCATCGCGCTCGCAAGGACAAGCACCAGTAAGCTTTTTGTATTAGTCATAGCCGTGTCTCCCTACTGGCCCATGCAGTGAACGGCCGTGTCCGCGAATACCTGCTTCATGCGGTACCCGGAACTGCGGAATGTGTTCGTTATTTCATCGACCTTGTCGCGGTCAGTGGCGTTTTCGGCGTCACGCAGGCAGACGGCGCGGAACACCTTCTTCACCTGGCACGCTGCAAAGGCGTAGCTGTTGGCGAGTTCTTCGCCCATCGATTTCGCGCCGTTACCGGAGCCCGGCAGGCTCTGGTCAAAGCCGAGATAGGCGTTTTGCCCCTCCCGCCAGTAGTTCAGCCAGCTATCGTCTGTCGTACGGTAGCCCTGCGGGAAGTTGAGGTCGTTATTGAAGTACTTCGGCTGCACGTTGCCGGGTGTGTATTCCAGCCGGCCCGTGTCTTCGTTGTAGTTGTAATAGGCGAAGGCACCTGCGAGCGGGTCCATGCCCGTATGGCAACCGATGCAGTTGTTCAGGAACAGCCGGCTGTCGCCACCCGGGCTGCGACTGACGTCCTGGCGAATGCGGTCCGGCGACAGGTTTACATCGTGCACCTGCTCCAGGTCGTTACACATGTGGTTGAGCAGCGTGAAGCGGAACATCGCACGGTTGGTGCCGGCGATGAAGAATGCTTCCGAGGCGGCACGGGAAGTCATGATGCCGGCGGTTGCACTGGACGGTATGCCGGTGATTGATGACTGCGACGTCGCAACCAGCTCATCGCGCAGGTTGGCATGGTTGGCCTCAAGCTGTTCATAGTGCGCATTACTGCTCGCCGATGGCGCGGGGCCAGAGCTGCCTACGTAGGTGAGGTCGGCCGAGAGGAGTGTATTAAAAGGCACGTCGTCCCGGATCATGCCGATAACCGTTGCGATGTAGTCATTCAGCGGTACGAACACAGAGCGATCGCGATTCGTCCAGGGAGCAACGAAGTTCTTCAACGTCACGTTGTAGAAATTCTCGTCGTCCATGGCGATGTCAGCGGCCGCGGCCGGGTTGCCACCCGTAATGGCAGACTCCATCTGCGTCAGGACGGCCTCGCTCGGCGGTACGCCGGCAAGTCTGTCGTGAATGCGCTTCGCTTGTTCACGCGGGCCAGCGGCGGCGGGTAAAGCAATCGCGGCTGACAGCAGGGTCGCTAAAGCTATCCGTGCGAATCCGGTCATACCGGTATACGTCCTTGTCCATTTTTTCATAACGACTCTCATCACGAACTATCAGGTTCTAAGAAAATTCACTGCCATCATGTGGCGGTGCCATTCAAAGACCGAGGGGAACAATAAGCCTGCCAGAACCCGTTAAAATCCACCGTGAAAACACTCACAGTCCTGCCACGCTTCCCGCAATTACGACCAATCTTCGATTTATGGTTTTGCAACGGTCTGCCCGTATCAAGCAATTGCTGTGCCACTCTGCTCGGGGTGTGCGAATCGACTTGAAAAAGCTTTTAGGAACAATGACTTAAGCAATAGTGGCGTGAGCCCGTGATTGCGGTGATATGTAAAATCATTGTCTCAATTGGCACACAAGCCGCGAGTGCCCAAGCTTTAAATAATTGATTTATAAGGAATTCATGCCTGTCGCTGAAGGCAGACAGGTGCGTCGCTAGTGGACACATTGCTGCAACAGCCGCGGCAAACCCAGGCCTGGCGCGGCTTTGGCCTGTTGGCGCAAAAGCACAGCCGCGGTTTTTTAAGAAAAATGCCGGCGATGGGAACCTGCCGCGGTGGCGGCACGTTGTTCCGTTGAGTGGTTGATTTAACGATGCGTACTGTCGGGGTTTTTCGACATTACATCGGCTAACACGGCTCTTTTATACTGCGCGCGGACTGGCCGTGGGAATGAGTAAGTGACTGGTTGCTCTGCGCTTGTTCCCGAAGCCACGCCGAACTGGGCAAATTAACGCGGCGATGTGAACCACGACCCGGAGCAGGGTTGTGGTTTGTGATGGCGTTAACGGTTCTACCGGGGCCCAGTGTTCACTATTACATAATTGTTTGAACCGCGGAGCGAAACGGATTCAGCAGCAAAGGATGCTGCGACGAACTCGGCTCCCGGCAACGGCGGAAGATCGCATTGCTGGCCGCAGTTCAAACCTGAGGTACTGAGATATGAACAGGCAAACCAGGACAAAAACGGAAGGAACCTTGTTGCATGCGGCGAAAATGGCTGCAGTGTTGTCTGTGGCGGCGACGCTTTTTGCTTGTGATGGCGCCAACCAGGGCGTGCAGATTGGCAACGGGCAGACGCCGGACCCTGTGGTCATTGATTTTCCGATTGCCTATATAAAGACACCGGTGCCGGTTGACGACAACGGTGCCTTCATGCAAACCGATTTGCGTGAACAGATTACCTTCGATGTTGGTGGCGACCTCTTTTACAAGGATCGTGCGAGCCCGAGCGCGCTTGCAGTCAATATCACCGGGCGTATCACCGAAGGAAACGGTGCGGTACGCGATGTTGAGATGGCTTACGACGGCAGCGCCGTGCTGTTCGCAATGCGCACACCGTTCGACCCGAACCTTGATGACGAAGACCAGGTTACCTGGAATCTCTGGGAATACACCTTTGCCGATGATGAGCTGCGGCGCATTATCACTTCCGACCTGACGGCCGAAATTGGCCACGACATCATGCCGAAGTACCTGCCGGACGGGCGCATTATTTTTGCGTCAACGCGCCAGACACGTTCGCAGGCAATCCTGCTGGATGAAGGCAAACCCGGTTTCCCGGCGATGGACGAAGATCAGAACGAATACGCTTTCAACCTGCACGTTATCAATCGTGACGGTTCCGGTATCGAGCAGATCTCTTTTAATCAAAGCCATGACCTGGACCCTGCCGTGCTGGCAGACGGAACTATTGTGTTCAGTCGCTGGGACCACGCAGGACCGGGCAATGACCAGGTCAACCTGTATCGCATGAACCCCGACGGGTCGAACCTGGAGTTGCTGTATGGCAACGAGAGTCACGACACCGGCGCCAATGGCGAGACAATCCAGTTCATGCAACCACGGCAGGCCGAAGATGGCCGTGTGTTCTCGCTGGTACGTCCGTTTGCCGACACCGAAGGCGGTGGCGAGGTTATCGTGATCGATACCGCGCAATATGTTGAGAATACCCAGCCGCTGGCCGCGAACATCGGCATCCTCAATGGGCCCGCGCAGGAAGACGCGACCGTGAACGAAGTGCTGACCATTCCGGGTGTACCGTCGCCCGGCGGGCGTTATTACTCGGTGTATCCAATCCAGGACGGCAGCACGCGCATGCTCGTGAGCTGGAGTCAGTGCCGACTGATTGAGGCAGGCGTCGACGCCGACCCGGCGACCATGGAAATTGAGCCGCTGATCGTGCCCTGCACCGATGAGCGACTTGCGAATGTATTCGTAGTGGACCCGAACAACATCGTGCCGATTCCCGATGGCATGTTCACGGTTGCACCGCCACTGTATGGCATCTGGATTTACGATCCGCGCGACAACACGCAGCAGCCGGTCGTGCCGGGCGAAGAAGGCTTCATGTTCACCGAGGTAGTCTCGGCGGACCCGCGGCCGACGCCACCCGTCGTGCTGGATGGCAGCAACGACTTTGCGCTCGACGATACACTGGCTGCCAATGGCGAGGCCGTGCTGAAAATTCGCAGTGTTTACGACTTTGACGGCGGTGCCGTGGCGAATATCCCGGCGCTGGCTGACCCAACCGTGACGCCAGCCGAAGATCGTCCGGCACGGTTCCTGCGCATCGAGAAAGCGGTTTCAATTCCCGATGACGATTTGCTGGATATCGATAACACGGCATTTGGCGTCTCTACGGCCAACGGCATGAAGGAAATCGTTGGCTACGCCATGATAGAACCCGATGGTTCCGTCATTACCAAGATCCCTGCAAATACCGCGTTGATGCTGAGCGTGCTCGATGAAAACGGCAAGCGCATCACCGCCAGGCACAACAACTGGCTGTCGGCGCGACCGGGCCAGGAAATTGAGTGCAACGGTTGCCATGTCGCGAACAGCGGCGTGTCGCACGGCCGCAAGGACGCTTTCGATTCAGCCTGGGCTGGCGCCGCGCTGGCCGGCGTTGAATTTCCGAACACCAATCCGGCGTGGTTTGTTGGCGATGTAGGCGACACGATGGCCGAGACTCGCGCACGAATCACTTGCGCAAACGATGCTTGTTCGTCGATTCAGCCGTCAATGGATGTCGTGTACCGCGATGTCTGGACCATCCCGCCGGACCCGCTTGACCCGAATGCACAGCAGCCAGCCGCGGATATCGACTACCTGTACACGGACCTGACCACGCCACCGCCGGTGCCCGTCGCCTGTTTGCAGAGCTGGCAGGCAAGCTGCCGAGCCGTGATCAACTACGAAACCAACATACACCCGTTGTGGAGCCAGCCACGGCTCGTTTTTGACGAGACGGTTGACCCGCCGGTCCCCGTACTGGATGCCAATGGCGTACAACTTAGCAACAATTGCCTGAACTGCCATAGCCCGATCGATCCCGCTGACGGCGTGACCGTGCGCGTGCCGGCCGGGCAACTCGAACTGCAGGACGGCATCTCGCCCGATGAGCCAGCGCACTTTCATGCCTATCGCGAGCTGTTAGTTACTGATAATCTTCAGGAAGTGGTCAATGGAGCGCTGGTTGATGCGCAGCAGCAGGTTGGTGTCGATGATGACGGTAACCCGATTTTTGATGTTATTCCCATTGCACCACCTGCCAGAACGGCCGGCGCTTTGGCGTCAGGCGACTTTTTCAATCGTTTTGAAGACCCGAACGATTTGCACTACAACATCTTGTCACCATCGGAGAGACGCTTAATTGCGGAATGGTTGGATGTCGGAGCCCAGTACTACAACAATCCCTTCGACGCTCCTGTTAACTAAGTCCGCTGTTCTCGGTCTACTGGTGGCGTTCGCGTTCCAGCTGATCCCCACCGGAAATGTTCAGGCCGCGGAGAAAGCACTACGCCAGGTCGCGGTTGCGGACCCGTATCTAGAAATGCATACGGGTCCCGGGCGTGGCTATCCGGTTTTCCACGTCGTGGACCGGGGAGAGAGTGTGTCCATTGTTCGGCAACGGACGACCTGGTACCTCGTGCGCAATGACGACGGCATCGAGGGCTGGGTCGATCGCGACCAGATGGAACTCACGCTCAAGCCGGACGGCGAAGCCTTTGACGTCGATCGTGCGGGCATTGAGGACTTCACCAACGCGAAGTGGGAGCTGGGAGTGCTCGCCGGTGACTTCGGTGGCGCCAACATCGTTTCCCTCTACGGTGGCTACTCGCTCAACCCCAATGTCTCAATTGAAGTATGGGGTTCACAGATTTTAGGTAATTTTTCGAATGGCTGGATGGGCAGTGTTAACGTCGTCCATGAAGCCTTTCCCGAGTGGCGTATATCGCCGTTTTTCACGCTGGGCGCAGGCGCAATTCACACTGAGCCCAAGTCGACCATCGTGCAGGGCGAAGACCGTACAGACCAGATAGGGCATGTGGGCGCCGGTTTCCGCATTTACGCAACGCGACGTTTCGTTTTGCGGGCCGAGTACAAAAGCTACGTGGTGTTCACGAGCCGCGATGACAATGAGGAAGTAGAGGAATGGAAAGTCGGTTTCGCGTTCTTTTTCTGATCGCTGCAATGCTCAGCATGACGGGCTGTGCGGCGACGAAGAACCTGTTCGGTTTAGGCAATGAGGAGGCGCCACCGCCCTCGTCAGAGCCGCCAGGCCAGGTTATTGATCCTTCGGTCGAGCGGCGCGAAATCAAAGAGCCGGCGATTGATCGCGAGGACTTCGAGCTGGGTGCGTATGCTGGCATCATGAGTGTCGAGGATTTCGGCACCAACGTTGTCTACGGCGCGCGGCTTGCCTACCACCTGACAGAAGGCTTTTTTATTGAAGGTACTGTCGGGCAATCCGAGGCGGGGCAAACCAGTTTCGAACTCCTGTCCGGCGGCGCGCAATTGCTGTCTGACAGCGAGCGTACGCTGACTTACTACAATTTAAGTCTCGGCTACAACATTCTGCCGGGCGAAGTATTCATCGGTGAGGGCCGGGCCTACAACACAAACCTGTACCTGATTGCCGGTCTCGGTTCGACGCGGTTCGCGGGCGATGACCGATTCACCGTTAATTTCGGTGCTGGCTACCGCTTTCTGCTGACGGATTCTGTGGCCCTGCATATCGATTTTCGCGATCACCTGTTCGATATCGACTTGTTCGGCGAAGAGAAAACGGTGCACAACCTGGAAGGGCATCTCGGCGTAACGGTATTTTTCTGACCGATCTTCTGACGGAGTTCACGGTTCGCCAATGGCCAGCCGCGATACAGTAGGGGCATGACTATGACAAATCGAGCAGGCTTGCGAATTCTACTGGTGACGCTTGCCGTCCTGACACTCAGCGCGTGCGGCAATATTGAGCCCTGGGTTAAGCCCTATGAGCGCGATCGCCTCGCTGATCCGATTATGGCACTCGACGGCGACCCGGTGTCCTCTTCCTACATCCAGCACGTGTATGAAGCTCGCGAGGGCGCACGTGGGGGTGAAGGCGCGGCCGGCGGCGGTTGTGGCTGTAACTAGAGGTTTGAGTCGTTTCTGATGTTTAGCATTCGCCAAATTGCAACGACAGCGCTGCTCCTGCTGGCAGGTCCGGGTGCGGTACTTGCGGGCGTGCTGCCGGAAGATCGCAGCGACGCGCTGTATCACCAGTACGTGGGTGGTGGCGTCGAAATTGACGGTCCCTCCATTCTCGTGCGCAAGCAGATCGGCAAGAGCACATCGTTCGTTGGCAACTACTACGTTGACTACGTGAGCTCTGCCTCCATCGACGTGGTGACAACGGCCAGCCCGTACAACGAAGAGCGCAAGCAATGGTCGCTTGGCATGGACTACCTGCGCGGCAACACCACGATGAGTTTCAACTACGTAAGCTCGGTTGAGTCCGATTTCGACGCCACCACTTACGCGTTTTCGGTCAGCCAGGACATGTTTGGCGACCTGACGACACTGACCCTGAGTTACGCCTACGGTGAGGACATTGTTGGCCGTTCCGACGATCCTTCGTTCAGCGCCGATAACCGTCGCCAGCAGTACGGTGTCGGGCTTACGCAGATTCTGACGCGCAACCTGATCGCGACGCTTAATTTTGAAACGCTGACTGATGAGGGTTTCCTGAATAACCCGTATCGTTCGGTACGTTACCTCGACTCAAACGTGGCGCTCGGTTACAGCTATGAACCGGAGTTATATCCGCGGACCCGCACGAGCAATGCCATTGGTATCCGGGCTCGTTACTTCCTGCCGTACCGTGCTGCAATTGAAGGCGAGTACCGGTTTTTCACGGACACCTGGGATATCGTTGGCAACACAGCGTCGCTCAAGTACATCCATCCGTGGGGACCGTACACGTTCACGGTCAAGGGGCGCTGGCACGACCAGACCGGCGCGCATTTCTACCGCGACGTCTTCTCGCGTTCGAATGCAACCAACTTCCGTGGCCGCGACAAGGAGCTTAGCCCGCTCACAAGCTACACGCTGACATTGAAGGCCAGCTATGAGTTTATTGACGTGAACAAGGGCTGGGGCATCTTCAAGAAGGGCTCGATCAACGCGTCGGTCGACATGCTGACGGTCGACTACCACGACTTCTCCGACCTGACCACGGGTGCGCCGCTGGGCGAAGAACCACTGTACTCGCTCGACGCCAACGTCTTCCAGATATTCCTGTCGCTCTGGTACTAGGCAGCCCCGGGTTGCAGGGTGATGCCTTGAGCCCGCTCGGATTTTCCAGCCAGTAATTACCACGCGGCTGCCAGATGCTAGGATAAGCCCGGTTCTGACTCGGTGTCTTTAGATGCAACTGATCTTTTTTCTCGCGCTTGCTGCGCTGCTATTCGGTACGGCCTTCCTTTACAACCGCCTCGTGCGTGGCCGCAACCGCGTAGAAACCGCCTGGAGCGATATTGATGTGCAGTTGCAGCGGCGCCATGACCTGGTGCCCAAGCTGGTTGCCGCTGTTGATCAGTACGCCAAGTACGAGAGGGCAACCCTGACGGCTGTTGCTGAATTGCGAGCGCAGGCCATGCATGCGGCGGGCATGAGTGCCCGCGGCGCGGCTGAGCAAAATCTGTCGCAGGGAGTTAGCAAGCTGATTGCACTGGCGGAAAATTATCCTGACCTCAAAGCCAACGAGAACTTTCTGCAGCTACAAAAAGAACTCGTTGAGACCGAAAATTACCTGCAGTTCGCACGGCGCTACTACAACGGGTCGGTGCGTGACTACAACACAATGATCGAAACTGTGCCGAGCAATATCGTGGCGCACTTTTTCAAGTTTATCGAGCGGCCCTTTTTTCAGAAGTCCTCGGACGATGCGGCCAACGTCCCACTGGTCAGGCTTGGCACGGTCGAATGAGGCGCTTTCTGCTGCTACTGGGCCTCGTATGGCTGACGCTGGCATCGGCCGCAGCCGACGAGCGCATACTGTCGTTTCATAGTGACATCCGTATTCTTTCAAGCGGCGATGTCGAGATTGTTGAGACTATCCGCGTGCGCGCCGAAGGTAATCGCATTCAGCGCGGCATCTACCGCGATCAGTTCACCGACTATCGGGATGCGCATGGCAATCGCTTTGCGACCGCCATCGAATTCCTGTCGCTGACACGCAATGGTGAACGCGAGAGCAGCCATCGCACGTCGATCGATCGTGGCATGCGTACCTATTTCGGGCATCGAGACCGGATGCTGGCAGAGGGTGAACACACCTACATGTACCGATACCGGGTAAGCCGCACGCTGGGCTTTTTCGACTCACACGATGAGCTGTACTGGACTGTCACGGGTTTCGACTGGGCCTTTCCCATCGACAAGGCGAGCGCGCGCGTAAGTTTTGAATTTGATCCGCCAATGGCTGAGGTGAGCGGCGAAGCCTATACGGGCCCGTTCGGCGCGCGCGGCACCGACTACCGACTGCAAAAGGGCAGTGACAGCCTGAGTTTCGAGGCGACCAAGCCCTTATCGGCTGTAAACGGACTGACAATTGTTGCAACCTGGCCAAAGGGCTTTGTTGCCGAACCCACAAAGATGCAGCGTCTGGGCTGGGTGGTTGCGGATAACCTGAACCTTCTTATCGCTCTGGGCGGGCTCGGCTTATTGCTCATTTACTACATCCCTGTCTGGAAAAGTCAGGGTAAGGATCCTGACGAAGGGCCCGTCGTGACGCGCTACGAACCGCCGGCCGGTTTTTCTCCGGCATCGTTGCGCTACATCAACCAGATGTATTACGACGACAAGGTGATGACGGCCGCCATTGTGAACCTTGCCGTAAAGGGCTACCTGCGTATCAACGAGCAGGGCGATACGCACTCCTTGACGCGGCTTGACCCGCCGGGCGACGCGCCGCCACTCGCGGCTGGTGAACAGGAACTCTACGATGCACTGTTCAGCGGTACGCGCGCCATCACGCTGAAAAATGAAAACCATGCGGTCCTCGGCAAAGCACGGACGGCACACAAGACCTCGCTCAAGCATGACTACAAACACCGTTATTTCCAGACGAACACCTACCTGAATGTACCGGGTGTTGTGATTCTCACGGGCACGGCCGCTGCGGCACTGATCGCCGGTCCGCATGCAACGTTCAGCCTGTTTGCGATCCTGGCGGTCATGCTCGTGACGCTGGTTTTCTTTGCCATCATCATGAAGCGGCCAACGATGCGCGGCCGCAAAGTGCTTGACGAGCTGCAGGGCTTTCGCGATTACCTCGAGGTGGCCGAGAAAGACGAGTTGAATCTCCGGAACCCGCCGGAAAAAACGCCGCAGCTGTTCGAGTCTTACCTGCCGTTTGCCCTGGCGATGGGCGTCGATCAGGCATGGGCCGAAAAATTCTCGGCGGTGCTGGCCGCCGTGCGTAATCCGGATGGCAGTCAGTATCAGCCTGGCTGGTACAGCGGTACCTGGAGCAGCAACAACATCATGTCCAACACCCACAGCCTGACCTCGGGGCTCAGCTCCTCGGTAAGCAGTTCTGTCACGCCGCCCGGTTCATCGTCGGGCAGCGGTGGCGGAGGCTCCTCCGGTGGTGGAGGAGGTGGCGGCGGTGGCGGTGGCTGGTAGGATGTAGCCGTAGCCTGGTCGAGCCCCGAGCAACGTTTTTCATCAGCCCGTGACGAACGGGAATTTACTGACAGGACTTCATTTTGAATCAATACGCGCGTCAACTGCGCCGGCCACAGCAAAGCGCCGTACCCAACGTCATTTTCGCCCTGCTGGTCCTCAACGGCCTTGCGTTTGCGCTACAGCAATACAACCAGAATTTCATGGTTCTGAATTTTGGCCTTTGGCCAACTGGCGTGCCCGCATCGCCGTTCGCGCCGTGGCAATTGCTGACCTACGGATTTCTGCACGGCGACATCATGCACATAGCGTTCAATATGTTTGCGCTCTGGATGTTTGGTCGCGAGCTCGAGCTGTTGATGGGTCCGCAGCGTTTTCTCACCTACTACCTGACCTGCGTGATCGGCGCCGGTGTAATCCAGTTGATGGTTGCCAAATTCCAGGGTGGCCTGTACCCGACGATTGGCGCTTCAGGCGGCGTCTTCGGCATCCTGCTCGCGTTCGGCATGACCTTTCCGAATCGAATGATCATGCTTATATTCCCGCCGATTCCGATGCGTGCAAAGTATTTCGTCGTGCTCTACGGCCTGCTGGAGCTGTACCTGGGCGTGTCCGGCAACGCGCCAGGTGTTGCGCACTTTGCGCACCTCGGTGGCATGTTGTTCGGCTTTCTCCTGCTGCAGTACTGGAGCCGTACACGGCGTCGCTGATTGCTCGATAGTATGTGCTGGTCGTCCTCGGAAAATTCATGCGGCTGGCTGTCAATGAGGCACAGGGTGCCGACGCGGTAGCCTTCCGGTGAGTGCACAGGGCATCCTGCATAAAAACGAATATGCGGCGGGCCGGTTACCAGCGGGTTGTCTGAGAAGCGCGAATCCTGGCTGGCATCCGGAATGAACATAATGTTCTCGTCCAGGATCACGTGGCCGCAAAATGAGATAGCCCGGTCGGTCTCGCAGACGTCGATGCCCTGTTTCGATTTGAACCACTGCCGGTCCGCATCGAGCAGGCTTACCAGGCAGATCTTGACGCCAAAAAGACGCTTGGCCTTGCGGATTCTGGCGGTATTGGCAACGATTTGCTGCAACGGTGCATCTATACTGTAAGAATTTGTGATTCAGCAAACCTGAGAGCACGGGGGCAAGATGAGTATCAAACGCAGAGAATTCCTTGGCACGGTCGCGGCGGGCAGCGCTATCGTGACGATGCCAGCCTTTCTTTCCGGCTGCGGTGTGCAGCAGGCAAGTGCCATCGCGGACAAGACACCAGCCAATCCGTTCATGGACTGGTTCGCTGTCGACCAGGCGACGGTGGCGCGCGTGATGTCGGAACTGACCGCCAATGGCGCCGATGCGGCCGACCTGTATTTCCAGCATATTCGCAGCAACAACCTGCGCCTTGAGGACGGCATCGTGTCGGCCGCAAGTTCCGACATCCAGCAGGGCGTCGGCCTGCGTGTCGTGATCGGCGACCAGACCGGCTATGCGTTTACCGAAGACCTGACATTGCCATCCATGCTGGCGGCGGCACGCACAGCGTCGGCCATTGCCTCGCGCAGTGCCGAGGTAGCGCCGCAGTCCTTCGATCCGATGGCGATGGGGGCGCTGTACTCGACGTCAGTGCCCTGGGCGGATGTCGGTATCGACCGCAAGCTGCCACTGCTGAAAATGGTTGAGTCGAAAGCCAAGGCCATGGACCCGGCTATCGACCGTGTTTCGGTGTACTGGAACGACGCGGACGAACGCGTAATGATCGCGACCCTCGACGGGCGCCTGGTTACCGACCACCGGCCGATGACGCGCGTCACAGTTACCGTCAATGCCAAGAAAGGCGACGAAGTGCAGTCGGGGTACTCAAACATTGCGGCCCGTGAAGACTTTAACTGGTACACCGAAGAGCGCCTCGACACGATGGTCAAAGAGGCCGTAGACCGCACGATGATCCTGTTCGACGCGCGCCGGCCCCCGGCGGGTGAGATGCCAGTGATTCTGGCATCCGGTGCGAGCGGCATTCTGCTGCACGAAGCCATTGGCCACGGTATGGAAGCCGACTTCAATCGCAAGGGCACAAGTATTTACTCGGACATGATCGGCAAGAAGGTTGCCGAGCCCTTTGTCACAGTGGTGGACAAGGCAACTATTCCGAACGAGCGCGGCGCACTGAACTACGACGATGAAGGCAACGCCGCAGGCAAGACGACGCTGGTCGAGAACGGCATCCTGAAGTCCTACCTGCACGACCAGATCAGTGCTCGCCAATACGGTCTGAATCCGACCGGTTCCGGGCGTCGTGAGTCCTACAAGTATGCGCCCATGCCGCGTATGAGCTGCACGTTCATGGAAGACGGACCGCATACGAAAGAAGAAATTATCGCGTCCGTCGATCGCGGCATTATTTGCGAGACCTACACAAACGGGCAGGTGCAGATAGGCGCCGGCGATTACACGTTCTACGTCAAGAATGGCTGGCTTGTGGAAGGCGGCAAGGTCACCGCACCGATCAAGGACGTCAACATCATCGGCAACGGGCCCGAGTCACTGCGGCAAATCACGATGGTGGCGAACGACGCGCGGCTCGATACGGGTGGCTGGACCTGCGGCAAGAACGGACAGAGTGTTCCGGTCAGCCAGGGTATTCCAACGGTGCTCGTGTCCAACATGACCGTAGGAGGCGAAAATGTCAGCTAAACTGAACGATCAGGCTGTACACGCCATTGAGCTTGCGCGCAAGGCGGGCGCCAGTGATGCATTTGCGACAGCAGGCCAGAGCCGCGATGTCGAATTCGAATACCGCGACGGCAAGCTGGAGAAAGTAAAGGACACAACGTCACAGAGCCTTTCGCTTAGCGTGTACGCAGACGGGCGCTATTCCTCGCACAGTACAACCGACCTGAACCCCGGGCGCCTGCAGTCGTTCGTGCGCGATGCCGTTGCGATGACGCGTGCGCTGGAACCGGATGAGTTTCGTGAGATTACCCCGGAGCGGCTGTTTCGCGATCTCCCGCAGCAGGACCTGGACCTTGTGGATGCCAAGGTGGCGACACTGGATCGCGAGCAGCGGGTCGCATGGTGCCGGGCGCTTGATGAAGCGGCGCGCGATCATAAGCGTGTCATTTCAGCGACGGCCGGTGTGTACGACGGCACAAGCCGCTCGGCGTCGGCAAGCAGCAATGGTTTTGCCGGGCAGCACGAAGCGACCTATTGCTGGTTTGGCTCGGAAGTAACCTTGCGTGACCAGGGCGACAAACGTGCCTCCGATTGGTTCTACGCCGGTGGCGCACATGTCTCTGACCTGCCGGATGCCGCCGGTGTTGGCCAGCAGGCGCTGGAACGTGCCCTGGTGCGTCTCGATTCCGCCAAGGGGCCAACCATGAAGTCGGCCATGCTGGTGGACTCGCGTGCCGCAGGCTCGCTCATTGGGCGATTGCTGCGGCCAGCCAATGCGCGCAGTGTGCAGCAGGGCCAGTCGTTCTGGGCGGGGCGCCTCGGCGAGCAGGCATTCAGCAAACAGCTCAGCATTGTCGATGACCCGCTGATCCGCCGCGGGCTTGCATCACGCCGTTACGACAGTGAAGGCATTGCAGCGTCCGTATTGCCGATCATCGACAAAGGTGTGATCCGCAATATTTATGTCGATACCTATTACGGCCGCAAAGGCGATATGCAACCGACGACCGGCTCGCCCTCAAACCGGCGGGTTACGACCGGTGAATACTCGCTGCAGGACTTGCTCGCGAAAGTGAACAACGGGGTATACGTGACCTCGTGGCTGGGCGGTAATGCGGATAGCACCACCGGCGACTTTTCGCTGGGCCTGCGCGGGCACCTGATCGAAAATGGCGAAATTGGTGCACCGGTGGGCGAGATGAACGTCACTGGCAACCTCGTCGACCTGTTCTCACGCCTGGATCTCGTGGGTAACGATATCTACCCGTATTCGTCGACGCTGGCGCCGTCCCTCGTCTTTAGTGATGTCGACTTTTCGGGTGCCTGACATAATGTGATGTTTTAGCCAGACCGCAAGGCTTACATGCGCTAGAATTTCGGCTTCTGATTATAGACTGCAGGGGCGATTCGATGACTAATGCATGGGCAGTTTTGCGCGGCACCGCAAGTACGACGCCACCTGTTCGACGGTCGTTGATGTTGGCTGGAATTGCCGCCGTGTTGGCCAGTTGTGGCGGTGGCGGTGACGGGCCGAACGTTGTAGTACAGCCGCCATCGTCAGGCTGGCAGCAAGGCGTGTTTCTCGATCGACAAACCTACGCAGGCCGCTGCGCCTCGCCTCGCAGCGGTATCGACCCTGCCACAGGGCTCGCGTACCCCGACGTGCAGGGCTCGACGGTGGATGAGAATAATTTCCTGCGCTCGCACGCGAATGACACCTACCTCTGGTACGACGAAATTGTCGACCGCGATCCGTCGCTGTACAACGATCCGCTTGGCTACTTCGACCTTTTGAAGACCAACGCGACCACGGCGTCAGGGCAGCCTAAAGACAAGTTTCATTTCACCTACGACAGCCTGGAGTATTACCAGTTGTCGCAGTCAGGCATTGCCGCTGGCTACGGTGCGCAGTGGGCGTTGATTTCGGCAACGCCGCCACGCGAAGTACGGGTTGCCTACACCGAGCCCAGTTCACCGGCAGCCGCAGTAAACCTGCTGCGTGGTGCGACGGTGCTTGAAGTTGACGGCTACGACATCAACGACACTACACAAGCGGGCCTTGATGCGATTAATGAGGGCCTGTTCTCGCCGACGACCGGCCAGCAGTACAATTTCCGTGTGCTGGATGCCATCGGTACCGTTCGCGCAATTGCAATGACCGCTGAAGAAATTACCACGGCACCTGTAACAAACGTGCAGGTTCTCGACCGGCCGAGCGGTCGCGTTGGCTACATGCTGTTCAACGACCACATCATTACGGCGGAAGGCGCGCTGGTCGATGCCGTCAATCAGCTCAATAACGGGCAGGGGATCGACGATCTCGTGCTGGATGTTCGCTACAACGGTGGTGGCTTCCTGTTTATAGCGAGCCAGCTCGCGTACATGATTGCCGGTGATGCGGCGACAGCGGGCGAGATTTTTGAGGAAACCGAGTTCAACGACAAACACCCGGCTACCAACCCGGTAACGGGCGAGGCGCTGACGCCGACGCCTTTCTACAATGTCACGTCCGGGTTCGACACGCTGCCGGCCGGCCAGGCATTGCCGACGCTGGACCTGCCGCGCGTGTATGTGCTGACCGGGCCGGGCACTTGTTCGGCGAGCGAAGCGATTATGAACGGCCTGCGCGGCGTGGGTGTCGAGGTTATCCAGATCGGTTCGACAACTTGCGGCAAGCCCTACGGATTCTATCCGGAGGAAAACTGCGGTACGACCTATTTCACAATTCAGTTTCGTGGCGTTAATGCCGCTGGTTTCGGCGACTACACCGACGGCTTTTCTGCCGCTAACCAGCCGAATCCCGGCGAGGCTATTCCGGGCTGTTCGGTTGCCGACGATTTCGATTCCTTTTTGGGCGATCCGAGTGAGGCGCGCCTCGCGGCCGCGCTAGCTTACCGTGAAACCGGCCAGTGTCCGGCACCCACGGGCTCGGCACCTCCGGGAATCAGCAAGACGGGCGCACCACTGTCTATCGTTGACGGAAGCGTTCCCAAAGCGCCGTGGTTGATGAACCGCATCATGAAGAAGTGGCCGGAGTGAGTAACTGGCTGCGCGGTCTTTTGCTGCTAACCACGACCTCAATGCTTGGCTGTACCGGCCTGGCAACTGCCGACGATGTTCCCGCCAGGCTGTTAGCGCCAACAGAGGCGAGTCGCGCCGAGTTGCAGCGGGTTGTTAACAAGGCCCTGCGCACAAATGTGCGCCTGGCGCCCGATGCCTTGACACGTAGCAGCGTGCTCAGCATTGAACGGAGCCCGCCTGCCGGCATTGGCAAGCAGCCAACGCAGGGGCGCAATATGGATGCGCCGATCCAGTTTCGTCTCGTGATGAATGGCGAAACCTGCGTGCTGATCGACCAAAGAACGACCAAGCGCTACGTGCTGGAAGAGGCTTACTGCGTGGCGGAATAGGCGGTCGGCCGGTGCATTAAGCGGGATGCAGTGGTGGCATGCCGCGCAGCGTCTTCGGCGCGGCAATTACTCTGCATGAATGTGCACGTAGCCACTCTTGTAGTCTACCGTGACGACGAAGTGCTGCAGAATGTCGTAGCCCAGCAGGCCTTTCGACTCACTGCCGCGCGCAATTCGGGTACCGAGCGGCGCATGCTTTTCAAACAGCACGGCTGATTCACCCTGCGCCGGTACGCTGACTCGCACGTCAACTATTTCCAGGGGGCCAAAGCCGATGCTGGGGATTGTGAAGGTTTCCGCGTCGCCTACCGCGTTTACACCACCGATTTTCACCTTTTCGACGGCATAGGTATCGAGCCAGTCCAGTTGATTCGCGAGGTCCCTGTCAATTAGCAAACCGCCGGTTGCGCCCGTGTCCATCATGAGCCACGCATCGACTTTATCCGTCAGACGTACTTTCACGAGCGGCGAACCCCCGCGGCCATTCTTCTTTGACTCGACGTTTTTGATCTGTTTCATATCCAGGCTGTCACGAGTGATCAGCCGCATGCGCTTGTTCGGGTAGTCAAACTGAAAGATGAAGTTGCGCAGAAAGCTCGCGCCGAGAATCATCTGGATATCGGAGGAACCGAAATCCAGTTCGACGATTTTCTCGAAGTCTATGGTGTTGCCAAAAATGTTAACGGGCACCCGTTTGTAGGTCGGGCGGCGCTCGGTCGCGAACACGCCGCTGATCTGGATGGAACGTCCTTTTTCAAACTCCAGCCCGGCCGCTCTCAGGAAGTCACCGTTGATAGCATTCAAGCCGGCGCCAGTGTCGATCATCGCGTACCCGGATTGTCCGCCAATCTCGGTTTCGACCAGTAACCGGCCATCGCTAATCTGGATGTCCACCCACTCGGTGGCGCCGGCACGGGCTGCCTGCGGTAGAAAGAAGTGGCAGCCAAGTGCGGCGATAAGACACAACAGGCGGGGCGAGGTAATGCTTTCTTGTTGTTGCATTTCTCCCTCCAGAACTAAGCGCCTGTACTGCCAGGCGGCGCGGACTCTCGGACTGTGCTCCGGTTGCGGGAGAGCGGGCGGCAATCAGACGCCGGCATCGCTAAGCTTTTGGCGAAACTCCAACTCGGAGAGCCCGGTGATCTGCACAATCTTTCGCTGTGATGTACTCCCTGAAACTATCCTGGCTCCACCTCGAGCAAGGCCAAGTGTCTTGTTGAGAAGCGCCTCCACGGCGGCATTCGCTTTGCCGCGCTCGGGCGGCGCCGCAACGCGCACCCGTAACGTGTCCCCCAGCCAGCCTGCGATAACGGTGCGGGATGAACCCGGAACTACTTTTACCGGAATTTTGCAACTGACGGCACTCAATGGCGTCGCCCCTGATACTGAGCCGGGTACTGTGGCAGCGCTATGTCGGGATCTTTCTCGGCCATCGGACTGCATTCTAACTCAGACCGGCAAAACGTCTAAGTGCGGTTGGGAGCTGACCCATACAAGGTGAGTAGCACGCGGGGTTCAGCAGCAATTCACTGTACAATGTCCGCTGATTTCTCAGTCCGAAGGCCCCTCAAGTCATGAAAAAGGCAATTGCGAAAACGGGAAGAGACGTCGTACCGGTACTGCTGGCGCTGGCCTTGCTCGGGGTCAATGGCACTGCATCGGCGGGATGGCTCGACAAGCTAAAACAGATGGTGTCCGGCGGTGATGAGAAACAACAAACACTCAGCACTGACGATATTGGCGGTGGTCTGAAAGAGGCGCTGCGGGTAGGAACCGAGAGAGTAGTGGGCAATCTCGGTACCACGGACGGTTTTAATCTCGACCCGCAAATTCATATTCCACTTCCAGAACAACTTGATCAGGTCAGAAAAGTACTGGGCAAGATCGGCATGGACTCGATGCTGGTTGATCTTGAAACACGCCTGAACCGTGCGGCGGAGATCGCAACACCAAAAGCGCAGGAATTGTTTATCGCAGCCATCAACGATATGACGCTGGATGACGTTCTGGCGATATACAACGGCCCGGAAGACTCAGCTACGCAGTACTTCAAGTCGAAGATGTCAGGGCCGCTGGCTGTCGAGATGAAGCCGGTGGTCGATGCGAGCCTCGCGGACGTGGATGTAGCGAATTCCTATGACTCTGTCATGGAGCGTTACAACTCGGTCCCATTCGTGCCAAAGATTGAGGCGGATCTAAGCGACTATGTCGTACAGAAAGGCATGGACGGAATTTTCTTCTACCTTGGCAAGGAAGAAGCAGCGATCCGGCAGGATCCTGCAAAGCGCACCACGGAGTTGTTGCAGCGCGTTTTTGGAAAGTAGCGCTTTATAAGAGAGAAGCCTCGCTACGGCTGCTGAGTTGATGTTCAGTATTCAGCCAGGTGCAGGGCTGATTGCGGTCAGAAGCCGCCGTTCGCAGCCCTGGTCACTCGCACTTTGCCGCCTGACTGCTTTTAGAGGCGGATCCGGACCACAGCGTGTCGCGGCATTCCGGGGACTTTTTCTTACTCTTACCTCGGACCAGTTGAGTCAGCGATCAGATAAGTACACTGTCCCGGTTATTCCAAATCGCCCGGCTTTGGCTTGTCACTTTCCCAGGACCGGAATCCGCCAGCTCCCGCCGTCGTCTGCAATAGTCCCGCCCATCTCGTCGACCACGACCCGATCGACGATCCGGATTCCGCCCTCCGCCATGTTGCCGAACGTATCAATTCCGTCAGGTGCCGGGAATCCTTTCCGCGTGCGGTGGATATTAAAGCGGTCCGAAAAACGACGGTTGAACAGCCGCTCGAGTTCGTCTTTGCCCAGCATGAATCCCAGCAGGCCGCCCCAGGTGGCGGCGGGGTTGTCGGAATCCCAGCCAGCCAGCACGGCAATCTTTACCGTTTCCTCGTAGTCGCCTTCTCCGTAGAGGAGGCTCACGATGCTGGCGGCGAAGTTAATCCCGGCGGCGAAACAGCCGTAACACTCCGGGTGGCGGGTCGGGATGTCATAGCCGTCTTGTTGCTCGATCTGGTAGCGCTGATACACCTCGTCTCGCGCTTGTTCCCAGGGTACGCCTGCCCGGTAACGACTTTCGACGAAGTCGTACATTGATGCTATGTAGGAGCCATCGGGAAGACGCGCACGGGCCTCGGAAGCGAGACTTTCTATACGTTGTTTCATCGGCAGGTCCGGATCGGCGACGGCTGCGAGGGAATGCATGACCACGTAGAACTCGGCGGCCTGTGCCGCCTCGTCGCGCGCCGTTGTGCGTATTGGCAGGTGTGCCAGCCGAAGCGCGACATCGGGCCTGCCGGGCGCGTAAAGGCCGAATATCTCCGTGGTTAGCTGCGCATCGATCATTTCGTAATATGGGTTGACGTCCGGGTCGCTCGTAGCCGGCGGAATGACGCCGTCCTGCATCAGGTCGAATGCGGCCTGGTTCGATACCCACAGGTAGTTTTCAGGTTCGCCCAGGGTATTTCGGAACGGAGTATCGTCGTCAGAATAAATGTGGTTCAGCCAGCCGTCGCGAATCTGCTCACCTGTAAGGAGGCTGGTCTGGTGGGTAATCATGAGGTGCTGGTAGATGTATTCGATGTCGGTGTCGTCATCGGAGCCCCACACGCTGTCTTCGTCTATGAACACCCAGTCGATTGTGGTCGAGGGGGCGATTGTGCCGGTGACATAAATATTCGACTGGTCGAGCGACCCCCAGTCCTCGCGGGTGTAGAAGTTCCCGGTCGGTCCGTCGCCGCCGATCTTGTCCAGCTCCGTAATGATGCCGGTCCAGTTCGCGATGCTTTGTCCGAGCCAAAAGCCTTCGAGCCGATCCGTATAGTCGCTACGTGATACGAGGATGGGGTCGGCGATTTCGGACGCCCGCTCGGCCGGGGACTCCGACCCGCAGGAGGAGAGCAGAAAAACCAGCGACAGACCCTTGAGGATGCTACGCATGGCGAATTTCGTCACGCCCCGTCGCCTGCTTGCCTTCCAATCACTCTTGCACAATTTCAGTTCCTCCGCCCAATGGTGATCACAGTTTGCGAATGACCCCGGGATCATCGGCAATGTGCTGGTCGCCGTTGAGCATGCGTTCGCGGTCTTTCCTGCAAAGTACTTGAGGTGCCTATTTCCTGGTCAACAGGCATGACGTCTTCGACGACTGCAACGGGTCACCCGCCGTCATATTACCTCAGATTTTTCGAGCGGCGGCTATGGGATTCGAAGCAGTCCCTCAGTTAGCCGCCTGGCGAGCGTCGCAAGACGGCCACCAAGAGCGGCCGGCGAATGCTTGCAATTGGACATTCGGTACGTATCGAAGCTCTAACTCAGGAATTCGTCAATTTCCTCTATCAAATCAACAAGCAATTCGCGGATTCGCTGAACGTAATCGAGATAGTACAAAGTCCAGCCTTTCAACAGTATCAGTCTGTTCCTGAAGTAAGCGAGATCCGCCGGATCCTTAGCAAGCAGCCTAGCCTCTCCATAGTTCCATAGTCTTGACAGATCTTCATCAAATACCGCAACAAACATCTCGTCGTATTGGCGACCGTTATACTCGACGCGTCTCAGGTGGTATTCATAGTAGTCGCCGACCAAGGTTGTGAGGTCAGGCGCACGCAAGAGTCGCAGTTGACCGGCGGCAACCATGCTGTCCCATGCTGCTCGTCGAGGCCAGATAGAGATCGGCGTCGCATAATTTAGGACGATATCCTGGACTTGCTCGTTTGTTAACAACTCTGGATTCGCCGCCCAGCGGATCAACAAATTGATCATCTCCTCCGCATCTTTCTGTTCGGCTTCAACCTTATCCAGAAAGGCCAGATCCTCTGCCAGGCTTTGGCGTACTTGGGCCAAAGACTCTCTTGCTTCCAGCGCTGCAACCCGGTCTTGCCACATACTTTCAAGGAAGATGGCGACAAACACTGAAACAACGATGAGCGCAGCCTCACCGCCGAATCTCACCAAGTAGTGTTGCGCTGTCACGGATTCGCGGACGTCACTCATTAATTGTTAGCCTGTTTATTTATTATTGGAGTCGGGGCGGGAACAAACTCAATTATCTTACATACATGCAAACGCGTTTTCCGATGATCGTCGATTGTCCGCTGCGGCCATCTGCAGCCATAATATCGCAGATTACTCCACCGACTGGAGTGTGAATTGAAGCAGCCGCTTAACTGGGGTCCTGTTGAATGCTCGCTTTCGGCCAGAAGGAGTCACTCAAAAGTCACACTTCCTTGTACAGGACATCCACTTTGTCCCCGCAAAAAAACGCCCAATCGTCCTTTTTGGAATATTCGATTCCTTTTTCGATCGTTACTTCCAATTGCTTGGAGTCGATCCAGTGAGCCGAGACCTTGACGCCCTGCTTAGTGAAGTAGAAGACCGAACCACCGCCACCAGCCCACATCATGCTCGCACCCGTGTGGATGTAAGCGCCGTTAGAAAATTCCTCGTTCACGGAGAAGATCTTCTTGCCATCCGGCGCTGGGATTTCGACAAGGGTATCCATCCTGAAGTCGAATTTCGGCCGTTTCCGCCTTTTCTTAGATGAGCGTGGCGTCCGAAGTTTTGCGACGAATGAAGACAGCGCCGTAGCTCGTTTCTCAAGTGTGCGCGAGTCGGCGTCTCTTTCTTCCCAATTCTTCAGGTCTGCTCCGGACTCGACGTACTTCTCGACTTTTTCGAGCAACGACTCATCTAAAGATTGCGTTTCCCACTGTGCAAGAGCTAAAGCGAAATGCGCGTCATACTGATCATCGTATTCGACAAAGAAGTCGGCAAGTTCGCTTCGAACACTGGCTGCCGCGATCTCGGGTGTAGCACCACCGTTGTATTCGTCGAAGAAGTGGTCGTAAACGTCTGCGAACGTATCGCTTTCACCTACTTTGTATCCCCAGCTCCCCATTGTGCGGCTCCTGAATCAGTGAGTCTTGGCGTGATTTCATCGGTCAGGATTATCGACTTTCACGATTTTTCGACCGGCTGCCTTGGGTCATTTCCTGCCCCGAGTATAACGCATCCACGGTCATTCGAGCGTCCGCTGTTGGGCCTGAAGCTGCCATTCAAATCGCGCTCTGTTTGCGCCCGTTTGTCCGTTCCATTTCGGCTCATAACTCGCTGTTTTAAATAGGGAATAGGTGCTATCAAATGATATAATTATCCCTCAAAAACGGACTGATTCTGCCGGGAGGGAACCATGGCAACGAGCACTGCAAAAC
>JAUHZT010000127.1 GCA_030425905.1 Gammaproteobacteria bacterium
ACCTGCCCTTCCGCCTGCGCCTCGCATTCGTTTAAGAGGCTTTGTGGAGGGTCGACAACCAGGCTGCGCGTTTGCCGGTCAACAAGGAGATATTCTTCCTCGATCCCCAGGGTAAATTCCGGTTCACTTTTAGTCATTCTGTAACCCCCCAGCTTGCGAGACTGTCAGGCCGATGCGCGATGCTCTGACTCCGACAACGGCGCGGCTATTGATTCGATGATGCGGTGCATGACATTGCCGATGCGGGCCACACCGGCCGCATCCCCGATGAGGTCCTGGCGCACCTCGATCCCCACACAGGGCAGGCCCTTGGCCTCGGCATGATGGTCGATCGTGTAATCAGCGGGCGCCTTACCCGAATACGGCTCGTTGTCGCCCGTCCTGAAGCCAGCCGCACGAAAGCCTTCAACAAAATGCTGATGCAAGCCCTGATCCTGATCCCATAGCACACCAATCTCCCAGGGCCGCGATTCGCCGTTCAAGACCGGCGTGAAACTGTGAACCGCAATAAAGGCAGGGGCGCCAGCCGTGCTCATCAAGCGTGCCAGCTGCGTTTCGATCGCTTCATGGTAGGGCCTGTATATTGCCTGCGCACGCACATCCCGGTCACGTTGCCGCAGACCACAATTTCCCGGCACACGGATGCCGTCGCCGAACTCCAGAAACGCACCTGCATCCATAAGGTCCCGGTTGCAGTCGATAACCAGCCGGGAGTACTGGGCCAGCACCGCGGTGACGCCCAGGCTGTCAGCCAGGTATTCGGTCAGCGGCCCGGCACCAATATCTATCGCAAGGTGGCAACGTCGCGCAAAGGGGTCGAGCCCCATGTCGCCAAGCGCCTCAGGGAAACGACTGGCGGCATGGTCGCACACCAGCAGGACCGGACGTTGCGAATCCGGGTGCATGACGTAAAACGGGGGTGGTTCACCGGCTGACAGCAGGCTTTGGAGTTCTGTATGTGACGCACCGTCAGGCATTTGAGTCCGTTTCGGGGTTGGTGGCCTTGCAGTTTAGCGCATCTGCAATGAGGCACCCAAACCGGGACCCGCTAAGCAAGCAATTTGGCGGAGGTATCGCGCTGCCAGGGCTCAAACGAAGTAACCGAACTTGGGCGGGCAATATAATAGCCTTGTGCAAACTGGACGCCGAGCAAACCGAGCTTATCGAGCACCTGCTTGGTCTCGACGCGCTCAGCGATGGTTTCAATACCCATGGCATGCCCTACTTCGCTGATCGCCTTCACCATACTTTCGTCAACGCTGTCATCCACCACATTGCTGACGAACTGACCGTCGATCTTCAGGTAATCCACTGGCAGATTCTTAAGGTAGGTAAACGAGGACAAGCCACTGCCAAAGTCATCCAGGGAGAATTTGCACCCAAGCTTTTTAAGCTCCTGCATGAAGTGAATGACGCGCGTCAAGTTTGAAATTGCCGCGGTCTCGGTGATCTCGAAACATATTGCGCCCTTGGGCAGCCGCTGCTTGCCCAATTCCTCGACCACGTACTCAAGGAAACGATCTTCACTCAGCGAAGTTCCCGATAGATTGATCGACAGCGTGTAGCGAGCTTCGTCTTCGTTGCTGGTGTCAGCAAGTTCCGCAAGCGCCTTGTGAATCACCCAGCGGTCGAGCGTCGACATCAGGTTGTAGCGTTCAGCCGACGGTATGAAGGCATTCGGGCTCACTATTTGCCCACTCTCGTCACGCATCCGCAACAACAACTCGTAGTGTCCCCGGCCGTGTCCCGACCTGTCGTTGATGCCGATAATCGGTTGATAAAACAGTTCAAGCCGCTCTTCCTCGACGGCACTCGTAATTCGAGAGACCCATTTCATCTCTTCATGCCGCAAGGAGGCATCGCCCCCCTTGTACAGGTGCACCTGATTTCGGCCCATGTCCTTTGCTGAATAACATGCCACATCGGCCGAACTCATGAGCGACGCGACATCCTTCACATCGGATGTGACCATTACCACACCGATCGAAACTCGAATAGTCGTGAAAGCATCCTGCCATTCGAAGCGATAACCCTCGACCGAGTTGCGTATCGCTTCTGCGACGTCCATCGCCTTTTGCTCTGAGCAGCGCTCCAGCAAGATGCCAAATTCATCCCCGCCCAGCCGCGCGAATACGTCGCTTGATCGAATTTGCTGCTGCACCGTCTCTGCCAGTTGACGCAGCAATTCATCCCCGGCCGTATGCCCGAAGGTGTCGTTCACGACCTTAAACTGGTCGAGATCCAGGTATAACAGTGCGTGCGATTGCTCTGGATTGCTCTTTAAGGCATCGAAACTCGACACCAGTCGATTCTCAAACTCGCTACGATTAATGAGTCCGGTTAATGAATCGTGCGAAGCCTGGTAGCTAAGCTGGCGGAAGAGTCGCGACTCTTTACTGGTGTCGTGGAACACCATCACAGAGCCAATGATATTGCCGATACGGTCCCGGATCGGCGCTGCTGAGTCCTGAATCGGCACTTCATCACCGCTTCTGGTGATCAGGACCGAATGTTCAGCCAGTGTGATTACACGGCCTTCTTTCAGACAACGTATCACGGGATTTTCAACCGTCGCCCGCGTGTGTTCATTGACGATCGTCATGATATCGCTAACGGGCATGCCTTTTGCGCTGCGCATGTCCCAGCCAGTCAGATCCTGGGCCACAGGGTTGATGTAATCGATTCGCCCTTCGGCATCCGCCGTGATAACACCGTCACCAATCGACTGGAGCGTAACCTGTGCACGCTCTTTTTCTTCGAAGATCCGGGTCTCGGCCCTCTTGCGTTCTGTAATGTCTGTAATCGTGCCTTCATGCGCTACAATCTTGCCGTCCTCATCACATACGGCACGAGCGTTCTCCAGAACGACAATTTCAGTGCCGTCCTTGCGTCGCAAACGGTATTCAAAATTCTTGACGACACCTTCGGCTTCAAGTCTCGCGAATACGCGCTCCCTGTCAATCGGGTTAACGTACAAAATAGTAGTGCGTCCGGCTGCGCGCAGCTCTTCAACGCTGGCATAGCCAAGCATCTCGACCAGCGCCGGGTTGGCAGCAATTATCTCGCCTTCACGCGAGCAAATGTACACACCGTCTACGACGTTCTCGAACAAACCGCGATAACGCGCTTCGCTACTCTTGAGGCGCTCTTCATCCTGCCGGCGCTTGATAGCGATACCAGCGAGACGCGCCATTCGATTGAGCTTTTCGATTTCGTCCGTGGAGGGTTCGCGACTTCGGTTTGCATAGACATCCAGTGTGCCGATAACCCGGTTAGCGTCGCCGTAGACAAGAAAGGACCAAACTGCCGCTATGCCAGAGGCCTCAATCTGTTCGTAATGCGGCTCCCAGACTGTCTCCCGTGCGATGTCATCGACAATTTTGTCTTTTGCTTCGAACGCAGCCTGACCGCAGGTCAGGCTATCCGCCGCAACCGAAACAAAGTCGAGCCCAAAGCGAAACTCCGCTGAGAGGCCAGGCGCCTGCTCGACACTCAAGGACTTGCCATCGGCATTCAGCACCATGATCGAAGCCGTCAGGCCATCACCTAAGCGTTCGACAAAACGGCAGATCGCGCGGAGCGTTTTATCATAGGACGCGTCGGACGCGACCATTTCCAGAATCTTATTCTGCGCAAAGGTCAACATTTCATTGCGTTTGCGGTCTTCGATATTGGTGATACTGACACGCAGCAGCGTTCGCTCGTTCGACGGCATACGGCTAAAACGTACTTCGCATGGGAACTGTTTGCCGGTGGAGTCCTTGTGCATCCACTCGAACGTTGGATGCTCACCGCGCAAGGCGCGATCGACTAAGCCTCGGTGGATCCCAAATGACGGTGTCCCATCAGGCTGCATGTCGGGGCTGATCGCTTCGGGACCAACTGCGAGCAAGCGACGACGTGCCAGATTAAACAGTTCGCAAGCCTTGTCATTGACGTCGCAGAACTTGTTGTTGTCGACGTCGAATACAATGATCGCTTCGGGCGCATACTGCACCAGAGCGCGGTAGCGCTCCTCATTTTCCTTCAGCGCTTTCTCAGCTTCGCGTCGCTGGCTAACGTCGCGCAGACTGATAACGAAGATCGTGCCTTCGGCCGTAATTAGCTGGCTCGCATTGATCTCCGCATAGAATGACTCGCCGTTTGCGCGCTGCGCAAGCACCTCACCCGGCGTGTAGTCAACGTGCGTATCGTCCAGGCTCGACATGAACGGCTCAAGAAACTCGCGCACTGGTCGATCGTTGAGCTCCGGCAACAGACTGTCGAGGCTCGCGCCAATCAGTTCCTCGTGCGTCATGCTGAAGTAACGCGAACAGACCTTGTTGCAGACGCGGATTCTGCCGTTCTCACTGACCGACAACAGGGCTTCGGTGACGCTGTCAAAAACGGCGTCAATCGGGGTACTGGCAGTCAGCGTTTGGGTACTTGAAGTTTGCGTACAGACTGACTGGGTGATGGTCGCTTCCATCCTGTCATAGTGCGCGTCGACGAGTTTCAACAAATCGAGAAAATCTGACTCGTGCGCGCCAGATCCTTCAGTCGCCTTCCTGATTCTTTCCCTCAGACTTTTGTCCATACAACGAATGCTCGCTTCGCGAAACCCGTGTGCCAGACAAGGCGCCGATTCGGGCAGCCTTCTGGCAGAAGTGGATGCACCATATCCGAGCAGAGATTGAGCGTCTGTGAAATGACGCAAACTTTGAGAAAGAATTTGGGAAAATATTCCCGAATGGCCGACGGTGGCCGCAGAGAATCAGGGGCTTAGAAGCCGAAGCTATGGTTATTTCGACATAATGCAGTCTTATTTGTCGCTGCCCTGCAAGACGCGAACGGCATTGCCCTCGCTGTCGGTGTGGAGCTTACCATTTTCCTGCATTTTATGGGACCCGGGGCCGCCCACCTGGATCGGGATCGCCGATACAGTTGACACAGCGCCGTCAGCCGTTTGCACCGTGGCTGCGACGTTTAGGTACACACGACCTTCACGCAACGGCACCACGCTCACCTGCTGGCTGCCAGGACCATCCTCGATTGTATGAGACAAAGTGGTGGACGCCGGCTGCGAATCCGCCAGCCGCAATGCTGTCGGATCGCCGATGCGATAAGAAATATCGACCTGGCCAACGGCGAGAGCCGACCTGACACGCAAGTCGATGGCAAGAGGTTCACCGACAAGCGGCTTGCCGATGATTTGGTAGGCGATGCTGACCGGGCCGCCGGGCTTGGCCGATGCCGGCGCGTCAGTCGCGGGTGCAAGGGTAACCGATGGCACTTCGCTGTCGCCGGGCACGTTTGAAGTTGCCGCACCCGGCGGGTTTGGATTGCCGGCGCCACACGCCGCCAGCGCAATGGCACTCGCCGAAAGAACCGGTACCCATCTGCTTATGCTCATAATTTTTTACCTTGGCCTGCGTGAATAGTAGCGCATGAATTTAAAACCGGAAATGCCATGCAAATGCTACGGCGTCATTGTCACTTCGAAACATACCTGGTCAGGAAAGTCCGCTGCGGTGTCCTCATCGGCAAACCTGAACTCCTGCAGTTCCGCAACGTAAGTACCGGCATCCAGAACCGGCGTCACAAACGCTTCCAGGTTCGCTTCGCCGCTAATACCTTGCGCGATAAATGCACCGTTAAGCTGGACGAACAGGTCCGGATCACTTTGGTCCCGGGCATCAGCCGGGTCATCGGCTGGCAGCGGCGGCGTGGTCGGTTGCGTGACCGCGCTCATCGTAAAGCTGTCAGGGGATGGCACTGTAAACCTCAGATAGCGGCTCTGAGCAAGCTTGTTACCGTCACGGTCGCCGTCAAAATCACTGTTCGTGCACACCACTACCGGCGTGCCATCGATGGGCAGCTCCGTGTACAGCGGCAGCACATCCTGTCCGCCGTTGGCATTGTTGATTTCGCCGCCACCCCAAATGTCGATGCCCACCGGGTTGATATTCTCGCGGGAAAGCTGCGCATCAATGAACGCGATATCGCTGGCATCCAGGGAAGACTCAGTGCGCAAAGCAGCCGCAAATGAAAATACAGAAGTAAACGCAGGAGTATCGGCCTGCGGCCCTGTCATAGTGGCAAAAATTGGCGCGAAGCCAATGGACCCGGTATCGCCATTCTCATTCGTCGTGTCATACAGGTCGTAAAGGAACGTTACTACCGACAATTCGTTGAACCAGCCCTGGATGCCTGCATTGTCCGACTCGGCATTGATGCCAAACCCAGAGGCTACTCCGGCCGCTCCGGTGTCACAGTATTGCGGCTCGTCGAGGCTCATTGCGGCCAGCGCTGTCGCGAAACCCTCGCCGAAGGCGAGCCGCGCATCCAGCGATTCGCCGAGCGTATGTGCGCCGCCAATTGAATCGGAACGCGAAAAATTGTCTTCGAAATAATGGCCCCATTCATGCACCACAACATGGTCGTCAAATTCTTCCGTGTCACTGTCGGCATCACCCAGCAGGAACAATGACGGATTCGGCGCGCCTCCATCGGGATTGGTCGTGTAATAGGAAGTGCCTATCTCTCCATCGTCCGGCGAACCGCTTAGCGATGTGTTGTTGATGCTCCAGAAGGCATCCAGTGCCGGGAAGTCTGCATTCGGATCCGCTTCAAGCACCAGCCGCATGCCGGAATAAATTGCGTCAAGAATCGCGAACGGTGCGGCGGAGCGATCGCCGGTATAGCTGTCAGTGCCCCAGCCCGTCGTCGCTGTCAGATTGCGCACGACATCGGCCGTGCCGGTATTGAAATTGCTGCCATCTACCGCATAGAGCGGCCGCGAAGGCAGTGCAACCGGATTTGCGCTGGTATCTACATTGTCGCGCACTTCCACGTCCCAGCTTGGCGAACCGCTCTTCTTGAGTTCCGCCAACACGCGCAGGCGTACATCGCTCGACGCCGTTACGTCGGCAAACGAATAGTCTCCCGTGTCACTGGCAACAGTACTTGCAAGAACCGCCTCCGTGGAGGCATCGAGCAGTTGCACCGTCGCGCCCCGAATGGGCCTGACAAACGTCCCTGCGAAGTCAAGACCGGAACAATTTGCATTGGGCGGCACGAATTCGTAGTTAACGCGCCCCGACACGGTGACCAGTGTCTGAGGGGGGGTAACGGGCGGATTGACTGGCGGTTGCGGCGCCGGGTCGCTGCCGCCGCCTCCACACGCTGCCAGGATCAGCGACACCAGCAATCCTGCGCTCGGGCGAGCAAGGACTGAGAATCGCAGCCGCTGCTGCACTGATGATTTCGGCAAGTCTCTTCTCCCATGACCGGCCGGTACCTGGGTACCACCGGAAGTCTCGATAATAACGTTTGAAACTGAACCTGCACAGAACGAATCTGGCCACCAGCCTCATTCGTGTGCCCTGATCACATAATATTGTGCGATCCAGGTCCGTATTCTCGACAACAGTATTGGTAAACTCCGCGCTGCAATCGTGCGAAGGGTTCACAATTTGGCCGCTAAGAGCGGCAGGTAGGCAAAAAACATATGGGAAACAAGAAGATATTACTCACCGGCGGCGCAGGCTACATCGGCAGCCACGTATTGCGGCAATTGGGGCAGCAAGGTGAAGATGTCATCACGCTCGACAACCTGTCCACCGGTTTTAGAGAAGCGGTCTCCACAGGCGAGCTGATTATCGGCGATACCGGCGACGCCGACCTGCTGGAGTCCATATTCGCGGCCCATGACATTGATACCGTCATGCATTTTGCCGCACACACAGTCGTACCCGAATCTGTTGCTGACCCCTTGAAGTACTATCGAAACAATACGTCCAACAGCCGCACCCTGCTTGAAGTTGCCAACCGCCATGGTGTACAGCACGTGGTTTTCTCCTCGACAGCCGCTGTTTATGGGCTGCCGGCCGGCGGCAAAGCCGCTGAGGACACACCGACCGCGCCGATCAATCCTTACGGCACCTCCAAGCTCATGACCGAATGGATGCTCCGGGATCTCGCCAACGCAGGTGGCCCACGCTATGTCGCGCTGCGCTATTTTAATGTCGCGGGTTGTGAACCGACCGGCAGCATCGGTCAATCAACGCCGCTTGCGACGCTGCTCGTCAAGGTGGCTTGCGAAGTCGCCGTCGGCAAGCGCCCGCACGTCAGTATCTACGGCACGGACTATCCGACACCCGATGGCACCGGTTTGCGTGACTATATCCACGTCGAGGACCTCGCCACAGCGCACCGCAACGCGCTTGACTACCTGCGCAACGGCGGTGAATCCACTATCCTCAATTGCGGTTATGGCCACGGCTACAGTGTCCGGGAAGTACTTGAGGCTGTCGGCCGTGCCAACGGTGCACCGCTTAAAGTCATAGAAGACGAGCGCCGTGCAGGAGACCCGCCCGAGCTGGTGGCGGTTGCGGAGCAGATTCGCGCCAAACTGGGCTGGACCCCGAGATTCGATGACCTCGACACAATCGTAAAAACCAGCCTCGCCTGGGAACGCAAGATTGCGGCCGGCGACCCCACCGCGTACTGGGCTGCCTGAGCGCCGCAAACAGCCGGCGAATGCTAAACTGACGAGATGAATTTTGGCCGCCCAAGATCGCTGAACGGACTCATACTCGTCGGGTTCGGTATTGTTGCGCTCCCCTTGTTGCTGTCGGTGCTTTGGGCGCTATTCAGCCTTGACCGGGTCGCTGAACAGAGCGAGCGCCTGGTTAACACCGGGGTACAGGCGGCGGACAACAATCGGCAACTGCTCGAACACATCGGCTCGCTGGAACGGGTGGCGCGCCAGTACACAGTACTGCGCAGCGCCGACAGCCTGCAGTTGCTGCAACAGGATCTCGACACTGTGTACGAGCGCCTGGACAAGATGCGCAGCATCACCGAAATGGCTGGCGCAACGGACCTGTTGCAGTCGATTGCCACGCGGGCACGCGATATCACCCGGCAACTTGCGGCAACCGGGCTCAGTGCAGCCCAGGCGCAAGCCGCTGTCGAACAGTTTGCACCGCTGAAGCAGGACGCCACCCGCCTCACCATAGAAATTGACCGGTATATCGACCGCGAGCTGCAGGCGCTGCAATCAAGCACCCGCGAAGCACAGCGCATATCTGCATGGCAGGTCGCCGCCCTCGTGCCCGGCACACTCGTCCTCGTGTTATTCTTTATCGTGCTCGTTGCCCGGCCTATCCGCCAGATTGACAAAGCCATTGACCAACTCGGGCAAAGTGGCTTCTCGAAACCGATTCAAATCAAGGGCCCCTCCGATCTCGAGAAGCTGGGGCGGCAGCTTGAATGGTTGCGACTGCGCTTGCTCGAACTGGCACAGGAAAAGAACCGATTCCTGCGGCACATGTCACATGAACTGAAGACCCCGCTGGCGAGCATCCGTGAGGGCACCGAATTGCTGCTCGATGGCACCCTCGGTGACCTCGACAAGCCGCAGCGAGAGGTGGCCGATATCCTGCGTATGAATGGCCTGAAGTTGCAGCAG